>DVIP01000072.1 GCA_018711225.1 Candidatus Cryptobacteroides intestinipullorum | reverse complement strand
CACTAGTGTCCGGTAAAAAATCATGAAAGTTCTTTGAAAATATTGAAGGTTAGGAATTTACAGAGATAAAACGAGCGCAACGATTTGAATTTATCTTTGCCAGACTATCGTAGAATGGCACATGAATAAAGGAAAATACGTGTTCTCTCAACTTTTATCTTTCTTGGATCCGTTTGTATTTCTCAGAATATCAAAGAAGTATGGCGGAGACAAATATGTCAAGACCTTTTCCTGCTGGAACCAGCTGGCTGTCATGATGTTCGGACAACTGTCCAACCGGGAAAGCCTCAGGGATCTTGTGCTGGCGACACATGCGCACGCGAACAAGGCCTTTCATCTGGGCTTCGGGAAGCACGCCTCAAAGAGTACTCTTGCCGATGCCAATGCCAACCGGGATTACCGTATCTTTGAGGAGTTCGCCTACAGAGTGATGGCAGAGGCAAGGCAGTGCAGGGCGACCGAGATATTCAAGCTCGGAGGCAAGGTATATGCCTTCGACTCAAGCACGATCGACCTGTGCCTCAGCGTCTTTAGCTGGGCCCTGTTCAGAAAGAAGAAAGGAGGGATCAAGCTCCATACCCTGTATGACATTGAGACGCAGATTCCGACATTCTTCCATATAACACCGGTCAGAAACCATGACACAAGGGCGATGGCTTCTTAACTGCCGGAATCATTTGTCATATCCAAAGTCTGAAAATCCGTATTCTTCAATTTTTCTATCAGCCCCCTGTCGGCCGGAAGCCATTTCACGGAATCCAGGTCTTCCCGACCCAGCCATGCGGCAGCCTCGTGTTCGTTCAGATGCAGGGCATCCGATTTGAGCGTGGCCGAAAAACAGTACATCGTAAGATGGAACGAAGGATAATCCCATTCTATGGTATCGAGCAGCCCGCATATATCAATGCCGGCGTCCAGTTCTTCCCTTATTTCCCGTACCAATGCCTGTTCAGGGCTCTCACCGGCCTCGATTTTTCCTCCCGGGAACTCCCACCAGTCCTTAAATTCCCCATAACCTCTCTGCGTGGCGAAAATTTTCCCGTCCCGGACTATCACCGCGGCCGCCACCTCTATCCTTTTCATAATCTAACAATCAGTCCGATGAATTATCATACACCGTTCAACCGGATTACTTACTGTTCCCGTTCAACCGGATTTGCAATCCGGTTGTTCGTTTATATTCCGGCAGATTACAAATCTGCCGGTCCCCAGCACCCCATAATCAGCATCCGGTCCCGTCTATGCTGCATGACAGGCCTTCGTCTGCAGGACGCGGCTCCAGTCCGGCATCTTCGGGAGACAGAGTGACCGTCCCGTCATCAAGGACGAAACAAGGGATTCCGGCATATCCGTTTTTCCGGGCCTCGTCGAATACGGGACTGCTGTCGCGCAGTTTCAGAAAAGCCTTCAGATTCTTCACATGACTGCCGATGTCTATCAGTTCATAACCTGACTTGTCCTTTACCTGTGCCTTGACATACGCGCAGTCAGGACAGGTGTCCATTCCGTAAATCTTTATCATAATCCTGTCGTTTCAGTTTTGCCCGGCGCGCGGGATTCATGTTATACTCAAACACGATGCCGTTCCCTCCTCCGGTCAGATTTGCCGGGGGAAACCCCCGGATTACAAAATCCAAAACTGTAAATTTATAAAAAACATCATTGGAACGATGACAAAAAAGAAAAAATATCCGCATTTTTGCATCACGGATTTTTTCCGGACGACAATCAGACTTGAAAATAATGGAAAATACAGAAAAGACACGTATCGAACATGACCTGCTGGGAACCAGGGAGCTTCCGGCAGATGCGCTTTACGGAATCCAGACGCTGCGCGGTCTGGAAAACTTCTCCATAAGCCGCTTCAGGCTGGAATATTATCCCGCATTCATAAACGGGCTCGCCTATACGAAGATGGCTGCCGCGGAGGCAAACCACAGGCTCGGTCTTCTAACTGACGAACAATATGCCGCCATAAAAGCCGCATGCGAGGATATCATTGCCGGGAAGTATCACGATGAATTTCCCGTAGACATGATCCAGGGAGGTGCCGGCACCAGCACGAACATGAATGCGAATGAAGTCATTGCCAACATAGCGCTCATCCACATGGGGCACAAGCCGGGAGAGTACGGATACTGTTCCCCTCACGACCATGTGAACCGCTCACAGTCCACAAACGACGCATATCCTACGGCCATTCATCTGGGCCTGTATGCCAGCCATCTGGAATTCCTTCCGCATCTGGAAGCCCTCATCGGCTCATTCCGGGAAAAAGGCAGGGAATTCGCACATATCCTGAAAATGGGACGCACCCAGCTGGAAGACGCAGTTCCCATGACACTGGGACAGACATTCGACGGATTCGCAAGCATTCTCGAAAATGAAATACTGCACCTGAACGAGGCTGCGGAAGATTTCCTGACAGTGAATCTGGGAGCGACGGCTATCGGTACAGGGATCTGCTCCGAACCAGGATATGCGGAAATGGCGGTGGAAGCGCTGGGACGCATCACGGGATGGAATGTGAAACTGGCAGCCGACCGTGTCGGCGCCACTTCGGACACCTCCTGCATGATAGGGTACATGTCAGCGCTGAAACGTGTCGCTGTGAAGATGAGCAAAATCTGCAACGACCTCCGCCTGCTGGCCAGCGGTCCGCGATGCGGTTTTGAAGAAATCAACCTGCCGGCACGCCAGCCGGGTTCTTCCATAATGCCGGGGAAGGTCAATCCGGTGATCCCTGAAGTGGTAAGCCAGGTCGCGTTCAAGGTCATAGGAAACGAACTGTGCGTGACAATGGCAGGAGAAGCCGCCCAGATGGAACTGAATGCCATGGAACCGGTCATGGCCCAATGCTGTTTCGAATCTGTGGATCTCATGCGCAATGCCGCCGATACCCTCAAGGCACTGTGCATCGACGGGATTACTGCAAATCCGGAACGCTGCATGGCCGAGGTGAAAAACAGCATCGGCATAGTCACCGCACTGAACCCGTATATCGGATACGACCATTCCACCAACATCGCCAAAAAGGCCCTTGAGACCGGACGCAGCGTTTATGACATAGTACTGGAAGAAGGTATTCTCACACAGGAGGATCTGGATGCCATTCTGGATCCGGAAAACATGATACGGCCTGTCAGGCTCGACATTCATGCCAGGAAATGATGTTTCGTCTTTTCTTTTGGAAAAACGGCGGAAATACGCCAATTTTACAATGTTAACCGGTATTCCGAATCAGACAAATGGGAAAATTCAGATCAGTCTTGGCTGCAGGCATGCTGTTACCTGCACTTTTCGTATTCACACAGAAACCGGCTTCCGCCGATGAAGGCATGTGGCTTCCGTCTCTTATCGGAGAACGGATTGACGACATGCAGGAAAAAGGATTCAGACTCGGCGCCGAAGACATTTACAGCATAAACCAGGCATCTCTGAAAGATGCAGTAGTATTGTTCGGAAGAGGCTGTACGGGAGAAATCATATCGCCTGAAGGCCTGCTTCTTACCAACCACCACTGCGGCTACGCCCAGATACAGAAACACAGCAGTGTGGAACATGATTACCTGCGGGACGGATTCTGGGCCATGACACGTGACGAGGAACTGCCGAACGAAGGACTTACCGTGAGCTTTCTGGAGCGGATGGACGATGTGACAGGCCGGATTCTCGAAGGCTGCACACAGTCCATGACAGAGCGGCAGAGGGATTCTGTCATAAAGGCAAATTCCGAAATCATTATCGGGGAAGCCACAGCCGGAGGCAAAGGTCTGAGGGCGACAGTGGAGGCCATGTATTACGGAAACCAGTATTTCCTTTTCCTTTACAGGGAATACAGCGACATACGGCTGGTCGGCGCCCCGCCTTCATCCATCGGAAAATTCGGAGGAGACACGGACAACTGGATATGGCCGCGCCATACCGGAGACTTTTCCATTTTCCGGATTTATGCGGACAAGGAAAACAATCCTGCGCCCTATTCTCCCGACAATGTGCCTTACAGTCCCCGGAAATTCTTCAGAATTTCTCTGGACGGAGTGCATGATGGCGATTTCACTTTCATATACGGATTCCCGGGCAGCACCCGTGAATACATCATGTCGGAAGAGGTCCGCTACATATCCGAAATATCCGATCCGATGAAAATCGCCCTCCGCACGCAGAGGCTCGGTATACAGAAGAAATACATGGACATGAGCCAGGATATAAGAATCCGGTATTCCTCAAAGAACGCCAATGTAGCCAATGCCTGGAAGAAGTGGCAGGGAGAATCCGGAGGTATCAGGCGGCTGGGCACCGTAAGGGCGAAGCAGGAATATGAAAGGAGATTTTCCGAATGGGCCGAAGGTACAGAATACGAAAACGTGATTTCCAGTCTGGATTCCCTGTACGGGGAACTTGAACCGTATAAGTATGCTTCGGAATGCTATGCAGAATCGACAGGCACAGTGGAACTGTGCAATTTCGCCTGGAAAATCGCAGGAATGGCCGCCAGTGCATATGAGGACACTTCCGGGAAATCCCAGTTCCCGGCAGAGCTGGCGAAGGCGGCAAGAGACTTCTATCAGGACTATTACCTTCCTGTCGACAGGGAATCCTTTGTCTCCGTCATGAATTCCTTCGCCCGTGACATGGATGGCAAGTCCGAACCGGAATACTTCAGGGAATGCATAGCGAGATACGGAAGCGTGGAGAATTGGGCCGATTCGCTTTTCCATAACTCCATTTTCACGGACAGCACCACAGTCCTCTCTCTTGAAGCTGCAGACACGGCTGTTGTCCGAAAAGATCCGGCATTCGCCTTCGCAGCAGGATTCCGCAAGTGGCATGATTCCGAAATCCTGCCCGCATGCAGGCGGCTGGATGGCGAAATTAGGCTTATGTACAGGAAATACATGCGCGGCCAGATGGAATTCGAGCCTGAAAGGGATTTCTATCCCGATGCCAATCTTACGCTCAGGGTAGCTTACGGAAAAGTCTGCGGCTACTCCCCTGCCAACGGCATCCTGTATGAACCGGTATCGACCCTGGAAGGTATAATGGAAAAGGACAATCCCGAAATCTATGACTACAACATACCGCAGCGGCTCCGCGACATTCACGCAGGTAAGGATTACGGAAGATGGGCAGTGACCGACGCAAACGGGAACAGTACGGTACCTGTATGCTTCCTGGCCACCAACCACACTTCCGGAGGCAATTCCGGGAGTCCGGTAATCAATGCGGACGGAAATCTGATCGGAATAAATTTCGACCGTGTATGGGAGGGGACAATGAGTGACATTGTCTTTGACCCGGACTATTGCCGCAACATCTCCCTGGATATACGCTATGTACTCTTTATCATAGACAAGGTGGCCGGAGCGGGACACCTTCTCGATGAAATGGTACTGGTGGAATAGTCATATCCTTCTCCGTTGAGGGTGACTCAAAAGTGACTTTTGGTCACCCTCAAACGTCTTTCTTCGAAAGACTGGACCCATCCTAACCCCCTGCACCCCCTATTAGGGGGACTGTGCGACTCCCAGTCGCGGTCCCTTCGGGACTTTTTACCCAGCCCCCTTACGCCGGACTTCGTCCTCTATAGAGGTAATTCTCTGAAATTCATTCCATTCATTTCATCGAATTCTCGATTAAAATACTAAAGCCACCTCACCAGTTCGAAGTCCTGTCTGTGCGGCAGAAGGTCATTCTTCGCATAGATACGGGCTGCCACCTGATAGAGTCCGGCCGTCTCCGGAGTGACTACAGCCTGGTACTTAGCCACGCCGTCATTCACTTCCACAGGAGAGAACGAAGCTATCGAACTGATATGAAGCTTGCCCTTCGAATCGGAAGTGGCGAAAAGAAGCTCCACGCCTATTTCCTCCGGCTTGAGATCCCCGATATTGAGGACAACCTCCGAAGTAAATTCCTTTCCGAGAGAAACATCGTTGTTCGAACTGTCCGGCTTGACGATGGAGACAAGGCTCACATTCTGCCACTCCCTGCGCAGATGCCTCTTCCAGTCGGCTATCTGTCTGGCCAGAGCATAGTCATTGGCAAGCAGGGATTCCGTTCTCTTGGACTGAGGGTCATAGTACTGGTTTATATAGTCAGTCAGCATCCTGTTGGTAGTGAAATTGCAAGCCACCTGTGCAACAGTGTTCTTGATATATTCGAGCCAGTCTGACGAACGCCCTGTAGACCTGCTTATGTTATAGAATGTAGGTGCTATATCGTTCTCTATAATGGTATAGATGGTAGCCGCATCCAGTTCATCCTGATAATTCTGGTCCTGATAGGTCCTTTCCATAGGAAGAGCCCATCCTGCACCAGGCTTGTAGCCTTCCACCCACCATCCGTCAAGAACGGAGAAATGCATGACGCCGTTCATGGCAGCCTTTTCACCTGATGTTCCGGAAGCCTCGAGCGGCCTTGTAGGATTGTTCATCCACACGTCCACACCCTGAACCAGATATTTTGCAAGCGTGATGTCATAATCCGGGACGAAGACAATCTTTCCAATGAACTGCTCCATCTTCGAAATGTCCACGATACTCTTGATCAGATCCTGGCCTGCCTTGTCTGCCGGATGCGCCTTTCCTGCAAATATGAACTGTACCGGTCTCTCAGGATTGTTCACAATCTCGTTCAGCCTGTCCAGGTCACGGAAAAGCAGATGAGCCCTCTTGTATGTGGCGAACCTTCTGGCAAAACCTATTGTCAGGACATCGTCCCTGAGAGTATCCTTTATGGTGACTATCTGGCGAGGCGAATAATGGTTGGCTACGGAAGTGTCGGAAAGTCTTTCCTTTATCTCGGCTATCAGCTTCTTCCTCAGCTGGGTGCGGACATTCCAGATTTCCTCGTCGGAAACCTTGTATATCCCCTCGAAGCATGACTTGTCATAATGATGGGTCTTGAACTGCTCTCCGAACACCTTGGCATGGATTTCCTTCCATTCAGGAGCCGTCCAGGTAGAATAATGCACACCGTTGGTGACATAACTTACATGAAGTTCCTCCGGAAGATATCCCGGCCACAGATTCGCGAAGATATCCCTGCTGACCTCACCGTGAAGCCAGGAAACGCCGTTGACCTCCTGCGAAAGATTGGCGGCAAGATAGCTCATGGAGAATTTCTCGTTCACGTCATTGCCGTTAATCTTGCCGAGTCCCATCATGGTCTCCCAGTCAATCTTCAGTCTCTGAGGATAATGTCCGATATACTTTCTCAACAGTCCTTCATCGAATGCGTCATGTCCGGCAGGCACCGGGGTATGTGTAGTGAACAGGGATGAAGCCTTCACCAGCTCGAATGCCTCAGGATAGTCGAGATTGTCATTCTGGATATATTCCCTGAGTCTCTCCAGTCCGGTAAACGCAGCATGTCCTTCGTTGCAATGGTAGACCTGGGCGGAAATGCCGAGTTTTCTCAGGGCGCGTATGCCTCCGACACCGAGAAGAAGCTCCTGTTTGAGCCTGTTCTCCCAGTCACCTCCATAAAGGTGATGTGTCACAGACCTGTCTTCAGGCAGGTTTTCCTCATAGTCGGTATCCATAAGATAGAGTTCGGTCCTTCCTACATCCACCCTCCAGAGCCTTGCATTGATATTGCGGCCAGGGAAAGCGACGCTGACAGTCATCCAGTTCCCCTCAGCATCACGCACCGGTGTGGCAGGAATCTTCATGAAGTCCTGGGCATCATACTTGGACACCTGGTCTCCCTGTGCGGAAAGCACCTGGGTGAAATAACCGTATCTGTAAAGAAGTCCGACGGCGACGAGATTGACGTTCATGTCGCTTGTCTCCTTGAGATAGTCACCGGCCAATATGCCGAGACCGCCTGAATAAATCTTGAGGGAAGTGTCCAGACCGTATTCCATGCAGAAATATGCAATGGACGGGTCCTTCCTTTCAGATTTCAGTGCCATATACGAATTGAATTCGTCCATCACGAGATTCAGTTCGCCCATAAACTCCGCATTCTTCTCCAGATCACGGAAACGCTTGAGACTTACCTTGTCAAGCATGGCGATCGGATTGCCTCCGGTCTCTTCCCATGCCTTGGAATCGACTTTGCGGAAGAGTTCCTTTGCGGACTCGTTCCAGCACCACCACAGATTTCTGGACAGTGTCTCCAGATCCTTAAGTCCGTCCGGAAGGTGCCTTGAAATCAGGACACTGTTCCATGACGGTTTGTTCACGTCTATTTTCTTGTACAGCATAGATTTGTCATTCTTTAATGTAGGGAATTCCCCCATGTTCCTTATAACTTTTTCCAGAGCTTGCGAATAAGCCTGTTTGTAATATACGATATTGTTTTCCCACAAGGCGATATCCGACACATCCTTGGCGTTGTCCATATAGCGCTTGCGGTCTTCCTTCGAAAGTCCGGCAATCTCTTTCACGCGTTCCACGACACCGTCCACAACCTTGAAATAATTCGAGTCATCCCTGTCCAGTACCGTGATCCCTGGATGTTCCTTTTCGTAACGGCTCTTGACCCACAGGCCGAAACCTGCCAGGGTAGTGGTGAGCGTAGGGACCTTGAAGGCCAAACTTTCAAGCGGAGTATATCCCCAAGGCTCATAATATGACGGGAACAATGCCAGATCAAGACCTACCAGAAGATCATAATAGGTCATGTTGAACACGCCGTCATTTCCGTTCAGATATGACGGGATGAAATATACCTTGACCTTGTCACCTGCAGCGTTGTTGAAATTAAGTTCGTCAAGCCTTCTGGAAATGGTGTCATACTCCCTGTTCATCAGGTAATGTGACGTTCTGGTGACATAGCCGGAATCCTTGCCGCCGAGTTTTGCGACCAGCTCCCGGTCCGGGCCGTTGTGCCCTGAAGGAATCATGATGAACGCCTGGATGCTCTTACCCTTGAAATCCGACTTGTTGAGCTTGTCCAGGGCGTCAATGAAGACATCTATGCCTTTGTTCTTGTATTCATAGCGACCTCCGATGCCTATAAAGATGGAATTTTCCGGAACCGTCTCTCCTGACATGGCTGCGGCGACCTCTATAAGCTTGTCCCTCGCGGCGGAGCGGACCATCGAATAGTCCTCTTCTGACGGGGTGAAGCTGTTTTCAAACCCGTTCGGGGTCACCACGTCCACCTTCCTGCCGAGGAACTGTCCGCATTCCCTGGCAGTGATTTCGCTCACGGTAGTGAAGATGTCCGCATTCTGTGCAGAGATTTTTTCCAGGGAATGGCGCGATATCACATTGAACTGTCTTGCCTTCTCGTCGGCATTGTACGAAGACATGCCGTCATAGAGAGGAAGATTGTTCCCGGCGAGACATCTCCCTATCACAGTAGCATGGGTTGTGAAGACCGTAGCCACCGGAATACCGCACTGTTTGATATAAAGCAGTCCCGCACCTGTCTGCCATTCGTGGAACTGGGCCACGACCTTGTCGGCCGGAGACAGATTGAATCTGTAGAAACTTTCAATGACCTTTCCGGAAGCATAGCCGAACAGCGCCGATTCCACATAGTCCCAGTTGCCTGTCAGGGAATCGACACCGAAACGCAGCCAGTATTCCGTAAGAATCTCTGATTTTTTCGTCAGGAACTGTTTGAAATCCACAAGGATAGCGACAGGAGATCCCGGAATGTTCCATTTCCCGATTCTGACTCTGAGACCTTCGGATTCGGCCTGTGCCTTCCATGCCTTGTACAATCCGGGATCCTCGATGAAATCAGGATTGCTCTCAGTCTCCATCCATACATCCGGACCTATCAGAATATGGTGTCTCTTTAATTCCGTTTTAAGGTAGAGGGATTTGGTGGCTATCACCGTATAAATTCCCCCTACCTTATTGCAGACCTCCCAGCTTACCTCAAAAAGATAATCTGGTCTGATCAAATCGTTGTTCATCTGGTTTTATTTCTTTGTTTTAACCGTTTTCCTGGAAGACGGTTTTTTCTCTGCAGCCTCGGATGCAGCCTTGGCAGGCTTCTTGGCGGCAGTCTTCCTTACGGTCTTCTTTGCCGCCTCCGCCGGCTTGTCCTTGGCAGGAGCCGTCTTCTTTCCGGCTGCAAATTTAGCATCAGAAACGGAAATTGCATCATCTACCCTTATAATAAAATCGCTCAGAACATTCATATAATTTATAAATGCCTCATACGGAGTATCATACGGGTTGAAATATTTGTGCACTGCCCCGTCGGAGAAGAACTTCGTACACATGTAATAGAAGTGGTCGCTCTCCTGAAGGTGTCCGAAATCCGCCCACAGAGGATCGTTTTCGTTTATGAAGGCGATTTTTTCCGTCACGTTGTACAGTTTCTTGAAGGCATCGCTCTGGAGTTCGTTGCCCAGCCATGCCGTAATATCCCTCTCTTCGTCAGCCCATGAAATAGGGTCAGGCACATCAAGGGAAGCGATTGCCTTGTGTTTCCTTCCTGCCTGCTCCGGAGTCACGAACTCGAATTCACCGTCCTTTATGACCACTTCAGGGAAGTATCTCATGAAGTCAAAGATACCGCTCTGGGCCTTCTGGTGCTCGCCGAAAGTCTCGTAATCCATGAAAAGATTTACGATTTCGTCATTCTGTGCCGCAGACTTGATCCATCCGAGGAATTTGTCTCCGGTAAGAGGCCAGTCCTGCCAGGTCCTGTCAGAGAATCTGAAAGCTATGTCGTCGCTCAGAGTGTAGTTCCTGAGAAGAAGCTTCAGCTTTGGCTCGAGGGCTCCTGAATATACATAATTCGGACTCTTCCATCCCAATACATGCTTTGCGCCTTCGGTAAGCATGGTCTTGAAGCCCATGTCATATACGAGAGAACCTATTTCGTCGGAATACACAAGCTCGGTATTTCTGAAAGACTTCGGTGTCACTCCGAAATAATGCTCGATGGCAGCCTTGTGCTTCTCCACCTGACGTATGAATTCGGAAGGTGAGGCGATGGAAGCGAGGGAGTGATAATAAGTCTCTGCCAGGAACTCCACACAGCCGGTCCCTGCAAGTTTGCGGAAGCTGTCTATCACCTCCGGCGCATATCTGTCAAACTGCTCGATGACGGAACCGGAAATGGAGAAAGCCACCTTGAACTGTCCCTTATGTGCTCTGATGAGATCCAGCAGAAGCTCGTTTGCAGGAAGATAGCACCTCTGGGCCACCCTTCTGAGAATGGTCCTGTTGGCGAAATCGTCATAGTAATGGGAATCCTTTCCAATATCGAAGAATCTGTATAATCTCAATCTGTTAGGCTGATGGACCTGGAAATACAGGCATATACTTTTTTTCATTTTAGTTGGAATTTAAGTTTAGACTATTTTTTAATAACTGACTCGTAGACCTTCTTGATCTTGTATGCGGCGTTGTTCCATTTGAGGGCATCCACTTCATCACGTCCGCAGCGTGCCGCCATATCCGCCATTGCAGGATAGTTCAGCAGCCCGTACATGGCATCAGCCATGGCGTCGATATCCCAGAAATCCACCTTGATGGCATATTTCAGGACCTCGGCCACACCTGACTGCTTGGAAATGATGGACGGCACATTCGTCCGCATGGCCTCAAGCGGTGAGATGCCGAACGGCTCCGATACGGAAGGCATCACATAGACATCCGACAGTTCGAACATCTTCTGCACGTCCGCTCCGCGAAGGAAGCCGGTAAAATGGAATCTGTCGGAAATTCCCAGTCTGGCAACGTGGCGTATGCACCGGTTCATCATGTCGCCGCTGCCTGCCATGACGAATCTGACATGGTCGCATCTCTTGAGGACCTTGGCCGCAGCTTCTATGAAATATTCCGGACCTTTCTGGAAAGTGATACGCCCGAGGAAGGTCACGACCTTGTCCTTGACGCCTCTTTCCACGGACATGGCCTCGCGGCTGCTGAAATCCACGGCATTGTGGACGGCAACGACCTTGTCAGGGGATATTCCGTACTTGTTTATCACTATGTTTCTTGTGAGTTCGCTCACCGCAATCACCTTGTCGGCAGCCTCCATGCCTTTCCTTTCGAGGTCATAGACCCTCGTGTCGATCTTGTCGTCGCTGCTTCTGTCGAAAGAAGTGGCATGCACATGCACCACAAGCGGCTTGCCTGTAAGCTGCTTGGCTGCAATGCCGGCAAGGTACGTAAGCCAGTCATGCGCATGTATGACATCAAATTCGTCCGCATGCTGCAGGGCGATAGTGGCACCGACCATTGCGTATCTTGCCACTTCCTCCATAAGATTTTCTCCGTACTTGCCTGAAAACTTGTATTTCTGTCCGTACTGCACCCTGAAACTCTTTATCTGTCTCTTGCGTTCCTCTTCCACCATCTTGGTGAAATCCTGCGGGTCCACATACGGAACCATATTCGAGCCGATGTGTATGAACCTCACCTTTCCGAGGAACTCATCGACCGACGTGGACACTGTGTCCACAGGGACATCGCTTGCATTTATTATCTTCACCGCACTCTGGTCCTCGTCACCCGAAGCCGAAGGCATCACGAAGAGCACCTCCACCCCGTTTGAAGCGAGACCTTTGGTCATACCGTAACAAGCGGTTCCCAGTCCTCCTGCGATATGAGGAGGAAATTCCCATCCGAACATCAGAACTTTCATGACTAATCCTCCTTCTTATACTTGTTCATCAGATAATCCACTCTGAGCAGGGCAGCAGTACTGCATGCCGATGCTATGGCACCATGTGCCTCATGAGGTGGATCCCCATCGTAAAGTTCGGAGAACGCGCCGACACCGTGCTTGTTTATGTCGGCATAGAAACCTTCCGTCAGATATTCGGCCTTCTTGTAGAAATTGGACCCCATCATCTTGAAGCAGATATTCACATACGGATCCAGAAGGTGAGGGAAGGCGCATCCCTGATGATATGCCAGGTCGCGGTCTCTCTGAGAACCCTCGTACACTCCCTTGTACATCACATTCCTCGGAGACAACGTCCTGATTCCCCTGCGGGTGACAAGTTCGTTGGCGACAGTCGCCACCACATCGGACTTCACCATGTCCTCTACCGGAGAATAGTCCAGGCAAATGGCATACAACTGGTTAGGACGCACATCCATATTCTGTCCGGAATTGTCCACATAGTCGGCCAGATACCCAGCCTCGTAGTTCCAGAATGTCTTCTGGTAATTTTCCTCGATCAGACTGCGTACCGGAGCCCATTTCTCGATAAAAGGATTCTTCCTGGCGCCGTATTTCTTTTCCATATCCAGTGCAAAGCATACGGCATTGTACCACATGGCATTGGTCTCCACCTGGTAGCCGGCCCTTTCCGTCACCGGATGCCCGTCGATATAGGCATTCATCCATGACAGGGCCACACCGTCCATCTGTGCCCAGAGCAGGCCGTTCGGGTGCATGGCCACTTCATTCCTGTGTCCCGGACCATAGCTCTCTATAATGCCTTTCAGAGTCTTTCCGTATTTCTTCCAGACCCTTTTCGCCGCACCGGTCTCTTCCTTCTCGTCTTCCAGATAATGTATGTACTGCTGGATGGTGTCCGTCAGGAGAAGAGGCGCTTCCACCTGCGTGGTCCTGCGGAACAGCCTGTCCTGCTCGTCGGAGATAAGGTTGTCGAGAATCTCCTCGAACTCGTCGCAATCGCCGTTCGCATAAAGGGTAAGTCCCGGAAGAGACATTATGGTCTCTCTCAGAAGCCCTGTCTCAAGCCATGAGAAACCGGCGTTGATACGTTTGTGCCCGTTCCTTGCACATTTGAGCATGTCGGCATTGCGGACCAGCAGATCATGATAGTTGCGGATTTTACCGAGCTGTTTCAGCGCATCGGAGAATTTCCTCTTGAGTTTCTTTGGATCATCCTCATCGACAGAAGCGGAAAAGACAATACTGTCTCCCGGCTTCATGGTCACGGTGAAAAATCCCGGTACGAAAAGGTCCTCCTTACAGCTGAAACCGCGGCGCATTTCATCAGAATATGTTATTCCGTTGTACCAGTACGGCAGTGACTTGAACTGTGTCCTGGCACTTATCTGCATGTTAAGGTCAGGGAAATTTTCATAAAGATTGAATGACACTCCGTTTGCGATTTCCCTGTAGGCGGTCCTGGCCTCCGGATTCTGGCTGGTCAGACTGTGCACGCTTCTGAAAGCAAGGAAAGGTTTCAGGATAAGCATCGCCTTCTCCGGCGCCTCGATAAGATGGTACTTGACAAGTACCTGGTCAGTGTCCGGTGCCATAAGAATAGTCTTGCTGAAAAGGATGTCGCCCACCTTGTAGATAATCTCAGGGGCAGGATCGGCATCGAAGTCAACTATATACTTATGACCTCTGGGTTCATAGACATCACCGTAGCAGTGGATGCCCAGATTGAATCGTTTGCCGCCTATCACAAGACTCTCGTCCAGCGAGGACAGGAGGATGAAGTTACCGCCTCCGAGCCTGTCGACAGGAGCAGCCAGAAGTCCATGGTAGCGCCTGGTATTGCAAGTCACGATGGAAGTGTTGCAATAGGCTCCTGTCTTGTTCGCTACGATAATCTCCCTCTTGAGCGAATATTCCAGGTTTACCAATTCTGACTTGTTGAATTTCAAAAAAGCCATAATTTAATATATTATAGGTTAATAATTTTCAGTCTATTTTCTTCAACACAAGGGCACACCGGCTCGGAATGTAGAGATACAGCGTATGATCGTATTTCCGATTCCCGTTCGGGGATTTTTCATCCATGGAGATGTGCTCTTCCCCGTTCTTTATCCTTGAGAATCCGTCAAATTCCGCCTCATCGCTGTCAAGCACCACCCTGTACTTCCCGGGAGGGGCCGAAAATCCATAGTCTGAAAAGGATAGGCAAGGATTGAAATTGAACGCAAAGATACAATTTATTCTTTTGAATACTAATATTTTTTTCTCCTCGTCCTGAACAAGAAGCTCCGGCTTTTCATTCAGTATACCCTCTGACCTGCCGAGTCTTATCATCGCATTGTCGAAATTCAGGAGATACTTGTACCGCAGATAATCCGGCTCGGCAAGGGACCATTGGCGGCGTGCGTATTTGTACGACCAGCCGTTCCCCTCCCGCGGGAAGTCTATCCATTCCGGATGTCCGAACTCGTTGCCCATGAAATTCAGGTACCCGTCTCCGGCGGTAGCCATCGTCACGAGACGTATCATCTTGTGGAGTGCTATGCCCCTGTCGACAGTATCAGACTTCGACTCCTTGTTCATCGAGAAATACATCTCCTTGTCCATCAGCCGGAAAATGATGGTCTTGTCCCCCACCATAGCCTGGTCATGGCATTCGGCGTAGCTTATGGTCTTCTCGTCCGCCCTCTTGTTCGTAAGCTGCCACCAAATCTCCCCCATGCTCCACTGGTCATCGGAAAGTTCCTTTATCCACTTTATCCAATGGTCGGCCACACCCATGCTCATCCGGAAATCGAACCCGACGCCGCCGGACTCGAACGGAGCCGCAAGCCCCGCCATCCCGCTGACATCCTCCGCTATGGTGAAAGCGTCAGGATTCAGTTCATGGACAAGCATGTTGGCAAGAGCCAGATAAGTCACGGCCGATTCGTCCACTCCGCCGTTGAAATAATTGTCGTAGCCCACGAAATCCTGGCCGAGACCATGATTCCAGTAAATCATGCTTGTCACCCCGTCGAAACGGAAGCCGTCGATATGGTATTCCTCCATCCAGTACTTGCAGTTCGAGAGAAGGAAATGCTGTGTTTCGTGACGGCCGTAGTCAAAACATCTGGAACCCCATGCCGGATGACGGCCTCTCGGTCCGGAATAGAAATACATGTCGTCTTTCCCGTCGAAATTGCCCAGACCTTCCAGTTCGTTGTCCACGGAGTGGGAATGCACTATGTCCATCACGACGGCGATGCCGCATCCGTGTGCCTCGTCCACCAGGGCCTTGAATTCCTCCGGCGTGCCGAAACGCGAGCTGAGCGCATAGAAATTGGACACCTGGTATCCGAATGACCCGTAATACGGGTGTTCCTGCAGAGCCATTATCTGTATGGTATCATATCCGTCCCTGACGATTTTCGGCAGCACATTCTCCCGAAATTCCGTAAATGTGGACACCTTCTCTTCCTCGGAACTCATTCCTATATGGCATTCATATATAAAAGGATGTTCGCGCTTACCCGGTCCCCTGTGCTTCCACCTGTACGGTTTCTCCGGAGCCCACACCTGGGCCACGAACATCTTCGTCTCGGGATCCTGAACGGCCCTCGTGGTATATGCTGGAAGCCTCTCCCCGCCTCCGCCGGGCCACTCTATATACAGCTTGTACAGCGTCCTGTCCGATATGAACATGGAACTTACTCGTATTTCCCAGTTCCCGTTCCCGACAGGCTTCAATGCGTATGCCTCTGTCCTTTTCCAGTTGTTGAACTCGCCGATAAGATAAATCTTGACGGCGTTCGGGGCCCACTCCCTGAATATCCAGTCCCCTTCCGCAGTACGGTGCATGCCATAGTACAGATGGTTGTTCAGCCCCTTCGACAGCGAACCGTCCACAGCGATATCGTCCACCGCTTCGAGTATGCGCCTGTGACGGGCGTCTATCGCCTCCTTGTAGGGTGCAAGCCAAGGATCCGTATCATAGATCATGCGCTTTTCCATGTCTTTCTCCATAAGTCCAGGTATTTAATTATCAAATTGTTTCCATTGATTCCGCCTTCTCTCTGGCCGTCCGCAGGTATTTGCGGCACCGGGCGATAAGGGCGTCAGCTTTCCTGATATACGCGTCGATATCGTCGATTCCCGTCCCCGGATCCTCCACTTTCGCCGCTATCTTTTCAAGCTCGGCGACTGCCTCCGAATAATCGAAATCCTCTCCTGTATTTTTCTTTTTTCCTGCCATTTTATGACAATTTATTTCTGACAATAATATTCAACCTCCACACCGCTTTTCCGGCCGTCTCCGCCTCTGTCCCGGCGATAATCCCATTCCTGTCAATCCCCTCCGCCGCTGCCGGGCCTGACCGCCAGAACCTCGCAATCCAGTGTCCCGTCAGCGAACATCATCGAAATCCTGTCCCCCGGGACCCGTCCTGAAACCCTCTTGAAAGGCACCCCGGAGGCGTCCAATGCCAGGACATAGCCTCTCTGAAGGATATTCCTGGGATCCGAAGTCCTTATCCTGTTCTCCAGAAGCTGCAGTCCGGCCTCCATCGCGCCGATCTTGTTCAGGAACGCCAGCTTCAGTCTGGAACCGAATGACAGCAGACGGGCATCCTCATCCTCATAGCATGCGAGAATCTCGTCCGCCATGGCGGTAGGCGTCTTCAGATGCCTGTATGCCACCATATCACAGACATGATAGTCCTGATCGTGCCCCACTGCAGTACATACCGGTATGGGGAACATGGCTATGGCCGCAGCCAGATCATAGTCGTCATAGCAGGCCAGATCCAGACGTGCGCCGCCGCCCCTCATTATGAGCACCAAATCATAAGGTTCTCCGGAATCCAGCACAGACTGGAGGGCGCCGATGATGGAAGCAGGAGCAGAACTGCCCTGCATGGCAGCCGGGAAAAGCTCCGGACGGAAAACAAAACCGTACTCGTTCTCCAGAAGATGTTTCGTGAAATCCCTGTAGCCGGCAGCATCCGGTGCGGAAATCACGGCAAGCCTGTAGGGAAGCACCGGCAGAGCCAGTTCCTTCTGCCTGTCCATCAGCCCCTCTTCCTCCAGACGCATGACGGTCTGCCTTCTCAGCTGCTCCCTCTCCCCCAGTGTAAAATTCGGGTCGATGTCGTCAATGACCAGGGACAGTCCGTAAAGCTGGCTGAAATTCACAGCCACCCTGACCAGGACCTTCATCCCCTCAGACAAGTCCGAGCCTGCGACAGACTTGAAAAATGGAGCCAAAAACCTGAATTTCGAGCTCCATATCACAGCCTGCGCCTTAGCGACCAGCCCTGTCTCCGAACTTTGGGAGAGTTCCATATAACAATGGCCCGCCGGGCGGACCTTGAGTGCGCTGATTTCCGCTTTCAGCCATATCCTGTCCGGAAATATTCCTTCTATCCCAGTCTTAAGCCTGGTCTGCAGTTCATACAAATCGATGTAGTCTCCTTCCCTCATACATACAAAAATAACAATTTTTACGTGACTACATTCAATTCCGTATCTAATTTTCAGTTTTTTACGCCTTCAAGTTACTTTTTTCAAAATTGAAAAGATTTTTTCCTTTTATTATAACAGAAATAATAATTTTTTGTGTATCTTACACAGATAAATTATCTTTGCGCCCGTTTGAACAGCTATCCGAAGCGGGATAATTACGGTAGGAGCATAAATGAAGATAACAGAAGCATTATTTGCCGGCAGCAGCACCAGGATATCGGAAAGGCCGAAACAGGTCTTCCCGGAGTTCGCCTTCATAGGAAGGTCGAACGTGGGGAAATCCTCACTTATCAATATGCTATGCAACAACAGCAAGCTGGCCAAGACTTCATCCACGCCGGGAAAGACCACGCTTGTGAACCACTTTCTTATAAACAAGTCATGGTATCTGGTGGACCTTCCGGGATACGGCTATGCGAAGATGTCCATGACATCACGGCAGAAGCTCTCGCAGATAATCAGGAACTACATAAACCTGTCACCTGACCTGGCCATGCTCTTCGTCCTCATAGACTCCAGACACGAAATCGGGAAGATTGACATGGACTTCCTGATAGAACTCGGAGAAAGCAGGATTCCGTTCGCCGTCATCTTCACCAAGGCTGACAAGAACGGAAGCACCGTACGCGATGCCCGGATAGAAAAAAACAAACAGCAGATACTGGAGTATTGGGAAGAACTCCCTCCCGTTTTCGTAAGTTCATCCGTGACCGGGATGGGCAGGGATGACATTCTGAATTACATCGAAACAGTTCTGGAACAGATGAAGAACAACTAAAACCCATAACGATATGCACAATGAACATAAAATGAAACTATTTGCGTGCAGGAGTTCCAAGCCCCTTGCAGAAAAGATTGCCAAATCACTCGGCATCGAACTGGGGCAGTCCGATGTCCTGACCTTCAGCGACGGGGAATTCCAGCCGTCTTTCAATGAAAGCGTCCGCGGTGCCACCGTATTCATAGTGCAGTCGACTTTCCCGCCTGTAGAGAACCTTTTCGAGCTTCTTCTCATGATAGATGCGGCCAAAAGGGCATCGGCTCACTGTGTCATAGCCGTCATGCCTTATTTCGGATGGGCAAGACAGGACAGGAAGGACAAACCGCGCGTCTCCATCGGCGCCAAACTCGTAGCCAATGTGCTCCATGCAGCCGGATGTGACCGTGTCATGACATGCGACCTTCACGCAGACCAGATACAGGGTTTCTTCGATTTCCCTGTAGACCATATATATGCAAGCTCCATCTTCCTTCCTTACCTGAGGGAAAAACAGATAGAGAATCTGGCCATAGCCGCTCCCGACATGGGCGGCGCCAAAAGGGCCAATGCCTACGCCCGTTACCTTCAGTGTCCTGTGATAATATGCCACAAGTCACGCGAAAGGGCCAATGTGGTAGGCTCCATAACAGCCATCGGCGATGTCTCCGGAAAGAACGTGATTATAGTCGATGACATGATAGATACGGCCGGTACACTGACCAAGGCCGCGAATGTCCTGAAGGAAATGGGGGCGAAAAGCGTGCGCGCATGTGCGACACATGCCGTATTCTCCGGAAACGCATACGAACGCATAGCCAATTCAGCCCTTGAAGAGGTGATTGTCACGGATACGATACCTCTTTCCGCCGATCCGGAAAAGGACAAAAGCAAGATTACCGTACACTCGGTAGCGGACATATTCGCCAATATCATATCCAAAGTGTACAACGACGAACCTATCAGTCCTGATTTCATATTCTGACGCAGATGAAGATTTTCCTGGCAGCACTTGTTTTCGTGGGGCTCAGTGTCTTCGGACTGTGCTTCAACATCATTTTCAGAAAAAACGGAAGATTCCCGGAAACGGAGATCAGCCGCAACAAGGAAATGCGCAAGCTCGGAATCAAGTGTGCCAAGGAAGACGAACTGAAGATGTGGGGGAAGAGGAACGGGAAGTCCGCCCCGACATGCAGCGACCTGGGCTGCTCGGACTGTGCAGGATGTGATATAATCCAGGGAAAAACTGAGAAGTCAAACCGACAAACGAATTGATATGAGCCTTGTAGCTATTGTAGGAAGGCCCAATGTGGGCAAATCCACGCTTTTCAACAGACTTGTAGGAATGCGTCAGGCCATTGTGGACCAGACTGCCGGTGTGACAAGAGACAGGCACTACGGAAAATGCGAATGGTGCGGGACGACGTTTTCAGTGGTGGACACCGGAGGCTATACCTCCAATTCCGACGATGTCTTCGAGGAAGAAATCCGGAAACAGGTAGTGCTCGCCATCGAAGAAGCCGACCTGATACTGTTTATGACCGAAGCGGGAACCGGAATCACCGACTATGATGAAGAGATAGCCGACATCCTGAGAAGATCAGGGAAACCCGTAGTCGTGGCTGTCAACAAGGTGGACACCGGAGCCAAGATGTATGACTCCTATCAGTTCTATTCTCTCGGACTCGGTGAAATCTGGAGTATTTCCTCATCAAACGGAAGCGGGACTGGAGACCTTCTCGACGAGATTGTCAGGCGGCTGCCGAAAGAGGACGAAACGGATGACGGGCACCAGGATCTGCCGCATATCGCCATTGTGGGCAGGCCGAATGTCGGGAAATCCTCACTCACCAATGCGCTTCTCGGCAAGGAAAGGAATATCGTGACCCCTGTCGCAGGGACCACACGGGACTCCATATCCACTTATTACAACAAGTTCGGGCATGAATTCATGCTGGTGGACACGGCCGGAATGAGGAAAAAGAACAAAGTCCACGAAGACCTCGAATTTTATTCGGTAATGAGATCCATCAGGGCCATAGAGCACTCCGACATCTGCATCCTGATGATAGACGCCCGGAGCGGAATGGAATCCCAGGACATGAGCATATTCAACCTGATAGTTAAGAACCTGAAAGGCTGTGTCATCGTGGTGAACAAGTGGGACACGGTAGAGAAGGACAGCAACACGATGAAGAAATACGAGGAAGCCCTGAAATCCAGGCTCGCACCGTTCAACGATGTCCCGATTATCTTCACGTCCGTCATCAGGAAACAGAGGATTCTGGATGTGCTCGACGCTGCAGCCAGGGTCTACACCAACTACACGAAAAAGATATCCACTTCCAAGCTGAATGAAGAACTGCTGCCGGTCACGGAAGATTATCCGCCTCCTGCATGGAAGGGGAAATACGTCAAAATCAAATATGCGACCCAGCTTCCGACAAAGAGCCCGAAATTCGCGTTCTTCTGCAATCTGCCGCAGTACGTGAAGGCTCCGTACAAAAGGTTCATAGAAAACAAGCTCAGGGAGAAGTTCGACTTCACCGGATGTCCGATGCAGATTTTCTTCCGGCAGAAATAGCCTGTCCGCGGTTTCATACCGTGATACGCCAATACAAGAAAGGGCGGTCATCATCGAAATGACCGCCCTTTCCCGAACTATAACCCTATTATTAACAACTAAACTAACCGATTTACAGATTAAGCAAATGCTGTGCCAGAATCATTCTATCCTCTCGATTTTCAACTGCTGTATTTCGTAGGAACTGTGCTTGCAGCTTACGAATATTGTCACGACAAATCTTTCTCCGCCGGCATTCAGAATACCGAGAGCATATTTCATGTTGGACTTCCCGGCCTGATGGGAAATGGAAAAGGCACTCGGATTATATGCGTTGAAAAATGATTTGACTATCTGCCTGGCCTGGTTCCTGCTGGAATCGCTCACCTTGGAAATGATGACCACCTCCAGATTGTCCGCGAACCAGGCGGACAGCTTGTCCGCGTCTCCCTGCCGGATATATTTCGCTATGGGAGTGAATGCGTCAAATTCCTGTGCATAAGAATTTGCGCAAACCCCCAGAAACATAACGGGCGCAAGCGTCAATATTTTCATCAGAATCTTCATAGGGAGAAAAATATCGGCCTTCCTTTATTGCAAATTCCGAGCCACATAAGTATATTTGCGTGGATTGGGAAAGAAGAGAAAAGTATGAAAATCAGACTGGTGACGATAGGAAAGACCGATACCGGATGGATCAGTACAGGCATGGCGGTATACAGGGAGCGTCTGGGACATTACATAAACTTTTCTGTGACCGAACTGCCGGATATCAGGAATGCAGCGTCTCTGGGGCGGGAGCAGATCAAGGAGCGGGAAGGAGAGATGCTCCTGAAAAACCTGGCGGCAAACGAATATGCGGTACTTCTGGATGAACGCGGGAAGGAATACACGTCCACAGGACTGGCCGGAATGATCGGTGACAGGCTTTCCCACTTTTCCGGCAACATGGCATTCGTCATCGGCGGGGCCTACGGTTTCTCCGACCCCGTATATGCAAGGGCGGATGCCAGAATATCCCTGTCCAGAATGACATTTTCACATCAGATGGTCAGAGTGATATTCCTGGAACAGCTCTACAGGGCATTCACCATAATCAGGGGCGAACCATATCATCACGAATGACGGAGACGTCGGGATTGTACGGGAAATATGAACAGAATAATAAACAGGACAGACTATAAGGAAAACAGCTGGAAGATACTTCTTGCTCTGGCGGTGCTGCTTTTTCTGATGTCCCTGACACTGAGGGTCGCGACAGAAGGGGCAGACAAGGCCGCCGCAGACCTCGGAACGAAAATAGAAAAGCGTCTTGACATTCTGGAAAGACACGCCGGCGAAATCCTGTACGCTGACCGCAACGACTGGCTGGAGATGAAAAAGCTCCCCCAGGACATGGTTATATACAAATACGTGTACGACACGCTCCAGTCCTGGAACAACCAGTTCCCGGTAAGCAATGACAATATCAGCACCCGCGTAGCCTTCGAAAGACTGTCAAACATAAGGGCCGGCATAATATCCCCCCTGTCGGAAATACCTGAGGAAGCCACCTACATGAATCTGGGGCCGAAATGGTATATCATGAAAATGAAGTCGGACCATCATGCATGCAGGGTGGTCTACGGACTCGAAATACAGAACACCCTCCTGGCAGACAGGCAGAACTCGGATTCGGGTGTGAACCCTGAACTGAAACTTCCCAAGAAATACCTCGTCACTCCGCTCAGCCATACAGGAGGGGTAGCTGTGACTGTGCACGGAAAACCGCTGCTCAAGGTCATATCCGAGACGACACGGGATATCCCGTTTCCTGCCAACATGATTCTGAAATGGATAGCCCTGGCACTGTTCGCATTGTCCATGATGGCATACTTGTGGAGGCACCCTTCCGTCAGGACATTCCCGGCTGTCGTACTCATTCTGGCGGCAGCTGCTGCAGCAGCCTACGGATGGGGGCTCCAGATGAGGAACGTCATGACCATGTTCTCCCCCGGCATCTATGCGGGCGGAACGGTCATGTTCTCTTTCGGTGCGCTGGTCATCATAAACTGTTTCGTATTCTGCTACCTCATCTGCGTGTACCTGTGCAGGAAGCCGTTCATGAAAATGATGCTGTCCACCGGGAAAGTCAGGAGCAGGATTATATACGCGGCACTCGTATCGCTCACCGTCATTTCCGCAGCCGTATATGTGCATGCCAGTCTGGTCAGCCTGATACTGAATTCCAACATAACCCTGGAACTGTACCAGTGGTTCAACCTTTCGATCTACAGTGCCATAGTCTATGTTTCGTATATGGCGATATTCTTCGCCATGCTTCTGGTAGTGCTGCTTCTGAAGCCCCTGCTGCCCGGAAAACTCAAGAAAACATTCAGCATCACCTCCAGAAAGCTGCTGTTCGCCTTCTCCGTCATCTGCTCCCTGTACCTGACAGTCACGATAGGCGTCCTGGGCTTCAAGAAAGAGGAAAACAGGCTTTCACTCCTGACGAACAGGCTGGCTGTAGACCGGGACCTGTCTCTGGAAATACAGCTCAGATCCATAGAAGACGGTATCGCCTCGGATCCTATGGTCACGGACCTTTCGGTACTTCCGCGGAGCGACATGATTATCCTGAACCGTCTGACAGAGAACTATCTGTACAGGATTTCCCAGGAATATTCCGTCACCGCGACAATATGCAGGGACAATGAAAACCGGAATTTCGGCCGGCGCAGCCGCAGCCATGACGAACCTTGCCTCGACTATTTCGGAAAAAAATTCATGTCCGGTACGCCGGTGTCTCCTGACTCGCGGTTCAGATTCGTATATGACGAATTCGGAAATTCGATGTACATCGGCTCCTTCATATATTATTCGAACAAGACCGGTGTCGTGCACATGTTCCTTGAAGTGGAAAAGAAGGCATTCCGGGAAGAAAACGGATATATGAACATATTCGGACGGACAGCAAGACCGAACCATGTCAACCTTCCTCCGTTCTTCTCTTTCGCCAAATTCCTCTCAGGAAAACTGGTAAGCTATAAGGGCAATTACCCTTATCCGGCCATAATCACACCGGACATAATGGACCTGGCAGACGGCCATTTCAGGGAAAACGGCTACATCCACTTCGTGAACAAGGTTTCCGACGATGAAATCATCTTCACCTCAAGGCCAGTACGCGGATGGCTTACCTACATAGTGAATTTCTCCTATCTGGTAATCCTGATGTACGGCGCACTATACCTGCTCTCTCTCAGGGCCGGCCGGCTGGAACAGACCACCGTGAAGAACTACTACAGGTCCAGAATAAATTCGGTCCTCACCCTGTCGCTGCTAGTCACCCTGATAGGCATGACCTCCGCGAGCGTGGCTTTCGTATACAAGAGGAACAACACGAACGTCTACAACCTGATGTCCGAAAAAATCAACACCCTGCAGGGGCTGATGGAGGCCAGGGCCAAACATGCCTCGGACTGGCAGGACATGAATTCGCCGGACATAGCGGCGGCGATGGAAGATATAGGGAACACCACCAAATCGGACATCACGCTATATACCCCCGGAGGCAAGGTCTTCCGGTCCACCGCCCCTGAGGTGTTCGAAAAAATGATTCTCGGTGCCAGAATGAACCAGGAAGCCTACTATAACATCAAGTTCAGGAACCAGAGGTTCTGTATCTGCAAGGAAGATATAGCAGGGCACAAGTTCATATCCCTGTATGCCCCGCTTTTCAACGAACAGGGGAAAATAGTGGCGATACTCAGTTCGCCGTACACTGACCAGAACTATGCGTTCCGGCATGAGGCGTTCCTGTACAGCGCCATAATCATCAACATCTTCATCATCCTGCTGATAACCACCATATTGCTGAGTACCACCATAGTGAATGCCATCTTCAAGCCTCTGACCGAAATAGGCGAGAAGATGTCCTCGACCGACCTGAAAGAGCTGAAGCCTATCGAATACGACAGGGACGACGAGATATCCACTCTGGTAAGCGCATACAACAAGATGGCGACAGACCTGTCCGAAAGCACGAGAAAACTGGCCCAGGCCGAGCGGGACAAGGCATGGAGCGAAATGGCGCGTCAGGTGGCGCATGAAATCAAGAATCCGCTTACGCCTATCAAACTGGAAATTCAGAGGCTCATCAGGCTCAAGCAGAGACACGACCCGAACTGGGACGAAAAGTTCGACAAGGTGTCATCGGTGGTGCTGGAGCACATCGACATCCTGACCGAGACGGCAAACGAATTCTCCACATTCGCCAAGCTGTACAGCGAAGAACCTGTCCGGCTTGACCTGGACGCCACACTCAGAGACCAGCTCCTGATTTTCGACAACAAGGAAAATATCAATATCGCATATCTCGGAATGCCTGACGCCTATGTGACCGCGCCGAAGCCACAGTTGATAAGGGTATTCGTAAACCTGCTCACCAACGCCATCCAGGCGATAGAAATCCAGCAGAAGCAGGCCGAAGAGGAAGGCAAGCCAGCCGTAAAGGGAGAGATACTTATCTGTCTAAGGAACAGCACGGTGGACGGATACTATGACATAGTGTTCGAAGACAACGGCCCTGGAGTAAGCGAAGAAAACCAGAGCCGTCTGTTCACGCCGAACTTCACTACGAAGAGTGCAGGTACAGGACTCGGACTGGCCATCTGCCGCAACATTGTAGAGAAATGCAACGGTGAAATCACATACCGCAAATCGTACAATCTGTACGGGGCATGCTTCACCGTCCGGCTTCCCAAAGGTGCATGAGACACTGACGGGTGCCGTCAGTACACGTAATCCTTCACATCCCGGGCAGTTATCCTGTCACCGGAAAGGATAAGGAGACGCTCCACGACATTCCTGAGTTCCCGGATATTGCCCGACCAGGACTTGTCCACGAGAAGTTTCATGGCATCCGGATCCAGTTTTCTCTTCTGCATGCCGGTTTCCAGGCATATCTGGTCTATGAAATAGTCCACAAGCAGAGGGATGTCGGACTTCCTCTCGTCGAGAGACGGCACATTGATTACTATCACGCTGAGGCGGTGGTAAAGGTCCTCCCTGAAATTGCCCTTCTCTATTTCGGCCTTGAGGTTCTTGTTTGTAGCAGCCAGGACACGGACGTCCACTGTGATATCCTTGTCACTGCCCACTCTGGAGAGTTTCTTTTCCTGAAGCACACGGAGCACCTTGGCCTGGGCGGCAAGGCTCATGTCCCCTATTTCATCCAGAAACAGAGTGCCTCCGTCAGCCTGTTCGAACTTGCCCTTATGCTGCTTGATGGCGGAAGTGAATGCCCCCTTCTCATGCCCGAAAAGTTCGCTTTCTATCAGTTCGGACGGGATAGCCGCACAGTTCACTTCGATATACGGCATCGCGGCCCTGTTGCTCTTCTGGTGAAGGCTTCTGGCTACAAGTTCCTTTCCCGTACCGTTGGCACCGATTATCAGTACCCTCGCATCGGTCGGAGCCACCTTCTCTATAATGGAGCGGATATGCTGCATCGGTTCGGACTCGCCTATCATCTGCTGGCCGTAGACCTTTTTCTTCAGAATCTTCGTTTCCTTCACAAGGGATACCTTGTCCGTGGCATTCTTGATTGTGATGAATATGCGGTTCAGATCCAGAGGTTTCTGGATAAAGTCGAAAGCCCCTTTCTTTATGCATTCCACCGCCGTGTCTATGTCCCCGTGACCGGAAATCATCACCACGGCCGAATCTATACCCGCTTCGTTAAGCCTGGAAAGCACCTCGATACCGTCCATATTGGGCATCTTGATATCGCAGAAAATCACGCTGTATCTCTCTTTTTCCGCCATTTCGCAGCCTGCAGCACCGTCTTCCGCCACATCCACTTCATATCCTTCATCCATCAGGATCTCTTTCAGTGAATTCCTGATGGATCTTTCATCATCTATAACAAGAATCTTCATATGATATACAATATTTAACCGTTGTCTCCCCCATTCAAATATCGTACATTTTCCGCCGGGGCCATGAATTTCCTTGACATCCGTTTCCGGGTGAAGTGTTGCAGCATGCGGCCATCAGGACGCAACATGCCATAAGGACGAGTTTCCTTTTCATAGTCCATCGTATTTTCCGGCACAAGCCGATTTCCGCGGAACAGTTTTACAATATACTGAAAACCTTCCATACACGGTGCAAATGTAAGGAAAAATATTTCATGCGATATTATCGCGGATTTTTTGTAATTTTGCCGGACTGAACGTGTACAATCAGACTTACCTGAACCGGCAATGCGCATACCCGATATCATCATAGCCATAGACGGCTACTCGTCTACAGGGAAAAGTTCTTTCGCAAAGCTTATCGCGAAAGAATTCGGATTCCTGTACCTGGATTCCGGCGCATTGTACAGAGGCGTCACACTTTACGCCGTAGAGCACTCCCTTATCGACAGCAGGAACGTCATAGACGAAAAGGCCCTGGCCGAAGCATTGCCGGGGATTGACCTGCATTTCGAGGACAAAGGGGGCTGCACCATGACATATATGGGTGAACGGTGCATCGAGAAAGAGATAAGGAGCCTGCCCATTTCACAGAAAGTCAGCCCGGTCTCGGCTCTGGCCGTTGTCAGGGAATATGTGGACAGGAAACTGCGGGAACTCGGAAGCAGGAAACGTGTAGTCATAGACGGCAGGGACATAGGGTCCACGGTATTTCCGGATGCTGAAATCAAGATTTTCATGACTGCGGCTCCGGAAGTCAGGGCTATGCGGAGGCTCAGGGAAATGCAGGCTAAGGGTGAGGATGTGAAATTCGAGGATGTGCTCGCGAATGTCCGTGAAAGGGACTATATAGACTCGCACAGGAAGGTTTCACCTCTGGCGAAAGCATCCGATGCCGTATTGCTGGACAATTCTGACATGACCATAGAGGACCAGATGGTCTGGATCAGGAATCTGATTGCCGGAAAGTTCGGGAACGAATGATTTTCCGTGTAAACTGAAGACTATGAAACTGACAGTCGACATTGATGCGAATTCAGGATTCTGTGCAGGAGTCACCAGGGCCATAAAGAAAGCCGAAGAACAGCTTGAAGGGCCTGAAGGGAGGCTTTATTCCCTCGGAGCGATAGTCCACAATGATGCGGAGCTGTCCAGACTGGAGGCCAAAGGGCTTGTAACCATCGACAAGGAAGACCTCGAAGATATGCAGGACGCCCATGGGGAGACCCTGCTGATCCGTGCGCACGGAGAACCGCCGGCCACTTACAGGAAGGCCAGGCAGGTGCACTTCAAGATAATAGACTGCACCTGTCCTGTCGTGCTGAAACTGCAGGAAAGCATACGTGAAGCCTATTCCGGAATCAAGGACGGAAGCACGGACGGGCAAATAATCATTTTCGGCAAGATAGGGCATGCAGAAGTGCTGGGTCTGGTAGGCCAGGCGGAAGGCAACGCCCTGGTGGTCGAGAACCTGAAAATGCTTGAAGACGCCGTTGCGGAAAAAAGGATTGACCTGAAGAAACATATCGAAATCTTTTCCCAGACTACCAAGAACCCGGCAGAATACTCGTCACTCTGCACAAGGCTGGAGGAAATGATGGCCAAGGAGAACGAACTTCCCATGCAGCGTTTCGCGGGTCGCGGGCTGCTGAAAGTGCACAATACAATATGCTCCCAGGTGGCCACCAGACACGCCAGGCTTTCGAAATTCGCCATAGAACACGATATACTGATTTTTGTGGCAGGCAAGGCAAGTTCGAACGGGAAGGTCCTGTGCGACAGGTGCAAATCCCTGAACATCAGGACATATCACATCGAAACACCGGACGAAATCCGGAAAGAATGGTTCAGGGATGACGACAAGGTAGGGGTCTGCGGCGCGGCCTCCACCCCGAAGTGGCTGCTCGAAGATATAGCGAACAACATACTTGCCTTCAATTCCGAAGATTAGCCCCGAAGATTAGCAGTCATGTGCCGGTACAAAAATTTGGCGGGAACGATTCATTTTTATATTTTTGCAGCCACAATTCCGGAAAATCAAACAAATCATAAAAAACTGATATATGGCAACAACAGCTGATTTCAAAAACGGTCTTTACATCAATTATAACGGGAAGCCATGTTCAATAGTATGGTTCCAGCATGTAAAACCCGGCAAAGGCCCCGCTTTCGTGAAGACAAAACTCCGCAACCTCGAAAACGGCCGTATCCTTGAAAACACTTTCACAGCAGGTGCCAAAATCGAGACAATCAACGTGGAAAGACGCCCGTACCAGTTCCTTTACAAGGACGAAGACGGATATAACTTCATGCATGAGGAAACGTTCGAGCAGATCCACCTCGATTCCAACCTGGTGGAGAATGCAGACCTCATGAAAGAGGGACAGCATGTGGAAATGATGTTCCTTGCTGACGAGGAAAGGTGTCTTACATGCGAGCTTCCTACATACGTGGAAATGGAAGTGACATACACGGAGCCTGCAGTAAAAGGCGATACTGCTTCTACAAGCGCCATGAAAGAGGCCACTCTCGAGACTGGAGCCACCATCATGGTACCTCTTTTCATCAATCAGGGCGACAAAATCAGGGTCAACACCACTGACCGTTCATACGGAGAACGCGTAAAATAAGGGTTCATCCGCAGGATCGGAACAATGATCCATACGTTGGAACGGAAACAGGACTCGACATTATAAATAAGAACAGCCGGATTGCAAATCCGGCTGTTCTTATTTTTATTTCACGGCAGCGGAACGTTTCAGGACAAACGTCGAGCCGAGATATTTCGTCCTCACCTCTTCGTCCGCAGCCAGTTCTTCCGGAGTACCGCTCTGAAGGATATTTCCCTCGTAAAGAAGATAAGCCCTGTCTATGATGGCAAGAGTCTCGCCTACATTGTGGTCCGTGATGATGACACCGATATTCTTGTATTTGAGTTTGGCTATGATATGCTGGATGTCCTCTACGGCAATAGGGTCCACACCGGCAAACGGCTCGTCCAGAAGTATGAACTTGGGGTCGATGGCCAGAGCCCTGGCGATTTCGCACCGGCGTCTCTCACCTCCGGAAAGCTGGATTCCCTTACTTTTGCGCACCTTGTGAAGATTAAATTCATCTATGAGTGACTCCAGACGCTCTTTCCGTTCTTCCTTGGTGAATGAAGACATCTCCATGACCGAAAGGATGTTGTTCTCCACTGTCATCTGTCTGAATACTGAAGCCTCCTGAGCCAGATAGCCTATCCCCTTTTGTGCACGTCTGTACATCGGAAGCCCGGTAATGTCCTCATCCTCCAGATATATTTTTCCCGCATTCGGGACTATCAGCCCTGTAATCATGTAGAAACTGGTAGTCTTGCCGGCCCCGTTCGGTCCGAGGAATCCCACGATCTCCCCCTGCTCGACCTCCATCGAGACGCCTTTCACCACTGTCCTGACTCCGTATTTCTTGACAAGATTTTCGCAACGTAATTTCATAATATATCTTCTTCTGATTATATGGTCATCGGCCTTATCATCCGGCAATATTCTATTTGAGGTCCAGGCCGAAGTCCGATACCAGGTTCCTGACTTCGTCGTTTCTGGACATAAGATCATTCAGCTTTTCACTCGGCATATAATTTACCTGCGGACGTTCCTCTTCAGGCTCGATGTCCACCCGCAGCCTGATGTCAAAAGCACCCGTAAGCTGTTTGAACCTGCCTTCGAGTTCATGAAGCAGTTTCGTCTCTATCCAGTTTTTCTGCGCCTCGTTTAGAACCTTGAATGTAAGCCAGCGTGTCCCGTCCTCTTCCGATATGGAGACGGCGGAAGCACTCAGGGTATTGCTCAGTCTCGGCTTGGATGCGTACATGGCGGCCAGTTCCGGCCATTTGGACAGAATATCTTCATTGCTGACATGCCGCTGTCCGGCAGTCTCCGCCACTGGTTTTCCAGCCTCCGCCTGAGGCATTTCATCCATTATGGAATGGAGAGACAGGGAGGATGAAGCGCGTGCCGTTCTCGCCTTTCTCTGTCTTGATGCTGCCGGTACGGATTCGGCAGGCTGCGGTGCAGGAGCTGTCTCAGGGGCTTTTTCAGCACTCCGAGGCTGCGGTGCAGGAGCTGTCGGCCGGTCCTGGACAGGCATGCCTCCCAGAACAGGCTGGCCGGCGAGCCTTGAAGCCAGGGTGCTGAGCCTCATCAGAGTAAGTTCTATAAGGAATCTCGGATTTATGCTGGCCCGGTAGGAAGATTCGCACTGCACGGTAATATTCATGGCCTCGTATATGAATGGCAGCGGACACCTTCCGGCCTGTTCCCTGTATCTTTTCTTCAGTGAATCGGGAAGATCCAGAAGAGCTTCCAGACCTGAAGTCCTGCTCACCAGAAGATCCCTGAAATGGGAACTGAGTGCGGACACGAAATGCAGGGCATTGAAACCCTTGGACAATATTTCGTCGAATTTCAGGAATGCGGTCTTGTAATCACCTGCAAGAAAAGCATCGGTCAAGGCAAAGGAATATTCGTAGTCCAGTACGTTCAGGTTCTTTATGACTTCCTCATACCTCACTTCCTTCCCGCAGAAGGCTACGGTCTGGTCGAAAATCGTCAGCGCATCCCTCATGGCCCCGTCTGCCTTCATGGCTATGACATGCAGTGACTCGTCGTCGATAGTGACCCCTTCCTTTTCAGCTATTGACCGCAGGTTCCCGACAATCCCCTCCACGGAAATCCTGTTGAAATCGTATGTCTGACAGCGAGACAGGATGGTAGGAAGAATCTTGTGCTTCTCGGTAGTGGCGAGGATGAATATGGCGTATGCCGGCGGTTCCTCAAGAGTCTTGAGGAAGGCGTTGAAAGCCGATGAACTGAGCATGTGCACCTCGTCTATGATGTACACGCTGTATTTCCCTGTCTGCGGCGGGATTCTCACCTGGTCTATCAGAGCCTTGATATCATCGACACCGTTGTTCGAAGCCGCATCCAGTTC
>DVIP01000071.1 GCA_018711225.1 Candidatus Cryptobacteroides intestinipullorum | reverse complement strand
AATGTGCCGTTTTTCTCGATTTCCGGTTCGGATTTCGTGGAGATGTTCGTGGGGGTGGGCGCCTCCAGAGTGCGTGACCTGTTCCGCCAGGCCAAGGAAAAGGCTCCCTGCATCGTTTTCATCGACGAGATAGATGCGGTAGGGCGCGCCAGAAGCAAGAACGTGGGCTTTTCTTCCAATGACGAGAGGGAGAATACCCTGAACCAGCTGCTTACGGAGATGGACGGTTTTGATTCCAATTCCGGTGTGATAATCCTCGCCGCGACCAACAGGGCCGACATCCTGGACAAGGCATTGCTCAGGGCAGGCCGTTTCGACAGGCAGATACATGTGGATCTTCCGGACCTGAAGGAACGTGTGGATATATTCAAGGTACATCTGAAAGGACTGGTCCTTGCCCCTGATTTCGATGTGGACTTTCTGGCCAAGCATACTCCGGGTTTCTCCGGGGCAGATATAGCGAATGTCTGCAACGAAGCCGCACTGACGGCAGCGAGGAAGAACAAGGCCGGGATAGACAGGCAGGACTTCCTGGATGCCGTAGACAGGATTATCGGCGGCCTGGAAAGGAAGAACAAGATTATAACTCCTGAGGAGAAGAAGTCCATAGCGCATCATGAGGCCGGACATGCCACTGTCAGCTGGCTTCTCCCGAATGCCAATCCTCTTTTCAAGGTGACAATCGTCCCGAGAGGGCAGTCTCTGGGAGCGGCATGGTATCTTCCGGAAGAAAGGCAGCTGGAGACCAGAGACCAGATGTTTGACCAGATGTGTTCTCTGATAGGCGGCCGTGTCGCGGAAGAAATTGTGAACGGACAGCCTTCCACAGGGGCATTGAACGACCTTGAAAGGCTTACCAAATCGGCATACGCCATGGTGGTGTATTATGGTATGAGCGAGAAGATAGGGACGGTGTCCTACTATGATTCCACCGGTTCGAGGGGTTATGAGCTCAGCAAGCCGTACAGCGAGAAGACGGCCGAACTCATAGACGAGGAGGTGAAGTCCCTTATCAACAAAATCCACGACAGGACATACAGGATCCTGATGGACAATAAGGACAAGTTCCTGGAGCTTGCGGCGTTGCTCCTGGACAAGGAGGTGATTTTCGCTGACGATATGGAGCGGATTTTCGGTCCGCGTGCAAACAAGAAGGACGAAGAAATCCTGGCTTAGTGACAGTGCTATGAAAAACTTGCTTATCAGGACATTGACGGGCATAGGGTTCGTCGCTGTAGTGGTCTGCTGCCTTTTATGGAACAAATACAGTTTCGGGGCGCTGATGGTGGGACTGATGACTGTGATGATGATAGAATTCTACAGGATGACCATGCGCGGGGAGTACATTTTTTCCCAGGTGCTGTCTGTCCTGGCTGCGGTTGTCATGTTTGCACTGACCTATCTTTACCGCGGTTTCAATTTCCCCGGAAGGCTTGTGATACTGGCGATAATACCTGTGTTCGTGATAATGGTCAATTCCCTGTACGTAAGGGACAAGACCGATTTCGGCAAATTCGCCAACCTTTATACCGCTCTGCTGTATATAGCCGTGCCTTTCGCTCTGACCAATTTCGCCGTATTCAGCCATGAGGGTGCTTACAGCGGGATTCTTCTGCTGAGTTTCTTCATCATTGTATGGGTTTCTGACATAGGAGGCTACCTTTTCGGCATGAGCCTGGGCCAGAAATTCGGGAAGAAGCTTTTCCCTGAAGTGTCTCCGAAAAAGTCCTGGGCAGGCTTCTGGGGCGGTCTCTTTCTGGCAGTGGCTGCCGGAATCGTCCTGCACTGCATCGGCTTCCTGAACTATCCTCCGGTACACTGTATCATATTGTCCGTACTGATGAACATATCCGGCGTTTACGGTGATCTGATAGAATCACAGTGGAAAAGATATTATGCCATCAAGGATTCCGGTACCATAATGCCGGGGCACGGCGGCATACTGGACAGGATGGACAGCGCGCTGCTCGCCATTCCGATGGGAGTGATATATCTTACGGTCCTGAATGTTCTCTGATTATGCATGATTATTTCCATGATTGCATAAATTTTCCTAAATTTGCAGGTTGACAATTATTACTCATGATGACTATACATAGAGGCGGTTGGAGGATAATCCTTGCGGTGTGGGCAGCTTGTAGTTTGCTGATCTGGCTGATTTTGCATTTTATAAGCTGCATGTACGTGTCTTTTCCCCTGACGGCCCTTCTGATTTTCTTCATGGGTTTCGTCATTTTCTTCTTCCGCGTCCCGTCCCGCAATATCCCGGAAGGCGATTCTCTAGTGACTGCCGTGGCTGACGGCGAAATCGTGGTCCTGGACAGGGTTTACGAGCCGGAGTTCCTGAAATGCGAATGCATGCAGGTGTCCATATACATGGACTTTTTCAACGTGCATGTCAATTTCTGGCCTGTTTCGGGAGAAGTGACATATTACAAATATCATCCGGGCAAATATTTCCTGGCCTTCCTTCCGAAGGCTTCCGAACTGAACGAGCATACCTCGGTCTGTGTCAGAAGCCGCTACGGGGACGTTTTCTTCAAGCAGCTTGCCGGCACATTCTGCCGCAGGATCGAGTGTTATGCCGAACCTGGCAGGACCGGCGAGAGGGGAAAACAGTGCGGGATAATCAAATTCGGTTCCCGTATAGACATGTATCTTCCTCTTGATGCCGACATAAAGGTAGCGCTGGGTGAGGAAGTCCGTGCCTGCGAGACCGTAATCGCCGATATCGGAAGGTCCAAATTGAAAAATCCGTCTAACTGACGTCCTGATATTCTATGGAAGAAATTTTTATTATCATCCTTCTTATCCTGTTGAACGGTATTTTTGCGATGTCTGAAATCGCTGTGATTTCCGCAAGGAAATCCAGTCTGCAGGCCGACGCCAACAAAGGAAGCAAGGCTGCGAAAACCGCATTGAAACTGGCTCAGGATCCTGACAGGTTCCTGTCCGCCGTACAGGTCGGCATCACACTTATCGGCATCCTTACGGGTATTTTTTCCGGAAACAAGATAGCCGCGGAGTTTTCTGCCCTTCTGCAGAATGCCGGAATGGCCGCATCGGCCGCCTCCGCGCTGGCCCAGACCATAATAGTCATACTTGTCATGTTCCTGACCCTGATTTTCGGTGAGCTGGTCCCTAAAAGAATAGCCATGAGCGCATCGGAGAAGGTTTCGAAGATTGTGGCGGGACCGATGAAGTTCATTTCCATAATCGCGGCGCCTTTCGTCTGGCTCCTTGCGAAGACCACGTCGCTTGTAACCAGGATGCTGGGGATAAAATACCAGGAGACAAAAGTGACGGAGGAGGAGATAAAGTCCATTATCCAGGAAGGTACGGACGAAGGGGAGGTGTCCCAGGTGGAGCAGGACCTGGTGGAAAGGGTCTTCGCCCTCGGTGATCTGAAGGTGAGCACTATCATGACATTGCGCGCCGACATAGTGTGGCTGGATCTGGAAATGTCCGAACAGGAGATTCGCAATACCATAGAATCCAATATTTTCGAGGAATACCCTGTAGTGGAAGACGATCTTGACCATGTCGTGGGAGTCCTTTCCCTTAAGGAATATGTGCTGAATGTGGGCAAGAAGGAAGGACTGGATCTCCGCAGGATGATGAAGGCTCCGGTCTATTTCCATGAGAACATGAATGTATATACTGTCCTCGAGCAGATGAAGCAGAAGAAGATAAGCCGTGCCCTGGTATGCGATGAATTCGGCTCATGCTCAGGAATCATCACCCTGAAGGACATAATGGAGGCTCTGGTCGGCAACATCAATGATGACCATGAAGAGCCGGACATTGTGGCGAGGGAGGGCAATGACGGATGGATTGTGGACGGAATGTGCCCTATGTACGATTTTCTCCGCCATTTCGACGTGGAGGATTCGATGGAGGATTTCGAATATACGACGGTAGCCGGTCTTATTCTGGATGAGCTGGACCATATCCCTGAAGCGGGGGAGAAAGTCTCGTGGGGAGATTTCCTTTTCGAGGTAGTGGATATGGACGGTCCGAGGATTGACAAGGTTATCGTGAAGAAGAAAGCCCCTGAAAAGTCCGGTCCGGCAGACAGCGGAGACCAGTCTGCCGAAGAGACTGCCGGTACGGAGGCCTGAGCCTGAGGAATCAGTTTCCGCTGCCTTCTTGTCCGATAAGCTCCAGAAGCAGGTCTATGGCTTCGTTTTCCGGTATATGTCTGGCTACGGGAGTCTTTTTCCTGTAGATGGTGACCTTGTGGTTCCCTTCTCCTACATACCCCCAGTCAGCATCAGCCATTTCGCCCGGCCCGTTCACTATGCATCCCATCACCGCTATGACCATGCCTTTCAGATGGGCGGTCCTGCGTTTCACTTCGTTGAATGTTTCTTCCAGATTGTACATGGTGCGTCCGCAGCCTGGACATGCCACGTATTCCGGTCTGTAGAAACGTCTTCTGCATGCCTGCAGCAGTTCGTCTTCGAAATATGCGGCCTCGGCAGAATTGTCCAGCCGGACTTCGCTGCCGTCGCTGCCTCGGTAGCTGCCCCGCAGTTCCACTTCATCAATCTTCCTGTCCAGAAGCATTTTTCCGAAGTCACATGCCATGTCCAGCATGAGCCTTTCACGGTCAGGCGCATTATAGATGGCAGTTGCCTTTCCTCCCTCTATCGAAATGGATGCGAGAGACGAGTGCAGTTTTCCCCCATATCTGTCTGCAAGGTATCTTGCTGCCGGGATTTCGTTTTCCGGGTCTTCTGTCAGAGATACCCTTACCGTGTCCCCGATTCCCTCGGACAGCAGAGATGATATGCCCACGGCTGATTTTATCCTGCCTGAATCGCCGTTCCCGGCTTCTGTCACGCCGAGATGGAGAGGGAAGGCCATGCCTTTCTCTTCCATGGCTGCCGCCAGAAGCCTGTAGGCCTCTACCATCACTATGGTGTTGCTGGCTTTAAGTGAAACGACGGCATTGCTGAAGTCGTTTTCGGCACAGAGACTGAGCCATTCCATGGCGGCTTCCTTCATGGCCAGAGGCGTGTTTCCGTACAGTGAAGTGATTCTTTCTCCGAGAGACCCGTGGTTCAGCCCTATTCTGATGGCGGTTCCGTGCTCCCTGCACACCTTTACAAGCCTGGCGAACTGTGCACGGGCCTTGTCGAAGTCCTTGTGGAAATTCCCTGGATTTATCCTGACTTTTTCCACGATTTCCGCAGCGGCAATGGCTATTTCCGAAGAGAAATGCACGTCTGCCACCAGGGGTGTCTCTATACCTTTCCCGCGCAGTCTCCCGTGTATTTCAGCCAGGGCCTTCACATCTCCCGGCGTGGGAACGGTCAGCCTTATCATTTCCGCACCCGCTTCACTCAGCCTGATGCATTGCGCGACCGATGCTTCCACGTCTGACGTATGCGTGTTGCACATGGTCTGCACTACTATGGGATGTCCGCCTCCCATGACGACATTCCCTATTTTCACTTCATTCGTATGCATATCGGTATATCAGTTTGCCGGGGCCTCAGCCGCCGGTACATTGCTCTGGATAGCCTTTATCAGCCCCAGATGCTCCTTTGCTTCCTGTCTGAGGGCATGTTTGGTCTTGCCTACGCGTTTGGTAAGCTGGAAATGTACTCCCACGGAGAATATGAAGTTTGTCGGATAGGCATATCTGTAATAGTACTGGCTGTAGTAGTCGGGTTCGTAGAGAGAGCCGAAAGAATGCTTGTACATGGCAGTGATATGGATTTCGACAGGGTCGAATACGAATGCGAATCCGGCTCCGCCCTTGATTCCGTAGTCAAACCTCAGGTCCGTATCGGTGAAATCGTTTCTGAGGCTTTCAGGCACGTTTTCTCCGAACCGGCTTATGCTCAGGCGGTATCCTCCGTACAGTCCGAGATTTACCATCAGCTTCATTTTCCAGAAATCGAAATGGCAATGCGCCATCACAGGCACTTCCACGACCTGCATGAGAGCTCCCGTGGCTCCTTCGACGGATGGGGTGTAGCCTTCGTCATCTTCTTCGAACTGGTACCCTTCCTGCCCGTAGAAAATTCCGGCCTGTATTCCGAAGTACGGCATGTAACCGAACATTTTGCCGTAACGGGTGTAAAGGAATCCGAAATTTACTGGCACGAACCTGAATTTCTGCTGCATTGTCGGATTCCAGCTGACCTGGCTAAGTCCCACTCCATACTGGAAACCTATCATTGTGTAATCATTGATAGGGATATCCCTGGTCAGGTCGAGGCTGTCCAGATATTCATCGCTCAAGGAGTCTATGTCTACAAGTTCTATGTCGAAGCTGAGTGAGTCCGGCTGCGCTTCCGGGGCCGTTTCCTCTTCGGCGGAAAGGCCCTGCGGCATCTGTGCGGCGGCTTCTGCAGCTCCTGTAAATGCCACCACGGCAATCACTGCGATATAATATCCCGTTTTCTTCAGAATCCCTTTCATCTGCTATACTATTTGAACAGTTCCCCCACATCAATAGCCTGCTCGAGTTCGGTCATCTCCGGTATTTCCAGATAAGAACTTCCGTCATCGAGTTTGAAAAACTTCACTTTTTCCGGCTGTTTGTGTTCCAGCAGGTTTCCGGTGTCCACAAGTCCGTTGCGGTTCAGGTCTTCCGTAAGACGTATGGAGTATTTCCCTGTCTTTATGTAAGGGAAAAGCAGGGTTGTGTCCCGCTCTATGATGAACGACCTTATGATCTGGTCTCTCTTTTCGTTGAGAAGGTCGATGATGTACTTGTTCATGACATTTGAAAGCACGAGGTTGAGCGAACTCAGCTTGTCGTCGTTCGGCAGGGTCACCTTGACCTCGGAACTGTCGTTGTAGAACCCGTTTATGTCCTTGAACTTTCGGTGCGGCACCTTCAGAAAGTATTCGTAGCCTGGCAGGAGTTTGGATGACGGCCTCACTACATATTTCCTCAGGTTCAGGCTGTCCTGCACCACCGTGTATGTGTCCGTAAATTCCTGCTGTTTCGGATTCAGATAGCGGAATACGAGGGAATCGAAAGCCTCTTCCACAAGAGGGTACTTGAATTCGATTTCGAAACCGTACTGCTCTACTGTTTCAGGCTCGGCAGTGATGGTGAAAACCGTGGTGGTATCTTCCTTCTTTATGTCTTTTCTGGAACTTTTGGCTACGGCAGCCTCACGCGGCTTGGCCAGCTTGACTTCCTCGACAGTAGGGACGAGGTTCCCGAGCGTGTCGGTCTTCAGATAGTCCACATTCAGGAAAAGCGTGTCCGGCAGCGTCCTCGGATCATTCACCCATATTTCCAGGCTGTCTTGCTCGAGGTTGAACTGGGTGATGAGCTTGTCCGAAGGGATTCCTGTCATCCAGATGGAATCTATTTGGGCATACGGGGCCATGAACGTGATGTACGCCGTCCTTTCGCCCAGACGCCCCTTGTTGAGAATCATCTGTTTGGACGGAACTTCCTTGAACAGGTTCATCTCATACTGGGTCTTCCTGGCCAGGCAGGCCACTGTATCTGTCATGATGTACTTCTTCAGTTCCGGCAGGCTGTCATTCACTTTCTGCGCAGGCCTTACGACAGTGTCCAAGAAAGCTACCTGCTCCTGGTCCGCTTCGTAGATATTGTTGTTGTTCATATCCATTATGGCGTACATCCTGTATAGCGTATCCTGTATGTTCCTGAGACAGAAGAAGCCCCAGTCATCGGTCTTGATGGCGGCATCCGGCCTGTGCTTGAATATGGCAGAGTCGGAATGGTCCTTGTACAGCATGACAGTGGCTCCCTTTACCGGCATAAGGGTATTGCAGTCCTGGACGATTCCCGTCATCATCATGGAATCGACTTGCCTGCCGGTGGAGAATACCAGGGCATAGCCGGGGTACATGTTGCCTTCGTTGTTGTCTGCTATGGCATTGGACACATCGAGCACGTATGTCTTGTTGGAATCCAGGTCGGATTCGAAATATACTATCAGGCTCTTGTTCCTCATCTTGTATTTGGGCGTCTTTTCCAGCGGAGGGGAGAGGTAGAGGTTCTGGACATCCTTCACGACCACATATTCGTCGAAGGTCATGGAAATCTGAGTCTTGTGTGTCGGAATCATCGTATCTCCCTGTGCCGGGTAGAATTTCTCCAGGACAGGGGGGATGGTGTCTTTGGGACCTCCGCTGGGCGGCGTCGTGGTGTTGGCGCATGAAGGCGAGAAAACCAGTGTGCCGACTGCCGCTACGGCAGCCATAAGAGGGAGGAATTGGGATATTGTGCGTTTCATCATTCTTTTTTCTGATAAAAGTCGTGCAGGGTGCGTTCCGGTCTCAAAGGTCGTGCCTACAGGTCAGTCCTTACCACGCTTTGTATGCCTTCTATCTTGTTCAGCCTGCGGATAAGCCGCTCCAGGTCATCCTTGTCATGGACATAGAGGTCAATATATCCGTCGAAGACCTCGTCTTCCGTATTCAGGTATATCCTGCGCATGTTCACGTTCATCACGAGCGAGACGTAGCGTGAGATTTCGTTTATTATGCCTATTCTGTCGTAGCCTTTCAGGGACAGCCTTACCAGGAAGGACTGGTCCACATCCTGTTCCCACTGGGTCCTTACTATGCGGTCCCCGTGCTTGGCCGCAATGCTGTTTGCCACGCTGCAGGATTTCTTGTGGACCGTAATTGTCCCGTCAGAGGCGAGGAATCCTACTACGCTGTCTCCAGGAATAGGATTGCAGCAGCCTGCTATCACATATTTGTGTGAGACGTCACTCTTGTCGTTGATGACGAATTTGCCGTCTTTCTTCTCCTTGTTCTTGAACCACGGGAATGTCCATTTGCCCTGTCTGTCGTCTTCTTTTTTGAGAATCTGTTCCAGATTCCCCAGTTTCAGGATTCCGGCGCCGATACGGAAAAACAGTTCGTCCTTGTCGCCTTCGAAGATTTCGTAGCCGTCCAGGAGCCTGGATATAGTCTTGTCTGTCATCTTGAAGCCTAAAGCAGACAGCTGTTCCTCAAGCATGCTTTTCCCGACCCTTATGCTTTCCTGCCTTTCTCCCTTGAAATAGTCTATGACTATGTTCCTGGCCTTTCTTGTCACCAGGAACTGCAGCCATGCCCTTTTCGGTTTTTCGTTTTCGGCGGTTATGATTTCGACCTGGTCTCCGGACTTGAGCACATAACTGAGAGGGACCAGTTTCATGTTCACTTTGGCCGCTATGGCCTTGTTTCCTATTTCGGTGTGGATCATGTAGGCGAAATCAAGGGCTGTGGCGCCTTTCTGGATGCTTTTCTGTTCTCCCTTCGGTGTGAATACGAAGATGTCGGAGGTCATCAGGTCATTGTGGATTATGTCCAGAAGATCGAGCGCGTTGACATCCGGGTTCACAAGTATTTCCTTCACCTTGCTTATCCATTTGTCCATCTCGCTTTCGCTCTCGCTTACGAAGCCGTCCTTTTTGTACGCCCAGTGGGCGGCGATGCCTTTTTCCGCGATGTCGTTCATCCTCTGCGTGCGGATCTGCACCTCAATCCAGATTCCGGAATGGCTCATGAGGGTACAGTGAAGCGCCTCGTAGCCGTTGTTTTTGGGATGCTTGACCCAGTCCCTGATCCTGTCGCTCTTGTATTTGTATATCCCCGTGATGATGGAGAAGACATGATAGCACTGGTCTCTTTCCATGTCCTTTGTACAGCCTTGTCCCGGATTGAATATTATCCTTACCGCGTACAGGTCGTATATCTGCTCGAATGTTATGCCCTTCGTCACTATCTTGTGCCAGATGGAATACGGGGTCTTGACTCTTTTCTTGATTTCGAAGTCGAAACCGGCCTTCTTCAGCGCTTCGTCTATGGGCTTTATAAATTCGTCTATTTCCTTTTCCTTGTCCGAGATGTTGCGGTTTATCTTTTCGGTGATTTCGTTGAATGCCTCCGGTTCCTTGTATCTGAGCCATATATCCTCCATTTCCGACTTCACTTCATACAGACCGAGCCTGTGTGCCAGGGGGATGAAGATGTACATGGTCTCGGAAAGTATCTTGTCCCTCTTGTATTCGGGCATGAATTCTATGGTCCTGCAGTTGTGCAGCCTGTCTGCCAGCTTGATCAGTACCACTCTGACATCGTCGTTGAGTGTCAGGAGTATGCGTTTGAAATTTTCTGCCTGTATGCTTTTCTTTTCGGCCTTGTCCTCATTGTCCAGGACAGTCTTGATTTTCGTCAGACCGTCCACGAGGGAGGCGATTTTCTCCCCGAACAGGTTGCTTATGTCCTCGACCGTGTATTCCGTGTCTTCCACGACATCATGCAGCAGGGCTGCGGCTATGGACTTGTAGCCCAGTCCGATATTGCCTACCACTATTTTAGCTACCGCAATGGGATGAAGGATGTACGGTTCTCCCGAACGTCTTCTCACCCCCTTGTGGGCCTCATTCGCGAAGTCGAACGCTTTCTGCACCACGTCCAGTTCTGTCTGGTCGGCGCATCTTTTTCTCGCGGCTTCCTTCAGGTCGGCATAATCTCTTGCGATGATGTCGAAGTCTTCTTTAGTAAATTCAGATACAGGCATAATGTCGTTTTTTCCAGTGTTTTCATTCGATATTGTAGCTGTCCACGTGCTGGTAAGCGTAGGACAGTTCCGCCCCGAACAGGATTATGAACCATCCGAAGTTCATCCAGAACATGAACAGCGGTATTGCAGCCACGGCCCCGTATACCATGTTCAGCCTGGTCACGAAGAGCTGCGTCTCCAGATACAGGTACTGAAGGACGGTGAATGCCAGAGCCGATATGGATGCGGCTCTCAGGGCGTTGGAATACAGTACTTTATAATTAGGTATGAATTTGTACATGGCGGAAAAGGTCAGTGTGGCCACGATGTAGAACAGCCCCCAGGCCAGCACTGAAGCGATGGATTCGAAATTGGATACTCCGAGTCCTATTCCTTTCAGCATGTTGCTGTAGACGATGGAGCCGGAAAAGAACAGGATTATCACAAAGGGGGCAATGAACAGTATCGCAATATAGAAGGATATCCGCTTGAAGATGTTCCGGGATTTCCTGACTCTCCAGACATTGTTGAAGACCCGCTCCACGGAAATCATCATCCAGAATACGAGCCATACGAACAGGAGTGCGCTCAGAAGCCCCATTCCGCTGGACTGGGCGGTGTCAATGATGTTGTTGGCGAAGCCCATGACCATTTCAATGGTTTCCTGCGAGTTGCTGAAATAGGCGTACAGGAGCTCCTTGAGCTTGTCGGCCAGTCCGAGACCGCCTGTGATGGCGAAGACCACAGCCATGAACGGGACTACCGACATGGTCCCGAAAAAACTCAGAGCCACTGCCTGGAATCCTATCCTTTCTGCGGAAAAAGTCTTGATGGTGATGATAAGGACCTTGAGGTATTTTATACTTCTGGCCTTGGCACGGGAAAAATCCTCGATATCCAGTTTCCAGATATCTTCCGTAATGAAGTGCTTGGCACGTTTCAGTATGTCGATAGGATTTTTCATCGCAGTGTGCAAGTGTCAGCGTCCCTGTTCCAGTCTTGACATGAATTTTTCCGGATCAATGACGAACCTTTCGTGCAGGCCTTCGCCTATCAGTCCTTCATTGTCATATACTTTTACCCGGAAGAGTATCTTCCTGCCCTCCGTTTCCGTGATTTCGGCCTCGGCTGACAATGCCGTCCCCGGCAGGCAGGCCCTGGAATGGGAAATTTCCAGCCGGGTGCCTACGGTTTCCTCGCCGTGTTCGCGTGCAAGCGTGTATGCAGCCTTTTCCATAAGCGCCGCCATTGCAGGTGTCGCGAATACCGGAAGCCCTCCGGAGCCGATGTTGTCAGCGGTTTCTCCAGGTGTCACGGTATGTTCCAGAATGTATTTGTTTCCTGTTTCCATAATTATCTCCTTTTAGTTTTTCCTTCCGCATCACGGACCTGCATGTCAGAACAGTGTCGGCTGGTCCGCCGGTCCGGTTCCGTGTACCGATGTGCCGGATTCCGTGTTTTCCGGATCCTGTGGCAGCATTTTGCGGAATTCCTCTTCGCTGATGACCGGAATATTCAGGCTCGCCGCCTTTTTCAGTTTCTCCGGACCCGGTTTTTCTCCGGCCAGAAGGAACGATGTCTTCCCGCTGACGGACGAACTGTTCTTGCCTCCGTTTCTCTGTATTGTTTCCTTTATTTCATCTCGTGAAACACTGAAGTTTCCGGAAATCACTATCGTTTTCCTTTCCAGTGCGGACGACTTGGGTTCCGACTCTTCTTCTGCCGAGAATTTGAGCCCTGCCTGCTCCAGTCTTCTGATTTCCTCCAGATGTGCCGGCTTGCTGAAATAGTCCAGAATACTGTCGGCCACCACCTCTCCTATATCGTCTACGGAGAGAAGGGTGTCCCTGTCGGCATGCATCAGCGCATCTATGTTCCCGAAATGCCTGGCAAGGGATTTGGCCGTGGTCTCTCCCACGTATCTTATGCCGAGGGCGAAAAGCACATGGTCGAAAGACGTGGTTTTCCGGGAAGCCTCCAGACTGTCCAGAAACCTCCTGGCGGACTTGTCTTTCCATCCGTCCAGAGTCAGGAGCTGCGTTTTCGTGAGACTGTACAGGTCTGCCGGAGTCCTGACGTAGCCGAGACTGTAAAGCTGGTCAATAGTGGCGTCTCCTGCGAGCACGTTCATGGCTTTCCGGCTTATGAAGTGTACCAGTTTGCCCTTTATCTGTGTCGGACAGCCGTCCTGGTTCGGACAGAAGTATCTGGCTTCGCCCTCATCCTTCACCAGAGGTGTGCCGCAGTCCGGACATTTGTCCGGGAATACTGGCATCTGTGCCCCCGGTTCACGCCTGTCCGTATCCACTCCGGTGATCTTCGGGATGATTTCCCCTCCTTTTTCCACATACACGTAGTCTCCGATGTGTATATCGAGAAGATGCATCTGGCCGTAATTGTGCAGGGTGGCCCTTTTCACCGTGGTGCCTGACAGCAGGACCGGTTCCAGATTCGCTACCGGAGTCACGGCTCCCGTCCGTCCTACCTGGTAATCTATGGAAAGCAGTCTGGTAAGAGCCTGTTCCGCCTTGAACTTGTAGGCTACCGCCCACCTCGGGAATTTCGCTGTATATCCCAGTTCCTTCTGGCACGGCAGCTCGTTTATCTTGATGACTATGCCGTCTGTGGCGAAAGGGAGGGCCTTGCGGGCCTTGTCCCAGTATGTTATGTATTCTTCAATCTCTTCTATGCTGTGGCATATCCGCCTTTTGTCCGATATAGGAAGTCCCCAGGACGCCGCCGCTTTCAATGCTTCGTCATGTGTGGCAAAGGGCAGATCCCCGCCTGCGAGATGATATAAGGTACATTCCAGTCCCCGGCGGCCCACTTCGTCAGGGTCCAGAAGCTTGAGCGAGCCGGAGGCAGCGTTGCGCGGATTGGCGAAAGGCTGGTCTTCGTCTCTCATCCGTTCCTCGTTCAGCCTGTCGAAAGCCGTGTAAGGCATATAGATTTCACCCCTTATCTCGAATTCGTCCGGATAGCCGCTCCCTTCAAGTTTCTGTGGAATATTATATATGTGTCTTACATTTTCCGTCACGTCGTCGCCTACGATCCCGTCGCCCCTGGTAAGGGCCCTGAACAGGACTCCTTTCCTGTATGTGAGACATATCGCCGTCCCGTCGAATTTCAGTTCGCAGCAGAAAGTGAAGCTTGTATCAAGTCCTTTTCTGGCACGGTCGGCGAAAGCCTCCACTTCCGATATGTCGTATGTGTTGCCCAGGGAAAGCATCGGGTATTTGTGAGGATATTGCGCAAATTCGTGCCTCGCGCCGTCCTGTCCCGTCCTGTCCCTCAGGTCGCTTCCTACTTTCTGGGTAGGCGAGTCCGGCGTGACAAGCTCCGGATGGGCTTTTTCGAGGACGGCAAGCTCGTTCATCAGCATGTCGAAATCATAGTCGCTTATTACAGGGTCGTTTTCCACATAATAGCGCCTGTTGTTTTCCCTTATGGACGTCCGCAGCTCTTCGATGCGTTTCCTGATTCCGTTTATATCTGCAGTTTCCAATATGTTCCTTTCAGTTTAAAAACAAATGTCAAACTACAAAAATACGATTTTTTTTCGTGGTATTTTGGTGAAATTAGATAATTTTGCATTTCCGGTCTGTAAGGCATTGCCATTATGGCCGGCCGCGTATTTTGCAGGACATTTGTTTTGTTTATATAACTTTTAAGTATTAAGGAATTATGAAAGATGCAGTGATTATTCTCTGTGGCGGCGGTCCTGCCCCGGGAATGAATTCGGTTTCGATGAGTGTCGCAAAGACATTCCTTTCCAAAGGTTTCAGGGTAATCGGGCTACATGGCGGATATTCAGGACTTTTCAGCAAGGACGCCCGCATAGAGGACCTCGATTTCTTCAAGGCAGACCGTTATTTCAACAGGGGAGGCTCCTATCTCGAGATGAGCCGTTTCAAGCCTACTGACAAGGATTTCGAGGAAAATTTCAATCTTGACCTTTTCAAGGACAACAATATCAAGCTTCTGGTGACTATCGGAGGCGACGATACCGCATCTACGGCGAACAGAAT
>DVIP01000006.1 GCA_018711225.1 Candidatus Cryptobacteroides intestinipullorum | reverse complement strand
GTGTTAAAGGATTATCCATATAAATATCTGCATCCTGTATTAACGAAAAAGCTATCGGTTACTTCCATTGTTCCATTTGCCGAAATATATACAGGTTACATGGTATTAGTCTCAGATGAAAATGAGAATATATATGGAGTGTATGATGATGAAATATTGTTATACGGGAGAAATTATAATAAGCTGATGAACCTTTTATATCGCAATGAGGATAAAGGTAAACTAAGCTACTAACGAGCCAAGATAGCCGCTAACGCAGCTCCTTGTCAAACCATTACTAACAACAATGTGATTTATGTTTTAGAACAATCGCCGATGAAAACGATTATTGACTACTTGTTTTTCAGGTATTACATGGTTTGCATAAAGAGAGAAGAATTTCCCCGTTTTGGGGCAACGTGCATATTGGCTGAAATTGTCACAATGGCTTATTTGTTTGCCGTGCTGATACTGTCGTTTTTCTTAACGGGAGATTTCTTTTTGCCAAATACTTCCGGAGAAGAAAGAATTGTAATAGGAGTAATAGGCTGTTTTCTCCCTTGGCCTGTAATATACCTATATTATAGCAAAAAAAGGATTAAGGCTTTGTTGGAAAAATATCAAGACAATGTTTATAACACCAAATATTCGGACAAGACCGTATTAAGTGTCAGATATGTTGTACCGACTATTGGGCTTCTTTTAATGCTCTTTCTTTATCAGTTTTAAATATCGAGCAAGTTATGAAGTATCAATAATTTATCGGATTGAAAAATATAAATAAGTTAGTAACAACGAAAGATAGCATCTGACGATGCTCATTTCTAACCATCAACAGTAATCCCAAATATGAAACAGAAAATATATCATATCGGTATTTTATGGCTTCTCTGTATCTGTGGAACAGTGTATTCTCAAAATTCCAAAGAGGATATTCTGAAGCATGACCTTTCTGGCCTGTTTGTCGATTCGGACATGACCGGCATATTGGGAGAAGATTGTAGCAGAATTGATATTCATTTTACTGAAGTCCGTAAGACTGATGACAGGAAATATGAAGTGAAAGGCTCCAGTCGTACCAGATTGTCTGTCATCTGTCCGTTCAGGGGGAATATCTGTATTGACAGCATTTCTCCTTATCCGCAAGACAGGGATGAATGTACGGAACTGGACGGTTTCATATCTGGGCATTACTCGTTTACTGAATTCGGAGACGAACGATTTAACGGCACATTTAGTGGCACTTTCCGGCAAGGATACCGGATAAGCGGACAGCAAATTGTAAAAGGACGTAATGAAATAGCGGAACTGAAGTTGAACCTGTCTGAATATCGGGGCAAGTGGAAATCTGAAAAAGGACTGACAAAACGATGTTCATGGGCTGATGAGATAATACCCGATATTCCTGCAGACTTCTACCGGTTCAATGACGCAGGAGAATGGATTGTAATACCTAAATACCGTAAAAATGGTTGGGACAATCTATATAATGCCTACCATAATGAAACCCTGACAGCGGGAGAAATACAAAAGGCCCGTGAAATGGAAGAACAGGAATGGTGGATGGATAAGAACCAACAATAAACAGATTTGATAATTAATATGACATCATTCGTAAATACTCGAAACAAGATACCAGAAGATCAGGCTGGAAAGTTGTTTTCTGCCGGGATTTCCTTCATGTGCAGCAAAGCTTTTTCTGCAGCCTATTACTGCTTCGAACTCATTCCGCACAAGGACTTCGGGCTGCTGTACAACAAGGCCCTGTGCTGTTTCATGGTGAATTGGTACGATGAGTGCCACAGACTGCTGTGTGAGGCTGAACACCTGTTGCCAGGCAATGCAGGTGTTACCGCCGACAGGCTTCCTGAAGCATTTCTCCGTTATCGTCATGATGATGAGCCGCCATATTGTCCCATGCCGCAGGACACCCCGATACAGCTGGCATATGTACAGATCTTGCGGTTGAAGGCAGAAGCAGCCTTCAGACTGGGATTGCACACAGAAGTCAAGGCCATCTCCAACCGGCTTGGCCGGAAATACAAGCATATTGAATCATTAATCAAAAATCATGATAAAGATGAAGACAAATAAAGGACTCTACGATCTGCACACTTATTACAATACAGATCCGTATGAACTGTACGAAGCTTACCAGAATGTCCCGCTTGACAGTCTGGATGAAAATCACGACAACAATACGCCTCTTCATACAGCGTGTTGCTTTGCGGACAAGATAGCCGTAACCATCCTTCTGGAAAGAGGTGCGGATGTCAACCAGAAAAATGACAAAGGCTATACGCCGCTGTGCCTTCTGGCCAAGTATAAACCTTGTCCCGACGATTCGGTATTTGCCGAAATGACAGAAATGCTTCTGGCCAAAGGTGCCAGGGTGCCGAGATCCGGCAAGGACACAACCGCCTTGCTCGAAGCGGTGCGCAACCGTCATTTTCTGATGGCTGACATCCTTCTGAAGTCGGGAGCCAGGACAGATTCCACTGACAGCAACGGAGACAATGTGCTGCACCTGCTCTCCCGGTCTGCAGCATCCATAGTATCCGATATAAAAAGCAGACAAAGAAGGATAGCTGATTTTTCAGAACGTTGGTATTCCGAACAGTCCAAGCAGGAGACATATGACGAACTGGAAAACCTCAAGTCCTTGGAGATACAATGCTGCCACACGGCAAAACTGGTTCTGGAAAACGGAGAACCGGATCCGGAAGAAAAGAACAACAGCGGAAAGACTCCTTTTAACATAGCAGCTGAAGGTGGCGCCCGACGTATCGGAGCGTTGCTGTCGGGGCAGGATCCGGAAACGGATGAACTTGCCGCTCTTGCCGGAGGTCTGGATGTCTTTCAGGCACTGTGGTACGGGGATGAAGTTTCTTTGGATGCTCTCCTGCGTTCCGGTGCGGATACACAGACAATATGTGAGGACGAAAAAATGTATGATTTCCGTGGCAAGTCACCTTTGGGCTGTGCCCTGACATGGGATAATCTTTCAGCTGCCGAGATGCTGCTCAGAGGCGGTGCCGATCCCGATTTCAGAGACTCGAAAGAACAGACAGCTTTCGCTGTTTGGATGAACAAGAGGGGATACAAGAATGAAGACAAGGAACAATGCCTTCATATTCTCCGATGCCTGACGGAATGCGGGTGGAATCCCGAGAGTCCGGCCGACGGGGAAGGAAACACAGCCCTGTCCGTAGCATGCCGTAATGTCGGATATGACACCGGAATCTGGGCTGTAAGATTTCTTGTAGATAACGGTGTGGATGTCAATGCAGCCAACGCTCAGGGACAGACACCGGCGATGAATCTTTACGGAGGTCGTTACTGGGACGGGAACATTCCCCGTTTCGCCGGTCTTCCGAGATCATATCCCTATGGAGGTCGCGAATGCAAGGAAGAAGATGCTGACATACTTGAACTTCTTCTTGAAGCCGGAGCTGATATAAACGCCAAAGACAAGTGGGGAAACACTCTGCTGCATTATATTGCAGCCGGTTCGACAAGGGGGCTGAAAGAAGCCGCTGCTCTTGTGATGGACTTCGGTTCTCCGGATGTGAACGCCGTCAACAATGAAGGCAAGACTGCCCTGGACATCGCAACTGAAAAGAACAATGAGACCCTTGTGAAATTTTTGTTGAAATATTGCTGAGAATCTTATGGACAACAACATGACTTTCCTGAATGCCTGCCGTAACGGCCAGAAAGGCATTGTACAGATATTCCTGAAAAAAGGCGGCATTGACGTGAATAAGAGGGATGCCGAAGGCAATACCCCTCTGTATTATGCCTGCCTGAAAGGTTACCGGGATATTGTCAGTCTCCTTCTTGACAGCGAAGCTGATGTTTCCCTGGCAAACAATATGTCCGAAACGCCCCTTCATGCCGCTTCCCGGAGCGGGAACAAGGAGATAATCGGGAAACTTGTCCAGTATGGAACTGATCTGGACGTTACGGACAACGAGGGACGGACTCCGCTGATCCGTCTTCTTGACAACAGGCGTACCGATGCCGCCCTGTTTCTGATAAAACAGGGAGCGGACACGGAAATAGCGGACAATACCGGCCATAAGGCGATAGACTACGCTACGGCGCACGGATTGCGCGAAGTGCTTGAGTGCCTGTCGGCAGATACTTCAAGTGATGCACAAGGCAATACTCCACTGCATCAGGCAGCTTTCAACGGACATACAGAAATCGTCCGTTCGCTGCTGTCTTCATTCCCCGCCATGATCGATGCGGTGAATGATGAAGGGGAAACAGCCCTTGCAATAGCCTGCATGAAAGGCAACCTTGCCGTTGCCGGTCTTCTGATAGAAGCCGGAGCGGATGTGAACAGGACACTGCTTGACGGAAACACGCCATTGCATTTTGCCGCATGGTCAGGGAACAGATTCATCGCAAACAACCTGATAGCGGCAAAGGCAAAGATTGACGTACAGAATGCTGACGGTGAAACACCTCTCATCATTGCTGCAAGTGAAGGCAACAACGAGTTCGTCTCACTTCTCGTGGAGAATGGAGCTGATGTGAATATTGCAGACAATCTTCAGCACACGGCTCTGTTCTATGCCGGTGAACGCGGTTACAATGAAATAACGGAAATACTTCTTACGGCAGGCGCTGAAGGATAAAAGATCACAAATCAATAATAGAATAGAATAATATGAAAAAAGACAAAACGAATCCTCAAAGTCCTGAGGAAATGGCAATAGCGGCCCAGGAAGCCGCAATAAAGGCAGCTATGGAACAGGCTCGTTCCATGTTCGGAAATATTCCCGGATTCCAGATGCCGGATGGTATGCAGGAACAGATTATGGCACAGATGGGCGCAGGGATGCCTGATATGGCTGCTGCACAGGCGCAACATGAAGCCATGCTGAGGGCTGCCGGCATAGACCCTGAAACAGTCGCTCAGGCTGGCCGTCAGAATATGGCTTACGCCAATCAGATGATGCAGGAGATGATGGACGGCACATTTGATGAACGGTTGTCTTCGTCTGACGCTATGGCTCAAATGATGGAAGCTTTCGGAGACGAGGGATGGAGCATCAACAGATGCAATGACGGCGGACTTGACGAATCCCAGCTTCGTCTGCTTGCATTCGGGGCCCCGATGCTTGTGTACAATGATGAGAATGTGGACTCGATAGCGTGTGCGGAAGAAGATGTGGAGACCATCAGGAACACAATCGAGAACTGGTGGAATGTTACTGACAAAGAAAGTACGCTTGATATTGTAAGATGGCTGCTTGAAGAGGGACACCATGCGGAAGCTGATGAAGCGCTGGAAGAACTCCGGAAACGTGGACTTGAGAATATCTCTCAGGAAGAACGTGATGACGAGGAAAACAAGATGGGAGATGTCTGCCTGATAATGGAGAGCATGACTGAAAACGGCTGGTGCCCGGAAAACAGGATGCCGGAGAGCGTCATTGCCTGGGATCTGGTACGTGTGGTAAATCTTGCCCGGTGGGCCCGTCTGTGCGGATACCTGAATGATGATGAAATGTGGCAGATCATGCAGACGGCAGCTGATACCGCTTTGCATCATTTCTCTTCATGGGAGGAATACGGGCGAAGTTTCATCATGGGTAGAGGTGTCTGGCATGGTGATCCGGATGACAGTGAAACGGCATTCGGGATTGTCAGCCTGCTGCTGGAAGACGAGGAATCGCCATGGAAACTGAGTAATTTCTATAAAAAGTAAAAACGAACTTAAATTGAAGTAGATATGGAACAAGAAAATGGGAAAATAATAGAAGGGGAAATACATTATCCCAGTCATTTCGGAGAAGTCTATGATGCCATGCCGGAGAAGTTTGAAAAGCGTAAAAATCTGGTCAAACCGATAATCTACTGGGGACTGACAGCCGTATGCGTACTGCTTGTCATTTTCCCCGGATGGTTGCCGTTCATCAACCCGTGGATAATACGGGTAGCAGGTATTATCGGGGCTATTATCTGCGGCCTTACCGCATACGCCGCCGACCTGTGTATCTGTAATAGGACAAGTGGTGGAGAAGTGAAGCATTACAAGACAAAGAAGTTCATCAGTAGCATGACGGACAGGGATGATATTGTAGCGGCTTTCAACCGCCATGATTTCGAGTACCTGTGCAGCCTGCCGAGCGGCAACGACCAGCCGGTGCAGTTGCAGGTGGAGAAGGATGAAAAAGGACATGAACTCTATTGCATACTGGTTACCTACACCAAAGGGTACAAGATTGTCGGTCTTGCAGATCCGGTAATTCTCACGGGTGAAGAGTATGAGAGAAACGAGTCGTTTATACGGCACATGTGCGATAATGATGCCGATTGACAACCGGTACAGTAACCGTCAAGGTTGGGACACTCAAAACGGCTTGCCGTCCCTGTGTCCTGACCTATCTATCGTCTTTATTTACTCTAATTTTATAAAATGAACTGTGAAATATGATATTTGAAATGACATATGACCCAAAAGATAAATAACATAGAAAATAGATTCATCAGGATCAAACAGCTCCTCTGCATATTATTGTTTCTTGCATTTTTCCCTGTAGTCCGAGCCAATGCATCGGAGACGGCAGATTCCGTGTATTTCCACGTGACTCTCGACACTTTGGGCAGCCTACGTGCCGGACAGGTGCAACGGCTGACTTATGTGTTGGCCAACTCCGAGATAGACTCGGTTTCTTATCCCGAATTCAATGACAGTATAGAAGTGGTAAGCGGACCGGAGCCTCATAAAGGCAGCACTTATGCTATTATTAACGGTGAGGAACACAGTAACTCTGAAACAGGCTTTGCTTATCTTGTCCGGTTCCGGGAGATTGGTGAGACAAGGATTCCTGGCGCATCCGTAACCGCCGGGGGCAAGACATACACCACACCGGAATGCCGTGTGGACGTGCATCCCGCCGAAGTGGACATGAGCAAGGTGGAGTGCCGCCTGACGGTGGAACAACTGAAAAGCGACAAAATCAAATACCGTGCGGTCCTGACCTGCAACGCCTGTCCCGACCAGAACCCTCCCATGCTGACCATCAACGGGACAAAGGCACGGCCGAACAGCAACGGCTATTCAAGCTCCGAGGGCAAGCAGGAATACACCTACGATTATTACTTCACGAGCGATGGCTATGACGTGTCCTGCGAGGAACTGACCTTTGGCGGGAAACCCTATACCATCAAGCCCCGAAAGAGCAAGTTGGACGACGAGGATTACATTATTGCGCTCCTGATTATTGTTGCATTGTTCGAACTGATATGGTGGCTTGCCTACCGCATCCGCTACCGGGAGGAGAAGGATGCCGCTCTTGCCGAGTTTGTACTGGAAAAGAAGACACTGCCCCTGATTATCAGCTGGGCGTACACCCACTACGGCGCATCGCACATGCTGATGTTTTTTGCCACAATGTTTGTTTCCATGGGCGGAGTAATGTATTACTCGAGCAATATTGATGTCGAGGGTATTTTATGGCTCGGTTTTGTGCCGATCCCATTTGCCTATATACTTTACCGGAGACAACGTCGCAAACTGGATTTCCAGAGTTTACCAACTTCATTGGACAAACAGGGCATTTATGACAGGATATATTACCTGTCGGTAAAATACGACTGGGATGTGGACCATTACGGAGAAGACTGCATTGTGGCACATACAAACCCTTCTTTTTTGAGGTTATCATGGGGAGAACAGATATTCATCGTGTTCGACAAAGGACAAATATGGGTCAACAGTGTGAATGACCTGAACAAACGCACTTCAATCTGCTCGTTCGGGTATAACAAACGTAACATCCGGAGAATAAAGGAAGCACTGGACAGTGACGTGCAGGAAGTGTATTCTTTTGCAAAAAAAGAATGCGCGTCCGAGCAATCTGCTGATTGTAGTAAAAGCAATGATAATCAAGAAAGAATTATATCAACCGCACATACCGTTGATACAGAGGGTACGGATCCCCCGGCAGACTTTGCGGAACAAAACTCTTCTGATGATAAGGAGATAAAAGGCAATGGTGACAATGATTTATCATTCTGGTCACTAATAACTCCAAGAAAAGGGAATATCGCTACCCCTTTACTTGTCTATATAAACGTGGCATTATTTATAGTAATGTCTATAAATGGGGTAAGTCTTATAGAGCCAACCGGCATTTCTCTGATAAAGTGGGGTGCGGATTATGGCCCACTCACGCTTACCGGAGACTGGTGGAGGACTATAACCTGTAATTTTATCCATATAGGGATAATGCATTTGTTGATGAATATGTATGCCCTGCTGTATATCGGATTGTTTCTGGAAAAAATTATCGGAAGCAGAAGGCTTATAACCGCATATTTCCTGACCGGATTGTTCTCTGCACTGCTAAGTCTAACGGTTCATCCCGAAACAATAAGCGCAGGAGCTTCCGGTTCCATTTTCGGACTTTATGGAATATTCCTTTCCAACTTGATTTTCAATCATAAAATGGAACGGAATCAGAGGAAATCGCTTTTATACAGTATAGGCATCTTTGTTGTTTATAATCTTCTGCTTGGAGCTAAGGAAGAAGGAATAGATAATGCGGCACATATAGGAGGCCTTGTTTCAGGAATTGTTCTTGGCATAATGTATTTTTTTGCCGATAAGAATGAATCTAAACGAGTATCCCGGTATATCACGTATGTTGCTGAAATAATATTTCTGATAGTGTTTTCCGCCCTTTTTATGGGACAAACACAAGCCGTTCCTTCGGATTTTAAGGAAATAAGGACCCTATGGGATGACGGGATATTGGAGGAATATGCACAGACATTAGGGGCTGAAGACAATATTCAGGAGAGTGAAACAGCCAATTCCAACTATATCCTTGATCAAAAGGATAATTCTGTAACTTTTACCGGTAGTGATGAAAGCATCGGAAATGGTAAAAGAGAGTATGTGAATAAGGTACGCGGACTAAGATGCATATATCCGCCAGGATGGAAAGCTGTGGTGAAATCGGATGACAACTGTATTTTACAGCTTATGGGTACTGCCGGCAACTGCTTTGTTTTCAATTACAAAAAGTTCACTTCAACTGAGGAAATTGATAATACGCGCAATTTGTTGTTGAAGTCATTCAACGGAGCAGCCCCCGAAAAAGTAAATATAGACGGAATCCCGTTTGAAAGAATTTCGGGCAGTATGGAATATCAATTGGAAAGAGGTGGCACTATGAACTTCAATCAGAGTATATTCTTTTATATGAATAAAAATACACTGGATGGCTTCATTATCGTTACAATGACCGCGAATGATATTCATGAATCCGAAGCCCGTGATATAATTGGATCCATCAAGTTTGACACTCCGTTGTAACTTAAAAAAGGTAAATATGAAGCTGACAAGTCGGACATTATTTCTTCTTATGATGTTTTTATGTTGTTTGGGTAGCGTAAAAGCAAATCCATTGCAGCAAGATACCATAAGGGATGTAAGCTATCAACTTTATCCTTTGGGGGTTGCCTGTCGTGACAATGACATGGCAACCATAAAACGGTTGCTGGCAGGAAAAGATGAACCTATGGCAATGGGTAACGATTTTTATGAGTTTGACATATTCTATACGGCGATTTACTTTGATAAAGAGGATGTACTGAA
>DVIP01000070.1 GCA_018711225.1 Candidatus Cryptobacteroides intestinipullorum | reverse complement strand
TTTTTTATCCGGAGACAAAAAGATTTTATTCTCTGACAAGCCGGACCGGACCAGACTGACGATATTTGCGGAAAACGAAAAACCCTTTTATGACAACTGTTGATGTAAAAAGAAAAACGGCCGCGAACCGTATCGCAAGCGGCCTTTGGGCCATATTCGCACTGATTCCGGCAATCCCGTCATGCGACCTGGCCGTCGATGACGGAGACGGATATGAAAAACTGGCTCTCGAAGTATCCGCCAAAACTATCGTATTCGACCCTGAAAATCCTGACGGGAACGTATTCACCGTCACCTCATCTGCCGGGTGGCATGCCGAAAGCGACAACCCGGCTCTGGAGTTTTCTCCTGAAAGCGGAGATGCCGGAACAAGTGAAATAACGGTGACGGGCCTGGAGGAAGGACAGAGCGGGACAATAACCGTTACTACGGATCCCAGGTTTCCTGAAGAAAAGCCGTTATCCGCTGCCGTCAAAGTCACACGCGTCAATACTGAAGAGCCGGAGGAACCTGAAGTTCCGGTGGAAGAAACCCTCGTATATTACGATGACCTGGACGGGGAAACAGGAAAGACGTACTACCTCGACCAGGGAGACGGATTCGTCAATGCCACAGGGCCGGGAGCCGGGAACGTATCATACAGCGGACAGGGAATAAGCGTCAGAAGTTCATACGCTTCCATGGGATATGACGGAGCCTCCGGAAACAATGCTCTGAATTTCGGATATGATGACAGGGAGATTCTCATAAGCGGAATTACCCTTGAACCGGGACAGAGCAGGCTGCGGTTCTCTTTCGGGGCGACGCCTCCTTCAGGAGAGAATTTCACATGCGGGGAAAGCATGAAACTATACGTGGATTTCAATGACGGATCCGGAAAACGTACAGAACTTGATTTCGATGCAGTCAAAGGCAAAAGCACATGGGTGCTCGCATCCGCCGTCTTCGAGATATCCGGAGGGACTCCTTCCGGCATCAACTTCACGCTGTGGGCCAGGGGCAAGAACACCAAAGTGGATGATTTCATGCTCGTCACCACCACGGAAGAAGCATCACAGACAGTGGAATATGATGAAACGGAAGGAAACGTGCCCTGGCCTGAAATGCCAGAAACCGTAATCAGGGATGATGCCTACAAATTCGTCACCCACTGGTCGGAAACAGTCACGAGCAGGAAGCGTGTCAGAAATTATTCCGCATGCTATGACACGGAAAGGCACAATCCCGTATGGGTGGCATACCCGCACCATGAATGCTACACCGAAGGAGGATGGGAAAGGACTGATCCTGATCCATGGAGGCCGGACCCTCTCTTCGAAGAATCCGAGCAGTCCATAATATACGGGTCGGACTGGGCCGAATGGCCGTGGGACGGAGCATCGGCCGCCACCGACCTTTACCAGTACTGGAGTCCTTTAGATGACGGTCCGTTTTTCGGAAGAGGCCACATCCTCCGTTCTGCAGACCGCGGCGGCCACGAAACCGAATTGAACATACAGACATTCTATCCTACCAACATAGCGCCGGAAAGGTTCCTGTATCCTGACGTGCATTCCGAGCTGGAAAGACTGCTGTCCGACGAGTGGATCTGCCGTGACACGATATACGTGGTGGCAGGATGCCATTATGAAGAAGATAGCTACTATGTCTACGACGCATGCTCGTTCAGCGACCAGTCCTCCCGGTCGAAAAAATGCGACCTGCCGTCCGCCGAATACAAGGTATACCTGAGAACGAAATCCGGAAATACCGGCAAGCGGATCTGCGACTGTCAGGCAGACGAGCTGATGGCTATCGGATTCTGGCTTCCGCAGGATCTGGAAAACAGAGGGGAAATTCCAGGAGGAAGCCCCGCGGACTTCGCCTATAGCGTGGACGAAATAGAGGAAATGCTCGGCGGAATTTTCGAGTTCTTCCCGGAAGCGCCCGACGGAGTTACCTCCACATTCAGCCTGCAGGACTGGGGTATATACTAACTGATCCGGCGCCCTGTCTTTACAGGGAAAGAAAAGCGGCTCCGGCCATGGATAATATCCGATTATCCTCATGGCCGGAGCCGCAATTATCTGATACCTGCGGGGTTTTTATTCGTTCACTTCATTGAACACGAAATAAAGGTCCCAGTAACCGAATTCCTTATACATATCCCATACAAGATGGTCGCCATAGGCATACGTACCCTGGAAAAAATCCGTAGGCTGATAATCTCTGACAAATACATGCAGCTGGCGTCCATCTGAACCTGATGTTACCGCAAAGAATACGGAAGCGCTCTGTTCCTGAACACTTGTCGCCGAGAAATTGTAGTTTACGGCAGACAAGGTAGCAGATACGGCATTTAAAGGTCGTGCAGGATCATAGAAATACCATTCGTATGTAGTAGCGGTTATGTCTGAAATTTCACAATCCATGAAATAGTTCTTCAGGTCACCGCTGAGACTTGTAACCATAGCTATTCCACCATTCTCTTCCCTGAATTCTATTACATCGTCAGAAGTATTGTCATGCGGAAGGTCATTCAGGTCATCACCTGCGTCAAGAGTTATCATTTCCAATGTCGCACGGTCGGCTTCAGGGTCGTCCAATATAGGGAACCCAGAATATGTCCATCTGCCAACCAGATCATTAAATGTCAATACACCGAACTTAACACTGAATTCACTGTTTACTCCAGGTGCGAAATAGTCTTTATATTCGGCAGGAATATTTTCGACATCTATGGAAACTGTAAGTTCCGGAGCCGGATCAGGAATAGCAGACATTTTAGAAGCAATGGTTATGGAAGCGCTGTTGGAGCCTTCTGGGAACACGAATTCTGTGGCATCGTCAATTACCTCATAATCAGTACCGGCAATGGCATCAGAAGTAATGATAAAAGGAATATGGAATTCACGTGGTGCACTGTATGCATTCTCTGCAGATCGCGTCACCAAGTTCAGTGTGACAATCATTTCTGACGAGAGATTCAAATCTGTTGTAGTGAATGTATAATACACCGTCTCCTTTGCAGGCACAGTTATTTTCGCAGACGAAACAGCCCCGAGGGCATAGCCCTCTACTCCGGGATCGGAAAGGGTCAGTGTAAGATCCAGATCCTCCTTGTTCACCGATACCGAAGATAATGTTATGGAAGCCTCTGTCTCGCCTGCAGAAAAGGCGAAATGATCGGCGGAAACGGTGTAGTCGGTTCCTTCTTCCGCTGTACCGCTTGCTGTAAAACGGATGTCGACAGCCTCGGTCACGGCTTTTGTAGCCGTAACAGTTACAGTCAGGTCTCCCTCATCGGTCAGCTGATAAGTGTCTGCCGAGAAATTGAACATGGTCTGGGTTTCCGCAGGATTCTCTGTGCATGAAGCCAGCACCAGTCCTGCACAACACAATGACATGAGAATTTTTTTCATAATGCTTTGTTTTAAATATGGTGTCAATCGTCAATAGGTCGCTTCTTCGTATTCCGCCCTGATCTGCCTGAACTCTTCTATTTCCTCGGAAGTAGGTGTTTCCGGATATGGGAGGGCGTAACGTATGGTGGCATCTGTCTTTGGCGGCAGTTCGTCGTATTGCCCCTCACAGGAACCGGCCAGCAGACATGCAGACGCCAGGAGCAACACTGGAAGCAGCTCAGCTGCTTTTTTACAAATATTCAACATAGCCTTCATTCTGTATAATATAATCTTTAAGGTCCACATCATCCTTGTTTATCGGGAAAGTGTACATGTAGGGTTCCGTCGTATATTTCTGGAATATTCCTATCTGGTCGGTTATGACCCAGAAAGAAGGACTGCCATTCCGTTTCAGCTCGAACCATCTGTCGCCTTCCAAGTACATCTCCATCCTGCGTTCGTTCAGAATAGCCTGCATAAGCTTCGTGAGCGGTGCACCCGTAGCATCACAGGTAATGACCGCGCTTCCATCCACTTCCGGCAATGTCTCCATCGTATACGGGACATAATTTTCTATCCGATTGGCCCTTATTTCGTTGAGGACACGCAGGGCCTCGCCTTCATTTCCAAGATGGGCGTAACATTCAGCCATCATCAGGTAAATCTCTCCTTCCCTGACTCTTGCCACCGGAATCTTCAGATTTTTCCGGTCACTGTCGAAATAGAGCCTCCGCCTTATGTCCTGCTGCGAATAAAGCCTGACAAGATCTCCGTTAAGCGGTCTCGACCTGATATCGGAAACAGCCTGCCGGTATGTCGAGGAAGATACGGTACTGTTATCATTTATCCTGGACCGCACTATGACACCGGACGTCTTCTCATATTCAGATGAAATCATGGTTTCGAAATCCTGCATGTTCAATATCGGATATTTAAGGGCAAGGTCCTCGCATATATCAAGGGCATTCTGCCATTGTTCTCCCCAGAAATAGGCTTTGGCGAGATAAGCATCTGCCACATCTTCTGTAAACATATACTTGGCATCCGTGACATGCATGTCTGCAGAAGACTTGAGTGTGGATATGACGAAACGCACGGTAGTCTCCAGATCAGAACGGGCAGGAGCTTCGTCCATGGCAAAATGATCCACGATACAAAGTCCGGGATCCTCTGAAGCTGTCGCCGGGTCATACGCCTTGCAGTAGTTTCTCAACAGATTATAATAACATACACCCTTCATACCTCTGGCTGCAGCCAAAAGGAGCCGGGCTTCATCACTGTCCTTATCAGCCATGTTCTCGGCTATGATATTGCAGTCCTTTATCACCTCATACCAGCCGGTATACAGTCCATAATTGCTGTTGAACTGCGTCCCTGCATATATAGGAAGGTTTCCTATCTGGATATTGGCGTCCAAATCGTCAGCGAAAGCCTCATATTGGGCTAAAAGGGCCGCGTTCCCGAGGACATCATCGTACGAGCCGGACTCGATATTGTTGAGCCGGTAGTTCATGACAGCAGCGAACTCTTCCTCCGTCTCTGGAAGCACCTTTCCCTGCGGTTTCACATCCAAATATTGCCTGCAGCCTGCCAGAACTGTACAGGCCATGACAGATACTATGAATATATTCCTGTTCATAATGATCATGTTTAGAATCCGAAACTGAGTCCGAAAGTCACGGATCGGCTGACCGGATAAACGGCACCCGGAGTCTCGGGATCCATCCCGTCATAATTCGTGATAGTGAAGAAATTATTCAAAGACAGACTTATCCTGAAGTCCGTCATGTGCATCTTGTCCGTTATTCTCTTAGGGAACGAATAGGCAGCTATGATGTTCTTTATCCTTATATATGAATTGTCCTTCACGTATGCGCCCCGGATAATGTTGCCGTCCATGGGATTGTCCCTGGAAAACTCATACAGTGTCCCGTATGCGTCATATATTCTCGGATATTTCGCATCCGTATTGGTTTCGGTCCATCTGTCGGTCCTGTCCCTGGTGACATTGAAATGATTCGAGTAAAGGTCGCTGAAAACCGTCTGAGGAATCTCGGTGTCCATACCCTGCCTGTTTATGGAACTCCATGAGCCGGGAACCGACGGCTGTTCGAATGTCTTTGACCCCCATGAAAATGCCCCGAAACAGCTCAATGACAACCTTTTCCACGAAAAGCTGATATTGAATCCACCGGTATAGGGAGCAATGCTGGTACCAAGATAGTACCGGTAATTGTCAGCTACCTGATAATCCTCCCTGTTTTCTATGACAGCGTCAGGTCTCAGCTGGAACTGGTAAAGTCCCTGGCTGTTAAGACCTGTGACTTTTCCTATGAACAGGGCATCAGTAGGATAACCCACCCAATATCTTGTATCGGACGTAAGCTTGTCGGGACTGTCGTACCGTGTCACCTTATTCATGTTGTAGGCGAAATTTACGGATGCATTGATCCTGAAATCCCTTATATCCAGGATACGGCCGTTAAGCGTAAATTCGATACCGTTGTTCACGATATCGGCGGAATTGAAATCCTGGTACGTGTACCCTGTCGTACTCGGAATCTTGGACGATATCACCACATCAGTGCTTATACGGCGGTAACCTTCCACTATACCGGAGAGACGATCCCCGAACAGACCGAAATCAAGCGAAATCTTGTAGTCGTTCGTCTTCTCCCAGCCCAGATTGGGATTAGGGGCGCCTGAGAACGAGGCCATCGGAAGGATTTCCCCGTCATAACGTCTGTACTGCTGGATCCAGTAGCTCATTATCAGCTGAGGGCTGACTCCGTTGTTTATATTGCCGGTAAAACCTGTAGCAGCCCTGAGAACGAGACGGTCCAGGACATTCCTGGTCCCTTCCATGAATTTCTCGTCGCTGATATGCCATGCCAGTCCTGCGGACCATGTAGGATAGAACTGGCGTCTGCTTCCGAAATATGAACTTCCGTCAGTCCTGAAAGAAGCGTTCAGCACATATTTGTCGAGAAGGATATAATCTGCAGAAGCATAGAATGAGGCATAACGGCTCTTTGAATAATACTCTCCGCTCAGCTGCTCGACTTCCCGGAGCCAAGACTCCATCTGGCTTTCTGATGACGGAGGCTGGGGCATGGAAGTAGTATTCGTATTGCTGTCATAATTCAACCGTTTGGCGTACAAGGTTTTGGAGTCCTCTCCCCTGATTTCCGCACCAGCGATGACAGAAAGACTGTGGGCAGTACCGTAGTCTTCACTGTAGGCAAAATGCCCTCTCGCCATATATGAAGTATTCTGATAACTGTTCTGGATTATGGAGCCGTAATCGTTGTCAGTATAGTTCCTGTCATAGTCCAACATATTCTGCCATGCGGCATAAGTGCCGCGAGGATTGATTTTCTCGGTCCTGTTGTTTCCGAAAGAATATGACAGAAGACCTACGAATTTCAGGGTCGGACAGATCTTGAACTCGCCTCCGAGACGGAAAGAAGATGTGTAGCTGGTAGTCTCGCTGCTGGTCTCATCCAGTTCCCTCATTATGTTGTATGTCTTGTATACCGGCAGCACGCTGGCTCCGTTTATAACTCCCAGATTCTGCCATGTCTCGTCAGTACGATAGCTACCGTCAGGATTGTACGGAGACTCGTACGGATTAGCATAATAAGCATAATGGAAAGGGTCTACATCACTTAGATTCGGAGACTTGCTGTTTTGCATAGAGAGATCCAGGCCCAGGTCAAGTTTGATCCACGACAACGGCATCATCGTAAAATTGGACTTGACATTGTACCTGTTGTAATTATCATGGATCAGCAGGCCGGCATCATGGGTATAGCCGAGGGCGACGTAGTAGTTGTATTTCTTTCCGCCCCCGCTCATGCTCAGATGATGGTTCGTGGACAGGGAATTGCGGAATATCCGGTCGAACCAGTCAGTGGTGGATTCGGAAAGACTTGAAAGATAAGCGTCCTGGGCAGCCTTGTCCCCTGCCATGGACGCAAACTGTCCATAGCCGGATCTGACCATTCCTACAATTCCTACTACAGGATATATACCCCCCCCCGATTCAAAACGCTCCCTGGAGAACTCGTTCCAGAGTTCGTCTTCCCAGGCTATTTTTTCGGCGGAATCCATCAGATTCGCATCCCTCTGGGGAGCCAGGATTACAGATACATTTCCTGAATAATTCACCCTCACAGGCCCGTCGGTACCGCGCTTGGTAGTAATGACAATCACCCCATTGGCTGCCCTCGATCCGTATATTGCGGATGCGGATGCGTCCTTAAGTATGGAAATATTCTCAATATCGCCGGGATTGATATCACCGATGCCGTTGACGAAGATGTCATCAATGCCTCCGGTCTTAAGCTGGCTTTCATACAGATCAGGCATTTCGCCCTGCAGCGGAACACCATCGACCACCCACAAAGGAGATTCGTTCCCGGTCAAAGTGCTCTGGCCCCTTATGCTGATTTTCTGGCTCCGTCCAGGCTGTCCAGAAGTGGCCGTCACCGCTACACCGGCCAATTGCCCCTGGAGCATGGCATCTATGGAAGCCTGCGGTTTGTCTTTCAACGCTTCCGATGTCAGCACACCTACCGAACCTGTTATTTTTTTGACAGATGTCTGGGTATATCCGGTAATGACGGTCTGGGCAATGGACATTTCAGCCTCATCCATAATCACGTCAAGAATGTTTCGGCCTTCTTTCACAGATATCTCCTGTGTTTCCATACCTATAAATGAGAAGACAAGAACAGTTTCGCGGACCGGAGCCTTTATGGTGTATTCTCCGTCCGGCCCTGACATCGCACCTGTCATAGTTCCTTTGATCAGGACATTCACTCCGGCCAGAGGCTCTCCCGCGGCATCCGAGACATGCCCGCTTATACTCCTGCCCTGTCCGAAAATCAGACCGGGAATCAGCAATGCCGCAAACAATATGACAAGATTTTTCATAAGCGAAGTATCAGATTATGTCCGTCAATTCGATCCGACCTTAAATTTAAAAATAAAATTCTTACAATATGCCAGTGTTGTCAAAAAATTCATATATTTACATCACGAACATAAAAATAGAAAACTAAAATTTCAAACCGCCATATTTTTTAAAACTATAACTTTAAAACCATAAAAACCGATAAAATGTTACCCAAATTCCGAATATTGTTCCTCTCCGCAATTTATATCTGTTGTTTTTCCACCATCGCGACAGGCGCCGAAGAAAAGAAAGACACCGTAAAGACAGAAAACGAATATGAAACCCTGCTTTCCGGTCGCAAGCAAACTGTATCTGGACTTTTCACCATACACAAAAAGGACGGTAACCTGTATTTCGAGATTCCACTTGACCTCATGGGGAAAGACATGCTGCTCGGTTCTACCGTTAGCAGTATCAGTGACAATACCAACGCCATAGTCGGCTCCAAGCCGTTTGATCCGGTATTCTTCTCTTTTTCAGTTGCCGGAGAGAAAGTACATCTCAACCAGTTGAAAAAAGATTACATGGTTCCTGAGAAATACTGGAATTCATTTGAAGCAAGCAATATTGATCCTGTTTTCAGAAGTTTTCCCATAAAGGCATACAATGATGACAGCACGAGCGTGGTGATAGATGTCACGGACCTTTTTCTGGGTACAGAGGAGTGCCTGTCTCCATTCGACCCGTACAGTGCCAATGTTTCGGGAGGAATGAGCAGGACCGAGTCTTTCCAGAGAGACAGGTCTTATATCAGCGAGATAAAGGCTTTTTCCAACAATGTTGTCATCAAAAGCGTGATGAGCTACGAATATTCCCTGACAGGGAAAAAGGCCCCAGTACTGGAGAACGAACCGCTTACGGCCGTCATGACCAGATCTATCGTGCTACTCAGGGAGAAGCCGGTAAAACCCAGAATAACGGACAGCAGAATAGCCATATTCCCTACAGCCAAATATTTTTTCGATCCTGATGCCCAGAGGTCTTCCATAGTATATCTGGCCAACAGGTGGCATCTTGAACCTTCCGATCCGGAAGCCTTCGCTGCAGGGGAACTGGTGGATCCTGTCAGACGGATCACATTCTATATAGATGACACATTTCCCGAAAAATGGAAACCGTACATAAAGGAAGGGGTGCACCAGTGGAGTGAAGTTTTCGAAGAGATCGGTTACAGGAATGCCGTAGTGGCAGCCGATTTTCCGGACGATGACCCCGAATTCGATCCTGACAACATCAAGTACTCATGTATCAGATACGCACCTATCGGAATCCAAAACGCAATGGGGCCGTCATGGGTAGATCCGAGAAGCGGAGAAATAATAAACGCATCGGTATATGTGTATCATGATGTCATAAAACTGTTGAACCACTGGCTTATGATCCAGACTGCCCCGGCAGATCCCCGTGCACGGACCATGTACATGCCGGAAGAAATAATCGGGGACGGATTGAGATATGTCATTTCCCATGAAGTGGGACATTGCCTTGGTTTCATGCACAATATGGGGGCATCGTCAGTTTTTCCCGTGGATTCCCTGAGAAGCCCGTCATTCACTGCCGAATACGGTACGACGCCTAGTATTATGGACTATGCTCGGTTCAATTACGTAGCCCAACCAGAAGATGCCGGCAAGGGAATAAAGATGACTCCGCCACGTTTCGGCGCCTATGACCGCTTTCTGGTCAGATGGTCATATACCCCGCTTCCGGACAGTCTTGACTCGCGTGATGAATACCGCATCACATCCGGATGGATTTCTGAACTGTCTTCTGATCCTGTATACAGGTACGGAAGGCAGCAGTCTGAAATAATTGATCCGAGATCACAGTCCGAAGATCTTGGTGACGATGCTGTAAAGGCGTCAGCATACGGCATCAGGAATCTCCGGTATCTGCTCAGACATCTGGACGGATGGGTATCGGAAGATGATATTGACTTCAGTTACAGGAAATCCGTCTATGACGGGATCCTGATGCAATACTACAGATATCTCGGCCATGTATACGCCAACGTGGGAGGAATATACCTTTATGAAAAACATGTAGGCGACGATGTGCCGATGTACAGAAGTGTTCCGTCCGGACACCAACGCGCATCAATGGAATTTCTTCTGAACCAGCTGGACAGCCTGGACTGGATGGACAGCAGGACTGCCATGGAGAATATGCCTCTTTCCGGAAATCCCTCAGATGTATTCAGACATCTGATCATAAAGATGCTGCTGGCGTCTCCGGAAAAGGTGGAACTGTCTGCATCCAAGGCTGTGGATGACCCTTATACGCCGGAAGAATGCCTTGCCGACATTTATGCCCGCATCTGGGGCCCGTCAGAAAAGAAGCAGTCCTTGAATGACGCACAGATGCTTTCTCAGGAACTTTTCCTTAAGAATATCGGGACAAAGGCCGGGGTGAAGCTGGAAGTCTCGAAAAAAGCGGAATCGCTGGCTTCATACGATGCGCCGTTCCTTCACGGCGGGAATTATGCCGTCTGCCCGGAACAGACATCGGGCTACAGCGATCCCCTTCTGACATACAATGTGCCGGAACAGCACGAAGGCATGTATTTCGGCTATGTGGAAAAGATACGCAAAGTACTGTACAAAAACAGGAACAACCCGGACAGGAATACCAGGATGCATTGCCGAAGGCTGCTGGATATCCTTGAAAAGGCGATGGAATAGGAGACATGGGTATGAGGACTTTCTTATTGGCAATATGCCTGCTGACAGCAGGCTGGGCTTACGCAGGAACTCTTCCTGAATCGCTTGAAGGGAAAGTGACCGGGACCAAAAGCGGGATGGTGAACCTGTATACCACACGGGACAGTAAAATATATGTTGGACTTCCTCTATGTATGACAGGCAAGTGCATGATGATGGGCACTATGGTGGAGCGGTGCAGTGATCCTATGGAATCATCGGCCGGTTACCAGCCCTCAGTCCCAATACCTGTCCGTTTTGAAATAGCGGATTCCTCAGTCTTCCTATGCCGGGATAATGAAACCTGGTATGAAGGAAACGGGAAACTGGCCGGAAGCCATATACCGTCCGTGCTCGAATCTTTCAGAATAGAAGGATATGCAAACGACAGTTCGGAAGTGATATTCGATGCCACATCCTTTTTCACACGGTCGGACAAGTCGACAGACCCTGTGGATCCCAACGCCTACAATGGTGCAGGAGGCCTTGTCAAAAGGACAAGTTCCTACCAGTCCGAGAACACATACATTTCCGGATGTGATGTCTTTGATGACAATTTTTCCATTTCCGTATGCCATACATACCGTCTGAAGGCTGCCTTCCTCGGAGTCTTCTCTTCAGATGAAAGTGTCTGCCTGACTACGGAAATAAGAAGGACTTTTGTTCTGCTACCCCAAGATAAGATGCCTCTGAAAAAAAGCGATGACCGTATCGGCACATATTCCGTCCGACTGGACGCATTCGGGGACTCCCAGAGGGGAAGCAGACAGGATTATTTCGCGGTAAAATGGAGAATGGAAACGGACAGTACAGGCAGGACATCATCCCCTGTATGCTTTTATATAGACAATGCATTCCCCGAATCATGGGTGCCTTACATAAAAAGCGCTGTCAAAGAATGGAACGAGGTTTTCAGGAAGGCTGGATTTGAAAATGCCCTTACCTGCAGGATGTATCCTGAAGATTCCGTTTGGTTCAGTCCGGCCAATATCAAATACTCCTGCATTCGATACAATTTTTCCATGTCAGACAAGATAACTGACAGCAGACTCACCGATCCGAGGACCGGAGAAATCCTGAGTGCAGGTATTTATGTGAATTCCGGCATTTGCGAAAGTATCAGAAGGGATCTTCTGCTCCAGACGGCAGCGTCCGAGCCGGACAGCAGGAAAGCCGTAATTCCAGAGGCACTTTTCGGCAGCATACTGAAGACAAAGATTATGCGCAGTATAGGACATTGCCTCGGCCTTGCAGACAACATGGCCGGCTCCTTTGCCTACTCTCCAGATTCGCTCAAACATGCAGTCTTCACCGATACACACGGACTGTCCGCATCAGTCATGGATGATCTGCCGTTGAATTTTATAGGCTATTCCGGTGATGTGGAGGGAAATAGACTCCCGGCTATCACCCAAGATAAACCGGGACCTTATGACTGTATGGCAATAGAATGGCTGTATGGCACCACGGTAAAGGATTTATGGAAAAACAGACCTGATCCCGAATTTGAATACGGGAAGAAGCAGAGTGCAAAATCCTTTTATGATCCCCGAGCAATGGCCCTCGATCTTGGAAACGATTTTGTCAAGGCTGCGGAATACGGAATGGAAGGACTGGCCAATGCTGTGGCCGGCATGAACACGTGGCTGGATGCATACGACTGCGACTACAGTATCCGGAACAGGTTGCAGGAAAGCATAATACTCCAGGCATACGAATACATCAAGCAGGTATTCGTCAACCTTGGAGGCATTTACCTGTACCCGAAATATGACGGAGAGACTATATGCGCGTACAGGTCAGTTCCCGCAGAGACCCAGCGAGAGTGTCTGCTGTGGGCTATGGAAAGGATCGAGGACCTGTCCTTCCTGGACAATGCTTGTCTGGATGCCGACAGAGAACTGGGCGGAATCACTTCGGACTTCTGTCAGAAATATTTTTCCCGGTTCATCTTCATGCAAATAGATGCCATGTGGCTCAGCGAAGTCAAGTCGGAAGAAACGGCGCCTTATACCCAGACCGATGCCATGGAAGATGTGAACAGATTTATCTGGAAAGAAGCCGTGAAAGGAAAGCCCATCTCAGATCTCAGGAAGTACCAGCAGATTACAGCAGTCGACTATCTGCTGTCACAGGCCGGACTTCAGGGAAAAATCGTGGAAGATGTGCACAAACCTGACCGTACAAGTATCTGGTACAACATGCTCGGGGACATTTCGAAGATTCTGGGAAAGGCCGAAAGGAAATCCCGTGTCCAAGAAGACAAGGATCATTATGCCTATCTGTCATACATAATCAGAAAAGCTTACAAATGATTTTATCACAGGCTATGAAGATGAAGAAAATGATTTTGGCGTTATGCTTGTCGGCAGGATTGTACCCAGGAGGGATTATTGGCGTGTACGGACAGGAAAATCCTGCCATGCCGGACGGGCCGTGGTCCGGAAAAGTCGATACAGGTTCGCTGGCAATGAATCTTACATTCAACTTCGAGAACAGCGGTGATGGCCTCGCCTGCACATTGGACAGCCCTGACCAGGGCATAAAAGGGATAGAAGCCATCGTAGAAGCATACATGGAAGACTCTGTCCGTGTGCAGATGCCGTCGATTTCAGCCTCCTATGGAGGAAGAATCACAAGGGACACCAACGGGATGCCAGAACGCATCGAAGGCGTGTTCTCCCAGGCCGGGATGAGCCTTCCGCTGAATCTGGAGCCCGGAACTCCGGTACGGTACCGTCCGCAGACTCCTGCACCTCCTTATCCATACGTGACAGAAGAAGTGACATTCAGGAACGGTGACGTGGAACTGTCAGGTACGCTCACGTGGCCCGAAGGGTATGACGGGAAAAACGGCACAGGGATTACCGCAGTGCTGATGGTATCCGGAAGCGGACAGCAGAACAGGGATGAGGAAATATTCGGGCACAAGCCTTTCGCCGTCATTGCGGACTGGCTTGCCCGGCACGGAATAGCATCACTCCGCTATGACGACAGAGGCGTGGGAAAATCATCCGGGAATCCTGAAACCATAGACATAATGTCAAATATGGAAGATGCCCTCGCAGGACTCGGATACCTGGAAAGTCTCGGCAAATTCCAGAAAACAGGGGTGCTGGGACATAGTGAAGGAGGCACGATAGCATTCATGATCGGAGGGCTGGGCAAGGCTGACTTCATTATAAGCCTGGCAGGGGCGGCAGTAAGCGGCAGGCAGATTCTTGTGGAACAGAACGACAGATTCCTTGAACTGTCCGGCATTCCCGATACCGTGACTGCCAGCTATTGCTCCATTCTGGACAAACTGCTGGAGTACAGGATTGCCTGCAAGGATGACCGGAACAGTGATGTCGCGGATTCCATCATCGCAAATGCAGGGGCAGTCATTCCGGCATACATGGCAGAGAACCTGAAATCCGTCTATGACACGGAAAACAGGTGGATAGACAGTTTCATTACCCTGGATCCGCGGGAATATATCGAGGTAACAAAGTGTCCGGTATTTGCGGCCAACGGCAGCCTTGACTGCCAGGTCATTGCGGAAAGTAACCTGGGAACACTCAGAGAACTGCTCGGGAACAGACCGGAAGACTTCATCAGGGAATACGGAGGACTGAACCATCTCTTCCAGCACTGCAAGACCGGAAATCCGACAGAATACCCGGAAATAACGGAGACTTTCGCAACGGAAGTGCTGTCGGACATCACCGGATGGCTGCTGTCATTGCCCGAAGAGTAAGGCTGGGTCAAAACCCTCCTTATCTTTTTTTCTTTCCGGACTTGCCTTTTTCAGACTTCACCGCAGCAGCACTGCCATCATCGCCGGCAGATACCTGCTCAGAATCCTGAGCATCCTGCCATCCGCCGCCCAAAGCCTTGTACAAATCCACCAGGACCTTGTATTCCTGCATTATGGCATTGCTCAGTTCCACCTGGGAACTGAAATAGGCCCTCTGGGCGTCAAGCACATCCATGTAGCTTATGGCTCCGTTGATATACTGGAGGTTGGCCAGCGAGACATACTGTTTGGACGCCTCCTGCAGATCAAACTTCAGGCTCGTGTTCTTCACCGCCGAATTGTAGCTGACTACGGCATCATACACTTCCTTGAAAGCCTGCAGCACATCTTTCTCATAGTTCAGCCGGGCCTGATTGTACTGCGAGATTGCAGCCTTGAAATTGGCCTTTCTCTTTCCGAATTCGAAAATCGGAGACGCAAGATTCCCCAGCAGATAATAATACGGAGCGCTGATTATATTCTTGAGAGTATTGGTCTCAGTCCCTCCGTTGAATGAAATCGTGAATGTAGGGAAACGTTCGGCCTGTGCCACACCTACGGCGGCTTCAGCAGCCCGCAATTCCTGTTCCGCCTGGCGCAAATCCGGTCTGCGGGTGAGAAGCTGCGACGGCACGCCTACGGGAATTTCTTTCCTGTAAGACAGCTCCAGAGGAATCCTGGACCTCTCTATATGCATGGGATAAGAACCCGTAAGAAAAGCCAGTTCACTCTCTTTCATGGCCACTTCCCTTTCCAGTTCCGGGACAAGGGCAGCCGTCGTGGCCCGCTCCACCAGAGCCTGCTGGTAAGGGATATCGGACGTCAGCCCGCCGTCAAGCCTGAGCTTGGCTTTCTGGACACCTTCGTCCCTCGTCTGCAGCGTCCGCTTCACGATGAGAAGTTCGTTGTCCAATGCCTGAAGGTCGAAATAGGAATTGGCAACTTCGGCTATCAGGGAAATCCTCAACGCCCTCCGGGCCTCCACACTGGCGAAATATTCGGCAAGCCTTTCCTTGCTCGCCCATCTCAGGTGGCCCCACAGGTCAATCTCCCACGAGAACCGGCCCAGAACGCTTACCACCGGATCATCGGCCGGATCTTTCCCCGTATAGTTCGTGTACTCGTTCTCCCCGTAGACCCTCGCCGAAATCGACGGCCACAGTTCGGAACGCTGTATCTTGTACCTGTATTCCATTTCCTTCAGACGCTCGGCTGCCACAAGCATGTCCTTGTTGTATTCCAAAGCCTGCCTGATAAGATTCTGGAGAGTGGTATCGGGATAAATCTTCCACCATTCCACATCCGCCCAGGTCAATGAGTCCGTCACCTCGACATCCGGGAATGATTCCGGCATGTCCAGTTGAGGCTCCGCACAATGTTTCGCCGGAGAGCATGATACACCTGCAGCCCCTGCCAGCAATATGGCAGTTATCGCAAGCGCGGCCGAGCGGCCTGAAGCATTCCCGCCCCCTTTATTCTTACTGCTCATTTTCTCTCTTAACTTATAGATCTGGACGAAGAAGAACGGCACGAATACAATGCCGACGGTTATCGCCACAATCATACCGAAGAACACGCCTGTTCCGATATCCTGACGGCTCGCCGAACCAGGCCCGGTAGCGAACACCAGAGGAAGCATGCCCAGGATAAATGCAAGGGATGTCATGACAATTGGCCTGAACCTCAGATGAGCCGCCGTAACCGCAGCTTCTTCCAGACTCTTCCCTTTCTGCACTTCCTCTTTCGCGAACTCCACTATAAGGATTGCATTCTTCGCGACAAGTCCCACCAGCATGACCAGACCTATCAGGAAATAAACGTTGCTCTCGTAACCGAGCACCCAGACACCGAGATATGCACCGGCTATCGCAATAGGAAGCGACAGAAGTACGGCCACCGGAATAGACCAGCTTTCGTATTGGGCTGCAAGGAAGAGGAAGACGAACAACAACGCCAGGCCCAGGACAAGCCCCGTCTGGCCTCCCTCCTTCTTTTCCTGATAGGAAAGTCCGCTCCATTCGATACCGATATTGTCCGGAAGATGGTCTTTCGCAATCCCTTCCAGAATATCCATGGCCTGGCCTGAACTGTAGCCGTGGGCCGCCTCTCCGGTAACGGTAATGGCGTAGTACATGTTGAACCTGTTTATCGTACCCGGTCCGGTAGTGTAATATGTATTGCCGAGGGCGGTTACAGGAACCATCGTACCGTTTGAACTCTTGACGAAGAACAGGTTAAGATTGTCCTTATGGGCGCGGTACGGGGCATCCGCCTGGATGTAGACACGGTAGATTCGATTGAACATGTTGAAATCGTTCACATAGATAGAACCCGTAAAGGCCTTCAATGTGGAGAACACGTCAGCCAGAGGCACGCCGATCATCTGTATCTTGTCCCTGTCAGCATCGAAGAAAAGCTGCGGGATGTCCTTCTGCACATTGGTGGAAAGCCCCGTAAGCTCCTTCCGCTGCCCGGCATAGAACATGAGGGTGTCGGCCGCACGCTGCAAATCCTCATAAGAGGCATCGCCCCTAGCTTCCAGAACCATGGAAAAACCTCCGGAAGTACCCAGACCCGGTATGACCGGCGGAGTACTGAGGTACACCTTGCTTTCAGGATAAAGAGACAGCGAGTCCCTTATCATCTCCATAGTCTTGTTTATGTCCGATTCCTTCCTTTCCTTCCACGGTTTCAGGATGACCGTGAGCTGGCTGTTCGACTGATTGCTGCCCACACGCGGACTGCTTCCGGTGACATTCAGGACATACTGTATGTCAGGCTGCCTCATAAGGAAGTCCATGGCACGTTCCGTCACTACGCGCGTCCTTTCGAGGGTGGCACCTACAGGCAGTTCCAGTTCCACTGTAAAATAGCCCTGATCCTCCTTAGGCATGAAGCTGCTCGGCACAAGACTCGCGATCACCCATATCCCTATCAGCGTGATGCCGAAAAACGCAAACATCCTTGCAGGAATCCTGAGACTTTTCCTTATTATCTTCTCATAGAACCAGTTGCCTTTCGCGAGGCCCTCGTTTATCTTTCTGAAAATGAAGTTTTTCTTCTCGTCCGGCTGCGGAGCCTTCAGGAAAATGGAGCACATCACAGGGCTAAGCGTCAGCGCCACAATAGTGGAAATTATGACAGATACCGCAATAGTGATGGTGAACTGTCTGAAAAGCTGTCCCGTAATGCCGGAAAGGAAACTTACAGGGACGAACACTGCACAGAGCACCAGAGACATGGCGATAAGGGCGCTTCCGATTCCCTGCATCGCTTTCTTGGTAGCTTCATAAGGAGACAGATGCTCTTCCCGCATTATCCTGTCGACATTTTCCACGACGACGATGGCGTCATCCACGACAATACCGATGGCCAGGATAAGGCCCAGCAATGTCATCATGTTCAGGGAGAATCCGAAAATCAGCATTATGCCGAACGTTCCCACCAGAGAGATAGGTACGGCAATGGCCGGGATAAGGGTCGCTCTCCAGCTCTGCAGAGAAAGGAAGACCACGAGTATCACCAGCAGCAATGCCTCGAACAATGTCCTGTAGACATGATGGATGGACTCCGATATGTAGGTGGTCATATCGAATGGTATGTCGTATGTAATACCTTCAGGGAAGGATTTGGCAATCTCCTCCATCTCCTTCTTCACGTTTTCGGCCACTTCCAGGGCGTTGGCGCCCGGGAGCATATAGATATCCATTACGGCAGCATTGCCTCCGTTGATACCGCTCTCCGTATTGTAGGACTGCGCCTCAAGGGAAACCCTGGCCACATCCTTCAGTCTTATGATGGAGCCGTCCTGTCCCGCTCTGATGACTATGTTCTCGAACTGGCTGACAGAAGAAAGCCTTCCTGTCGCAGTGATCGGGATAGTCACATCCACATTCTCGATGGGCTGCTGTCCCAACACGCCTGCAGCGGACTCCCTGTTCTGGTCCTTTAGCGCCTTCTGCAGGTCCTGGACAGTAAGGCCGAGACTTGCAAGCTTGTCAGGTTCGACCCAAATCTGCATGGCGTAATACCGGCTTCCGACATTGGAGACACGTCCTACGCCGGGGACACGCCTGAGCATGTCCACCACATTCAGTGTGGCATAGTTGCTCAGATATATCTCGTCGAATTTGGAGTCGTTGGTGAGCAGAGTCACCGTGACCAGTTTGTTCGAAGCCACTTTTTCCACGGAAATTCCGTTCTGCACCACTTCGGCCGGAAGACGGGCTTCGGCCTGCTTCACCCTGTTCTGCACTTCCACCGCCGCCAGGTCAGGATTGCTTGAAATGTCGAAAGTTATGTTTGCAGTGAAACTTCCGGAGTTCGTATTCTTGGACTCCATATAAAGCATTCCCGGAGTACCGTTCAATTCCTGTTCGATAGGCGTGGCCACAGCCTGGGCTACAGTCTGGGCGCTTGCCCCGGGATATGAGGCCGTAACACGCACGACAGGAGGGACAATGTCCGGATACTGGTCCACGGGAAGCATTACCAGCCCTATAAGTCCGACCAGGACTATTATAACAGATATGACAGTCGAGAAGACCGGCCTGTCTATAAAGAAATCGGATTTCATAGTCTTTCGGGATTAGAGGTTTTCACCCGCGGCATCTGGAAGGGATTCAACTGCAACGGCTTTCTGACCGTGTGAGAGCTTGTGGTATCCTTCCACCACAATCTGTTCGCCAGGAAGCAGTCCCCTCTCCACCACTGTCTTGTTTCCGGTTTCCGGCCCAAGCTCGATAAAACGTTTCTCGGCTATGCCGTCATTGCGCAACACGAAAATATATGAACCGCTTTTTTCTATGATTATGGCCTTGGTCGGCACAACGACAGCATCTTCTCTTATATCCAGAAGAAGTGTGACATTGGTGAACTGGCCCGGCAGCAGGTCATGGTCAGGATTCGGCATTTCGGCCCTTACGGAGAATGTCCCGGAACGGGAGTCAACCTGAGGATCGGCGAAGTCCACAAGCCCCTTGTATTTATAGACAGACTTGTCAGCAAGAGTAATCGTTACGTACGGGTCCCATTTCCTTGTGGAATCCTTCTGACCGATGTTCACGTTCCTGTCCTTGCTTATCTGGTAGTCAAGGTCTGTCATCTTGAACTCGATGTCCACGGTATCGCTTTTCACGACATTGGCAAGCAGGGACTGTCCTCCCGGGCCTACAAGCGTACCGATGTCCACATATCTCTCGCTTATATAGCCGCTTATCGGCGAACGTACCGTGGTGTAGCTCAATGCAAGTTCGTCCTGCCTGAGATCAGCCTCACTCATGAGCACGTCTGCATTGGCACTCTCGTAGGCGGCTATGGCGTTGTCAAGGTCAAGCTGGCTGGCGGCATTCTGCTCGAAAAGAGGACGTATCCTGTTCAGGTCGCGTTCCGCCTTCTGAGCCAGAGCCTTGTTGCGCTCCAGCATTGCCCTGGCCCTGTCTGCCTGTGCCTGGTACTGGCGCGGGTCGATGATGAAAAGCACCTGATCCTTCTTCACATAAGTACCTTCCTCAAATAGCATGTCCTCCAGATAACCCTCCACCCTGGCACGTACCTCGACGAACTGCTGGGCCTTTATCGTACCCGGGTATTCGCCGTATATCTCCACATCCTGCGTGGTCACCGCTTCCGTCATCACTATCGGGATTTCCTCCTGCAAAGGCTCGGGACGTGTCAGCACCACGATAAGCACAATCATGGCTACTACCACGGCTGCAAGCACAGCCCAGAATTTCCAGCTTGATTTTTTGATTTTCACTACAACGTATTTGGATCCTTTGTCAAGGCTGCTGTATGTGTCTTTCAGGAATGATGAACCTTTCATTATCAATCGTATTTAGCGAACGCGGCAAAATTACAAAAAATATACCTTACTGCAAGCGCAAGGGGCACTGACATATACAACCCGGTCGAAAATCACCGCATACGGCACCCATACCTATAAATAGGGATATCAGCAAGATGTTTTTTGCGTATCTTTGCGGGCGGATAACCGGATGCCCGAGAATGGCCGGAAGTCTCTTTCCCGGCATCCGTGGGGATTAATAGAATTTTTCCGAAGAAATGAAATTATCTGAACTGAAGACAGGGGAACGCGGAGTCGTGGTCAGGGTTAGCGGTCACGGGAGTTTCCGTAAAAGGATTCTGGAACTGGGATTCATAAAAGGGAATGTGGTAAAGGTAATATTGAATGCTCCGCTCAAGGACCCTATAGAATATGAAATAATCGGTTACAAGATTTCACTCAGGCGGGAAGAGGCCGACATGATAGAAGTCATCAGCGAATCGGAAGCCAAGGCCAGTCTTCAGAAACCGGCATCACCCAATGTCCTGGATGGCCAGTGCGACGAATCGGAACTCCTGGCAAAAAGGATGAAGGACCTGGCGGAACAGCGCAGGCACGTGATCCGCGTGGCTCTGGTGGGGAATCCGAACTGCGGCAAGACTTCGCTCTTCAATATCGCCTCCGGCAGCCATGAACATGTAGGGAACTACAGCGGAGTGACTGTGGATGCCAAGGAGGGCAATTTCGAATACGGCGGCTACAAGTTCGTCATCGTTGACCTCCCGGGAACATATTCCATATCGGGATTCAGCCCTGAAGAACTCTACGTACGCCGGAATCTCGTGGAAGAGACACCTGACATAGTGGTGAACGTGGTCGACTCATCGAATCTGGAAAGGAACCTGTACCTCACCACCCAGCTTATAGACATGAATCTCCGAGTGGTGATGGCCCTGAATATGTTCGACGAACTGAAGGCAAGGGGCGACGAACTGGATATAAAGACTCTGGGACACCTGCTGGGAATGCCGCTTGTGCCTACCGTAAGCAAGAGCGGGGAAGGCATACATGACCTGTTCGACAAGGTGATAGAACTGTATGAGAATCCTGATCCTCAGATAGCCAGACACATACATATAAACCACGGTCCTGAACTGGAACAGTCCATAGACAGGGTGAAATTAGCGATACAGAAAAACGAAGACATCAGATACAAGTATTCCACCCGCTATCTGGCCATCAGGTTCCTTGAAAATGACAAGGAGGTCGCCGGCATCATAGACACCCTTCCGAACAAGGATGAAATCATAGCGGCCAGATTCGAGGAACAGAAGCGGTTCGAGGCGATTATGGGAGTGTCCACCGAATCAGCTATAATAGACGCCAAATATGCGTTCGTAAAGGGTGCACTGACAGAAACATACAGGCCGGGGAAAATCAAGAGGGAACACAGGTCCCTGACGGACAAGATAGACGCCATCGTCACAAACAAATGGCTGGCGTTCCCGATTTTCTTCCTGTTGCTCTATATTGTCTTTTTCGGGACATTTACGCTGGGTGAATACCCTATGCAGTGGATAGACTGGCTTGTGGCACGTTTCAGTGATTTCATCTCGTCCATAATGCCGGACGGCATGGTGAAGGACCTGGTGACTGACGGTATAATCGGCGGTGTCGGCAGCGTCCTCGTCTTCCTCCCGAATATTGTCCTGCTGTATTTCTTCATATCGCTTCTCGAAGACTCCGGATATATGGCGAGGGCCGCGTTCATAATGGACAGGATGATGCACAAGATGGGACTGCACGGCAAGTCTTTCATTCCCATGATAATGGGCTTCGGCTGCAATGTCCCGGCCATCATGGCGACCAGGACCATCGAAAGCCGCAAGAGCAGGCTTATAACCACACTGATAGTGCCGTTCATGTCCTGTTCCGGCAGGCTGCCTGTATATCTTCTCATAGTGGGGGCGTTCTTTCCGCATTACGGAAGTCTGGTGCTGCTGGGGATATATGTACTGGGAATCGCCCTGGCCATAATCACGGCCAAAGTCATGAGCAGGTTCTTCAAGGATGACGACCTGCCTTTCGTCATGGAACTTCCCCCGTACAGGGTGCCGACATCAAAGTCGATACTCCGCCATACATGGGAAAAGGGAAAGCAATATCTTCACAAAATCACCGGAATCATACTTATCAGTTCCATAATAATATGGTTCCTGGGGTATTTCCCGAACCACAACAAGTATGAGGACAAGGTGACCCAGCAGGAAAATTCATACCTCGGCTACATAGGGAAGGCCATAGAACCTGTGCTGGAGCCTCTCGGATTCGACTGGCAGATGGGTGTGGGAATCCTTTCCGGAGTAGCGGCGAAAGAGCTGGTAGTAAGCTCGATGGGCGTGATGTACAGTATTGATGAAGACGTGGAATCCGGCAGCGGGGAGACACGGCTGCAGCAGGCTCTGCTCAATTCGATTTCCCCTGCGGCAGCACTGGCGTTCATGGTGTTCGTCCTGCTGTATTTCCCGTGTATAGCCACGTTCGGGGCGATAATGGCTGAAACCGGAGGATGGAAATGGCCGCTTTTCTCTGCTGTCTATACTATCCTCGTGGCCTGGGTGATGGCTTTTGCCGTGTACCGGATCGCCCTTCTGTTCTGAGCGGTCCGGAAGAGGGTATCCACGCAGGAAAAAATCATCATTTATTGTGATTGCGCGGCATCGGGGAAGCAAGTATCTTTGCATCGGAAATTAATTTTTCGAGCCATAAAAGAAAAGTAAAAATGTTCAGATCCTTTAAATTGTTGTAAGAGACAGGGCCGGTGGGAACCGTAACCGCTCGAAAAGACAGGGGAAAGCCGGTTGTACGGCAGCCCCTGTCTTCTGTATGGAGACATGCGGGCGGGTATTGACGGATCGGGCGGATTGCCCGAGCACCGGCACCGGCATTGGCATTGACATTGGCACTGGCCCTGGCATTGACATTGGCACGGAATCTTTGCCTGTCACGGGAAATGACTAAATTTGAAGTCCTGATATTATTAATCACGCATCTGAATGGCATTATGAAGAAAGAAATAAAACTTTTCTCGCCGGAGATGAAAATGGCTGATCTGGTGGAGATAAATTACAGGCTTCTGGCAGTTCTCGCAAGACTGGGTATGAATATCGGTTTCGGGGAAAAGACAGTGTCGAAGGTCTGCGAGGAAACAGGCATCGACACAGCTGCATTCATCCTGATATGCAATATGTATTCTTATCAGGGATATATGCCGACCGAAGAGACACTGGAATCCGCAGACCCGGAGTCTGTCCTGAAATATCTGCACAATTCCCATTCGTTCTACATGGAAGAGGATTTCAGAAAGCTGGAAAAAGTCATGAACGAACTCGTGGCCCCGTGCAGTCCCGGCCAGAAAAAGGTGATCCTCGACTTTCTGGAGGGCTACAAGACGGAGGTGGAACGTCATTTCGAGTATGAAGAACAGGTGTTTTTCCCGTACGTGAGGGCAGTGATGTCCGGGACGGCCTGCGGAGATTATTCCGCATCCAAGTTCGAGGAAAACCACAGCAACATAGAGGAAAAGCTGAATGACCTGAAAAACATCGTGATGAAGTACCTTCCTCATGAATGCAGCCCGCAGCTGGCCAGCGATGTGCTTTTCGCCCTTTTTTCCCTTTCGGAAGATCTCGGGAAGCACACAGGCATAGAGGACCTGGTACTGGTGCCGATGACAAACAGGATGGAAAAAAAGGAGGCTTAGATGACTGTTTTTCTGATAATGCCGTCAAGAATCATGGCGCGCGGGATAGAGGGCGTCTTCCATGATCTCGGGGAATTCAAGGTAGCCGGCATAGTTTCCGACATTTCATCGAGGGAGGAAAGCATCTTGCGGAATCTTTCCGTCGATACTGTCATTGTGGATCCGGCCGTATTCGCACATTCCTCAAGGGGAAATGTAAAGCATTTCATATCGGAATATACCGATGCGCCCGTGGTGGCCTTTCCGAGCGCTCCGATGGATGACGAGTCTTCAAAGCAATATGATGCAATACTGAATCTGTACGACAGTCCTGCCGAAATCATCCACAAGCTCAGGTCTGCCGTAGCTGCACCGAAAGACAGCTCGGGGACCGAAGGATCAGAGCTTTCGGCCAGGGAGAAGGATATTCTTATATGCGTGGCGAAAGGCCTTATAAACAAGGAGATAGCCGACCTCTACAATATCTCGATCCATACGGTAATCACCCACAGGCGGAATATTACACGCAAGACGGGCATCAAGACTGTCGCCGGTCTGACAGTTTATGCCCTGCTGAACAATCTGATAGATCCTTCTTCCGTGGAATAGGATCCGGTCTTACCATACATTCAGAAATTGAAAGCCAGTCCCAGACCGTTGGTGCAGCATCCCAAAGACAGAACTGCAGGTCTGGCAGATCTCATTCCGTATCCGTGCCGGCTGTTGTAATTGTCCGCCAAGGCACCGAGCCTGCGGTTTCCTGTCACAAGAAGCGGAATCCCGGCAGCCAGGCCAGCAGATCACCATCGGTGAAGACCCGGCGGCGTCTATTCCAAACAATGACTGACCGGAAAAAACTCGCTCTGTGCCGTCCCGGAAAACGATTCTATATACTCTGGACAGTGATGCCCGATAATCGGGACCGTCAGGACTCCCCCACTGCCTGTACAATACATAGTCATCGCCAATCTCTCGGATATCGGCATTCTCCGGAGCGGCATCATTGAAATATATCTTGTCCTGGGCATACAATGCTGTGGGAAGTAAGATCAGTACTGCCACAGCCATCATTTCTACCACGGATTTCATATCCTGCATTCCATTTTACATTCAAACCATAAATTTAATATTTTTACCGGATAATGGACATTCCATTTATTGTTGTTTTTTAAGACAAATTGTCATACCTTTGCAAACCATTGTTTGGATAGATGGTCTATCACCACGCCGGTTGCGGCCAGGCTTCATACCTGCCGCGACAAGCAAAGGAAGCCGCTCTGTCATGGAGCGAAATCAAGCCCGGATGGCGGAATCGGTAGACGCGTTGGTCTCAAACACCAATGTCCGAAAGGATGTGCCGGTTCGACCCCGGCTCCGGGTACCACGAAAAGAGTTAAGTATTGAATAATCAACTACTTAGCTCTTTTTCTTTTTGAGATTGTTCCCAAATTGTTCCCATGCAATATAGAAATATACTTGTTCTCATGGTATCTAATACTAACATTTCTGTTCACAATAGTCAAAAGTACTACTTTAACTTAAATAATTTCTACCTTTGCCTATTAGATTTAGATTAGTTAACCAA
>DVIP01000069.1 GCA_018711225.1 Candidatus Cryptobacteroides intestinipullorum | reverse complement strand
AATGCGCAGGTGTTGCACTGTATACAGTTCTCGGCCTTCCACTCAGGAACCTTGACAGCCACGCCTCTCTTCTCGTAGGCTGCCGTGCCGTCAGGTATGGTTCCGTCTGCCATGTCCTTGAATGCGCTTACAGGAAGGGTGTCACCGGCCTGAGCGTTCACGATGTCGGCGATCTGCTTTACAAATTCGGATGCAAGCCTGTCCTTGTTCGGGTTCTCGAATTTGGCAGTGATATCTTTCCAGTCGGAAGGAATTTCCACCTTGATATATTCTCCGCCCCTGTCTACGGCAGCGTAATTCATCTTCACTACATTCTCGCCCTTCTTTCCGTAGCTCTTGTCGATGGCCTTCTTCATGTATGTCACGGCATCCTCGTAAGGTATGATACCCGTAATCTTGAAGAATGCGGACTGGAGGATGGTGTTCGTCCTTCCGCCGAGCCCGATTTCCGCAGCTATCTTGGTGGCGTTTATGATATAGAGGGAGATGTTCTTCTTCCCGATGACCGCCTTCACATGGTCAGGAATCCTTTTTATGGTCTCTTCCTCGTCCCAGAGGCTGTTGAGAAGAAGGGTTCCGTTCTGCTTGATGCCCTTGAGAACATCATATTTGTGAAGATAGGAAGGAACGTGGCATGCCACGAAATCAGGAGTGGAAACCAGATAAGGCGCCTTGATAGGTGCATCGCCGAATCTGAGGTGCGAGCAGGTATATCCTCCGGATTTCTTGGAATCGTAGTCGAAGTAGCCCTGGCAGTATTTGGTGGTATGGTCACCGATAATCTTGATGGTGTTCTTGTTGGCACCTACAGTACCGTCAGAACCGAGTCCGTAGAACTTGCATTCCGTAGTGCCCGGCTTCATGATGCTGATTTCTTCCTTTACAGGGAGTGACCTGAATGTCACGTCATCCACGATACCGATAGTGAATCCGTCCTTAGGCTCGGCAAGCTCGAGGTTGTCGAATACGGCGATAATCTGTGCAGGAGAAGTGTCCTTGGATGAAAGTCCGTAGCGTCCGCCGACGATGAGAGGTGCATTGCTCTTGCCCTGGAAAAGCGCCTTGACATCCATGTAAAGAGGCTCTCCGAGAGCACCCGGCTCCTTGGTCCTGTCCAGTACGGCGATTTTCTTCACTGTCTCCGGGAGAACTTTCATGAAATATTTCGCTGAGAAAGGCCTGTAAAGACGGACGATGATAAGACCGTATTTCTTTCCTTCGGCAGCGAGGTGGTCGATGGTCTCCTTTATGGTTTCAGTGACTGAACCCATGGCTATGATGATGTTCTCGGCATCAGGAGCGCCGTAATAGTCAAACGGACGGTAGTTTCTTCCCGTAGCCTCGCTGATTTCACCCATATACCTCGCTACGATATCAGGAACTGCGTCATAGTAAGGGTTGCTTGCCTCCCTGTTCTGGAAGAACACGTCACCGTTCTGTGCAGTACCTCTGGTGACAGGGCTGTCAGGATTCAGAGCCTTCTCCCTGAAGCGGGCAAGAGACTTGGTGCTGACCATGTCCTTCAGGACATTCTCGTCGATCAGTTCGATTTTCTGTATTTCATGTGATGTACGGAAACCGTCGAAGAAATGCAGGAAAGGAACGCTGGCCTTGATAGTCGAAAGATGTGCGACAGCTGCGAGGTCGAGCGCTTCCTGGACAGAGGCGGAAGCCAACATTGCAAATCCAGTCTGCCTGCAGGCCATTACATCCTGATGGTCTCCGAAAATGGAGAGGGCATGGGATGCAAGTGTCCTGGCTGAAACATGGAATACGCAAGGAAGCAGTTCTCCGGCGATCTTGTACATGTTCGGGATCATAAGGAGGAGACCTTGTGAAGCAGTGAACGTAGAAGTCAGCGCACCGGCCTGGAGTGAACCGTGAACAGCTCCGGCAGCACCTCCTTCACTCTGCATTTCAGTAACTTTCACTACCTCTCCGAAGAGGTTTTTCTTCCCCTGGGAAGCCCATTCGTCAACATATTCAGCCATAGTCGATGATGGGGTGATCGGGTAGATGGCTGCATTCTCGCTGAATAGATAAGCGATATGGGCAGCGGCATAGTTACCGTCACAAGTGATGAATTTTTTTTCGTTTGCCATAATCGTTTAATGTTTATGTAAGATTATATAAATCAGTTATTCCTTTTTCTTTCAGTCCTGCCGATTTCCGGCGCCGGCCTCTCCCGTGGAAAAATGATGCCGGACAATACCCACAATACCGGAAAATCGGAACAATGTCAAAAATCACGGAAATTCAATATATTGTATATCAATAAATTACATCTCCGTGTGCGTTAACGATAGCATCGCCAACACAAATTTATACAATTTTTTGGAATACCGGCCTGATATTTAAGATAATTTTTCGCCTCCGGCACACTATAAGGGGACTGCAGCAAAATTTGCATTTTGGCACAGTCCCCTTTCTGAATTTTTTCAAAACCGCTGTCGCATGGAAAGCAAGCCATGTCCGGCTCTGCATGCGGATGCCGGACATGGCTCAATCCCGATTACTGCAGGGCGTTTATACCCTCGATTGTGACATCGGCGCCTGCAATCTTCTTTATAAGACCCTGAAGCACGGTGCCCGGTCCTATTTCCATGAAGTAGTCCGCACCGTCTGATATCATGTTTTTCACGGTCTGCGTCCATTTCACCGGTGAAGTCAGCTGTGCCAGCAGGTTCTTTTTGATGGTGTCCGGATCAGTGGAAGGCATTGCCGTCACATTCTGGTATACCGGACATACAGGTACCTTGAACGAAGTGGTCTCGATGGCTTTTGCCAGTTCTTCGCGGGCAGGTTCCATAAGAGGGGAGTGGAAGGCTCCGCTTACCTGGAGGATAAGGGCGCGCTTGGCCCCGGCAGCCTTCATTTTTTCGCAGGCTTCATTTATGGAATCCGTTTCGCCTGAAATGACTACCTGTCCGTCGCAGTTATAGTTGGCAGGTACCACGATGCCTGAGCAGGTGGCGCATATTTCCTCCACCTTTTCGGTAGGAAGGGCTATTATGGCAGCCATTGTAGATGGTTTCAGTTCGCAGGCTTTCTGCATGGCATGTGCCCTTATGGAAACGAGTTTCAGCGCATCTTCGAAATCCATGGCCCCGGCGGCAGCGAGTGCCGAAAATTCTCCGAGCGAGTGTCCTGCGACCATGTCGGGACGGAATCCGTCATAACATTTTGCCAGAACGACAGAATGCAGGAATACTGCAGGCTGGGTCACCCTGGTGGCCTTCAGTTCTTCAGGAGTGCCGTTGAACATAATGTCGGTTATTCTGAATCCGAGGATTTCATTTGCCTTTTCAAGCATGTCCTTAGCCCTTGCGTCAGATTCGTAAAGGTCTTTGGCCATTCCCGGGAACTGTGACCCCTGGCCTGGAAATACATAAGCTTTTTTCATAATAATCCAATTTCTGTCCAATGCCCTGACGGGCCGGAATTATTTTCAAACGTACAAAAATAGGAGAAAATTAATTCTTCAACAAATTTATCGGCAATATCGGCAAATGGGCAGAGTCAACTCCCGAAGAGACCGCGACCAGGAGTTTCATACCGGCAGTTTCATATCGGCAGTTTCATACTGGCAGATTCGTAACGGCAGATTCTTCGTACCGGTAGATTTTTCGTACCGGCAGATTTGCAATCTGCCGGAATATAAACAAACAACCGGATTGCAAATCCGGTTGAACTCCGTCCGGTGTGATACATCGGAGAGATAAGGATTGAACAGCCCGCTAATGATTGTGTCTTGAGGTGGAGTGAGGTCATTGACCCATATTGTGAAGTGGTGAAGCAATAAGAGACAACGACATGATTTTCATGTCGTTGTCTCTTAGAGTACCCCCGTGCGGAATCGAACCGCAACCGTCAGAACCGGAATCTGAAATTCTATCCATTAAACTACGGAGGCGAATCGGCGGCAAATATAGTGAAAAGCCGAGACCCGAACAAATTTATTTGATTTCCCCGGGTGTTTCCCCGGGTGTTTATTTCCTGCACCAGCGGTCCAGCCAGTCGAAATACTCCCTGTACCAGAATACCGCATTCTGAGGCTTCTGTATCCAGTGCGTTTCGTCCGGGAATATTATAAGCTTTGACGGCACTCCCATCATCTGGGCAGCATTGTATGCCGCCATCCCTTCATCCACGGGAACCCTGAAATCCATGCCCCCGTGCGTCACGAGCAGGGGAGTATGCCAGTTCGTTACCAGCTTGTGCGGAGAATTGGCGTAATGGCGTTGCGCTGCAGGGGCGCTGCTCCATGGAGAACCACCCTGTCTGATGCCTCCAAACGTCTCCCCGTCACCGGCAGGACCGGTTTCGTGTTTCCCGGAAAACTCATATTCGTGAAGTCCTCCGTTGTCCCAGTTCGGGAACCACATTTCCTCCGTAGTCATGTACATGTGTTCCTCATTGAATATCCCGGCATGAGCTATGAAGGCATCGAAGATATCCCCGTGCACACCGCACAGATAATAGACCGAATAGCCTCCGTAACTGGCTCCGCATGCAGCCATTTTCCCTATGTATTTCTCCGCTTTCAGGGCTTTCGCGGCGGAAAGGTAGTCCTGGATGTTCAGTCCGCAGTAATCGCCTGAAATCTGCTCGGTCCATTCCTGTCCGAAGGCTGTAGTGCCGCGTCTGTTCGGAAGGACCACCACATATCCCTGAGATGCCATGAGCCTGTAGTTCCATCTGTAAGACCATCCCTGGCTCAGCGTGCTCTGCGGCCCTCCCAGACATATCAGGATGGACGGGTATACCTTCGTCTCGTCGAATTCCGGCGGATATATGACCCATGTCAGCATGTCCTTGCCGTCCACTGTCTTTATGTACCTGGCTTCGGTGCGGGTCTGGGCGAGCCTGTCCAATATGTGAGCATTCTCTTTCGTCACGGAGCGTACTGTAACGGTGTCCGGTGATATGTCCACGGCAACCAGTTCTGAAGGGAAATCCATACTGCACCAGCTTGTCAGCAGCGTGGTGGTCCCGTCCTGTTCCGATATGTGGAACGGTGATGAGAAATCATACCACAGGTCTTTGTCTGTTATCCTTTCTATATTCCCGTCTGCTGACAAATCAGCAGCGAAAATGCCCTGAACCCCTTCCGCCAGGGCATTGAAATAGATTTTTCCGGAGGACGCGTCCCATACCGGACCTGCCGCATTGTACTTGAATGACGCGGTAAGGTCTCTGATTCCGCTGACTTCCGGCAGTCTTCCGCCAGATTCTCCCTCTGTATTTTTCCAGCTTATATCGGCTGTCATCAGTCTCTGTTTGTCTGCTTCATAACCATCCCTTTCCATGCTCAGCCAGCAAAGCTTTTCCCCGTCAGGAGACCATACGGGATTCGTGTCATACCCGCCGCCGTGCATTATCCCGGTGCACTTGCCGGATGCCACATCATAAAGGTATATTTCCGAATTGGTGGAAAAGGCATATTCTTTTCCCGTCATTTTCTTGCAGGAATAGGCTATGGTCTTTCCGTCAGGACTCCAGTCAAGCTGCTCAATGCCGCTGAACGGCTCGGCAGGAAGTTCGTACGTTTCCTTTTCCCCGGCCAGAATGTCCGTGGAGTTTTCCGGTCTGACTGTCTTGGGTTTCGGTGATTTCACATTGATGTCCGCAATGAAAGTATGAGGCAGGTCCGTTACCCAATGGTCCCAGTGTCTGTACATGAGATCATCGGTAATGAACGCATCGGCCTTCTTCAGGTCGGGGTATATGTCTGACGGCTTGTCCACAAGGCTTTTCACCCTGCTGACATACATGATTTTTTTCTGGTCAGGGGAAAGTTTGAATTCCGAGATTCCGGCAGGTATATCCGATATCTGCAGTTCACGCCTCAGGCTGATGCCTTTCGCCGTGTGCCTGACGGCAGCCGTCCATATCTGTCCGCCCTGCAGATACAGTATCTTGTCTCCGGAACCGCACCATCTGGCATTGCTGATACTGGCAGCGCTTGCCGTCAGCTGCTGCCTGCCGCTTCCGTCTGCCCTGCAGATGTAGAGGTTGGAGCAGGACTTGTTCTCTTCTATCGAGGTATAGGAAATATTATATAGTATGTATTTCCCGTCAGGGGATACCTGGGGATCGCTGACTTTTCCGAAAGACAGGAGTATTTCCGGTGTCATCCTGCCGTTTTCCACATCCGGGTCCGGCCTGCTTATATAGCCGCTTTCAGGTTTCATCTTCATCACATCGTAACTTCTTTTCACCAGAAAGGATACCGCATAGACGAGGCATGCGATTCCTGCCATCCATGTCAGGACCTGCAGGAAGGTTCTCATTCTGCTGTTCTCTTTTTTCGGTCTGGTATTTTCCATAACATCATATTTATCGTCAGTTCGGCAAAGTATCAGAGATTCCGTCGGACTGACATTACCATTTCTCCGGAATCCCTTCCCGTTTCAGTATCACCCGTACAGATGATACATTTCTTCCGTCAGGCTCTTCATGTTCTCTCTCAGGTCAGCCGGAGACAGGACCTCTATTCCGGCCCCGTGTCTCAGAAATTCCAGGTAGAGACTCCTGTTGGGAGATACAAATATGGAAAAAGTTGTGGATATTCCATCGGTTTCCAGAACAGTTTGTGTGTGGTGGAGCGGAAGATCCCTGATGTACGAGGCTTCTTTCCCGAAAGCGCGGAACACTATCCTGCGTGCCGGACTGTCCGGAAGATAGCTCCCGAAAGACGTGGCGAAGAGGGTGTCGATATCGAAGTCCTGCGGCATCTTGAACGTATCGGGGAGCACTTTCAGGCTCTCAATCCTGTCCAGGGCATATACCCTGCAGCTGTCCCGTTCCTCTGCCCATCCTACCAGATACCACCTCTGTCCCGACTCCTTTATTCCGTAAGGGTGCACATTGCGGATATCAGGCATTTCCGCCCCGTATTTCCGGTACAATATCTCCACTTTGTTGTTTTCCTGCATGGCGGACATGAGCGGGGCAAGGTACTTCTTTCCAGAAGGCACTTCCTCTACGGATATCCTGCCGGCAAGCCTTTCCTTGGAAAGTACCAGCATGTTGTTTACCGTGAAGGTGTCTATCAGCCATGAAATGCCGGTTTCCCTGTCGGCAATGTCTCCGCTGTTCCTTACGAAATACCTGTTTGTCCCACGGTCGCACTCTATGTCTATGCCGAAAACTTCGGAAACGGCTTCCCTGTGGTTGTTGAATGTTCTCCGGGCGTATGAGGTGCCGAATTTTCTTTCCCAGGCAGTGCCGAGCTCTTCCAGGCTCAGGCCACGGTCTCCGGCCGTGATGAATTTCTGCACAAGCCAGATGTATTTTCCAAGCAGTTCCGTTACCATAATCATTTATTCAGCAATATGAACTTTCTTCCAGCTTTTCATTGTAATTCCATAAATGAGAATTTAGCGGTTCAAATCGTTAATCTTAATCTCCCAATAGCCGTTTCTTTTGCCGTTTTTGCGCTCGATGATACCTTTTTCGGTCAAATTTACGGTAATGGTCTTTACTGTTCTCTCAGATTTGCCTATATGTGCGGCAATTTCTTTTTGCGTGGCTTTAGGTTGTTCTCGCAAGAAGTTAAGCACTGCTATTTCTTCCAAAGTGCAATTCAAAGTGCAAATATTGCACTTTTGCACAGCCTTATTTGGCATACCTGCACTTTGAATATCTTGCGG
>DVIP01000068.1 GCA_018711225.1 Candidatus Cryptobacteroides intestinipullorum | reverse complement strand
TCCTAACCCCCTGCACCCCCTATTAGGGGGATTGTGCGACTCCCAGTCGCGGTCCCTTCGGGACTTTTGACCCAGCCCCACGAGTTATACATATACCGGAACGGGTTATACATATACCGGAACAGGTTATAAATCTGCTCTGACAGGAACGCAGCAGGTTCCCTGTTCTGACATGCCGTATTTTGCCGGCTCCGCTTACAGTCCGAACTGCTTGAAGAAATCATTACCCTTGTCATCCACCAGAATGAATGCAGGGAAGTCCTCCACGTGGATTTTCCAGATAGCCTCCATACCGAGTTCCGGGTATTCGACGCACTCGATGGATTTGATGTTGTTCTGTGCAAGGATGGCTGCAGGCCCTCCGATAGAGCCGAGATAAAATCCTCCATGCTTCTTGCATGCATCAGTCACCTGCTGGCTTCTGTTGCCCTTGGCAAGCATCACCATACTTCCGCCATGCGACTGGAACAAATCCACATACGGGTCCATACGGCCGGCCGTAGTAGGTCCCATGGAGCCGCAAGGCATTCCTTCCGGAGTCTTGGCAGGTCCGGCATAATATACGGGATGGTCCTTCAGGTACTGAGGCATTTCCTCTCCCCTGTCAAGGCGCTCCTTTATCTTGGCATGGGCGATATCCCTGGCCACGATAATTGTCCCGTTCAGGCTGAGCCTTGTGGAAACGGGATATTTGGTCAGGTCCCTGAGGATTTCCGACATCGGCCTGTCAAGGTCGATTTTTACGGCATTCCCCTCACCTGCCTGGCGGAGTTCTTCTGGAATAAGCCTGCCAGGATTGTCATCCAGTTTTTCAATCCAGATACCGTCCTTGTTTATCTTGCACTTGATGTTCCTGTCCGCAGAGCAGCTGACACCGAGACCTACAGGACAGCTTGCACCGTGACGCGGAAGACGTATCACCCTCACGTCATGTGCATAATATTTACCGCCGAACTGTGCACCCAGGCCTATCTTGTGAGCCTCTTCCAGAAGCTGTTTCTCGAGTTCCACATCCCTGAAGGCACGTCCCGTCTCGTCTCCGGAAGTAGGAAGACTGTCATAATAATGTGTGGAGGCCAGTTTGACTGTCAGGAGATTCTTTTCTGCGGAAGTGCCTCCTATCACGAATGCGATATGATATGGAGGACATGCAGCCGTTCCGAGTGTCTTCATCTTGGAAACCAGGAAAGGCACAAGAGTTTTCGGATTGAGGATGGCCTTGGTCTCCTGGTACAGGTATGTCTTGTTCGCGGATCCGCCGCCCTTTGTCACGCACAGGAATCTGTATTCCATTCCTTCTACAGCCTCTATGTCTATCTGGGCCGGAAGGTTGCATTTCGTATTCACCTCGTCATACATTGTCAGCGGAGCGTTCTGCGAGTAGCGGAGATTCTCTTCCGTATATGTCTTGTACACTCCGAGAGACAATGCCTCTTCGTCGCAATATCCTGTCCACACCTGCTGTCCCTTTTCACCATGAACAATGGCGGTACCGGTGTCCTGGCAGAACGGAAGCCTGCCCTTGCATGCCACCTCGGCATTGCGGAGGAATGTAAGCGCCACGTACTTGTCGTTGTCGCTTGCCTCCGGATCCGAAAGAATCTTCGCCACCTGCTCGTTGTGTGCAGGCCTCAGCATGAAAGACACATCGCGGAACGCGGCGTTAGCCATGGCCGTAAGTCCTTCCTTTGCGATCTTCAGTACAGGTTTGCCCTCAAACTCCCCGACTGACACATAATCCTTTGTCAGAAGATAATATTCAGTCTTGTCCTCACCAAGCTGAAACATAGGTGCATACTTGAATTCTACCATATATTAATATTTTAACACTACCTTTATCATATATGCTGCGGCTCCGGCTCATTTCGATGTTCCGGCCCCCATCAGATAGACTTTCATGAACTCGTTCAGGTCGCCGTCCAGGACTCCCTGGGTATCTGATGTCTCGTAACCTGTCCTCAGGTCCTTCACCATCTTGTACGGATGAAGCACATAACTCCGGATCTGAGAACCCCATTCTATCTTTTTCTTCTGGCCTTCCAGCTCCGCCTGCTTCTCCTGTCGTTTCTTGAGTTCCAGGTCATACAGACGCGACTTGAGGATACGCAGCGCATTCTGTCTGTTGTCCAGCTGGGAACGGGTCTCGGTGTTCTCCACCACTATACCGGTCGGGATATGCCTTACGCGGACACCTGTCTCCACCTTGTTCACATTCTGACCTCCGGCCCCGCTGGAACGGTATGTGTCCCATTCGAGATCAGCAGGATTGATTTCTATTTCTATGGTATCGTCCACAAGAGGATAGACGAAGACAGACGAGAATGTGGTCTGGCGTTTTCCCTGGGCGTTGAACGGAGAGATGCGCACCAGTCTGTGCACACCGCTCTCGGCCTTCAGGTAACCGAAGGCATAATCGCCCTCAAACTGAATCGTCGCTGACTTGATGCCGGCATCTTCGCCATCGAGCTGGTCCGTGACAGTCACCTTATAGCCGTTCCTTTCGCCCCACCGCATATACATGCGCATCAGCATGGCTGACCAGTCATTGGCCTCCGTACCTCCGGCTCCGGAATTGATGGTAAGGATCGCGCCGAGATTGTCGCCCTCATCACCGAGCATGTTCTTCAGTTCCAGATTCTCTACGAGGGAAAGTGCGGAACCGAATCCCGCCTCGAGTTCTTTCATTTCCGGAGTCTCGATATCATCTGCAGCAGAAACCTCGCTTTCCTTGGCGAACTCGTAAAGCACGTCCAGATCAGAAACGGCAGAAGCCGCTTCATCATAGCCGGTGACCCATGATTTGATGCCGGAAAGCTCTTTCAGATATTTTTCAGCCTCCTTCGGGTCATCCCAGAAGTCAGGCTCAAGTGTCTTTTTCTGCTTTTCCTCGACTTCCCTGCGCTTGTTTTCTATGTCAAGACATCGGTACAGTGTGTCCGTACGCTGCTTCAGTTCCCTAATCTGCTCTGATGTTATCATCAACTTGTAAGTTTATTCAGCAATCCTGCAAAGATAATGAAAAACCTGACGTCACACAAGTTCGATTCCATGTTCCCTGCATGTAGCGACCATATCCTCCGGCCAGATGCTGCTCTGTATTTCCCCGATATGGGCTTTCCGGAGCAGATACATGCAAAGTCTCGACTGCCCTACGCCACCGCCTATGGTGCACGGGAGTTCGCCTGCCAGAAGTTTTTTATGGAAATACAGGTCTTTCTTCCATTCCTGGTGACGGATGGCCAGCTGGCGCTCCAATGCCGCTTCATCCACCCTTATACCCATGCTGGATACTTCAAAAGCACTCTGCAATACAGGATTCCACAGCAGGATATCCCCGTTCAGCCCCTCGTAGCCGTACGAATCCACAGTGCTCCAGTCATCATAGTCGGCGGCACGCCCGTCATGCGGTTTCCCGTCAGAGAGGTCTGCCCCTATCCCTATGACAAACACTGCCTTATGTTTGCGGACGATCTCATTTTCCCTTTCTTTAGGAGTCATGTCAGGATAAAGCTGGAGAAGTTCTTCCGAATGGATGAAGAAAATGTCTTCAGGCAGCTGCGGCACTATCTGCGGGAACTCCACGAAAACCTTGTTCTCGGTAACCTTTATCGCCTCGTATATCCGGCGTACCACAGACTTCAGGAAATGTATGTTCCTGTCCTCGCGGCGGATAACCTTTTCCCAATCCCACTGGTCGACATATATCGAATGCAGATTGTCGAGTTCCTCGTCAGGTCTCAGCGCATTCATGTCGGTGTAGATTCCCCTTCCCGGGCCTACCTTCATCTGCGCCAACTTGAGCCGTTTCCATTTGGCCAGAGAGTGTACGACCTCAGCCTTCCTCTCTCCCATATCCCTGATAGGAAACGATACCGGCCTCTCGACACTGTTCAGGTCATCGTTTATTCCCGTCCCGGACAATACCGTCATCGGCGCTGTCACCCTGAGCAGGGCCAGCTGAGCCGACAGGTTTTCCTGGAACATGTCTTTCACATACTTGATCGCTTTTTCCGTATTCTCAACATTTTCGAGTACATTCTTGTACCCTTCGGACAATATCAACGGCATAATCGTAATTATTATTAAGTTCGTTTATATATTTTGCAATTTTCTTTCAGGCTTCGCGGCAGCTTCCCGACCGTTCCGGCAGATCACCCTATACGTTCCGACAATCATCCTATACGTTCCGACAATCATCCAAAACGTTCCGACAGATTTGCAATCTGCCGGCCTGTTTTCAGCCCTCATCCGGAAACCGTAGCCGGATATGCCTGCCGTTTCCGTCCAGTTCCGGTCTGTTTCCGTCCAGCCGGATTTGCAATCCGGCTGCCAATCATTGCCAGACAGCTTTCCAGTTCCTGACGGTCCGTGTGGCGGAATCGAAATTGACCCCTACCTTCACAACCTTCCTGCCGTCCGTCCTGTACGGCACAAGATAGCCCTTGCTGTCTATCTGCTTCAGGGCTTCATCTGCAGAGC
>DVIP01000067.1 GCA_018711225.1 Candidatus Cryptobacteroides intestinipullorum | reverse complement strand
CCGGTGCAATGAAGTCTTTCCATGTGAGGGACAGCACCTGTCTGTCGAGATAGTTGACGGTAGTGGCCACGAAAAGCAGGACCACCATCCACCATCTCCAATTGGTCATCAGTTTTTTACTTGTTGTCTGTTCCATTCTTGATTGTTGTGTTGGGCGTCGGAAGACGCCTTGAAAGGGGCCGTCCGTCTTTCCGGTTCCGGCCCCGGCGTTGTTTAAATGATTATCGTACTTCCTTTATTATTGCAAGCGCGTCCTTGCAGAGCTCTGTAATCCTGCTCCATTCCCCGGCCGCAATCACGTCCTTGGGGAAGAGGTTGCTTCCCATTCCGACACATGTCACTCCGGCCTTGAACCAGCCTTCGAGGTTCTCTCTGGTCGGTTTTACTCCTCCGGTGACCATGATCTGGCTCCACGGCATAGGGGCGCGCAGTCCTTTCACGAAAGCGGGACCGAGCACGTCGCCGGGGAAGACTTTGCAGAGGTCGCATCCGAGTTCCTGTGCCTTTCCGATTTCCGATACGGAACCGCATCCCGGGCAGTACGGTATAAGTCTGCGGTTGCACACCGGAGCCACGTCCGGGTTAAACAGCGGACCTACGACGAAATTGGCCCCCAGCTGTATATAGAGGGCGGCAGTGGCCGGATCCACTACAGATCCGACTCCGAGTATCATCCCCGGAAGTTCCTTGTTTGCGTATTTTACGAGTTCTCCGAACACTTCCTGTGCGAAATCGCCTCTGTTCGTGAATTCGAAGGCCCTTACACCGCCTTCATAGCAGGCCTTGACAACATTTTTCGATATTTCCACGTCAGCATTGTAGAACACAGGCACCATGCCTGTTTCCTTTATTGCTGACAGGACTTCCATTTTACTGTATTTTGCCATATCGGTATACCTTATAATATTAACGTGATAATATTAACGTGAAACTCTTCCGGAACCGTCGCCTTTCATCAGGTTCTCGACTTCGGCCACAGTCACCTGGTTGAAGTCTCCGAAGATGGTGTGTTTCAGGCATGACGCCGCTACTGCGAAATTGAGGGCCTTCTGGTCGTCTCCCGTATAGGTAAGGAGTCCGTAGATAAGTCCTCCCATGAATGAATCACCTCCGCCGACACGGTCTACAATATGGGTGATGTCATATCTCGGCGACTGGTAAAGCGTAGTGCCGTCATAGAGGACGCCGCCCCATGTGTTGTGGTTGGCGTTGATGGAACCCCTGAGAGTTATTATGACTTTCTTTGCACGAGGGAATCTGGCCATAAGCTGCTTGCACACGCTTTCAAACTGTGCTGCATTGACCTCTCCCTTGGTGGCTGTCACGTCGAAACCTTCAGGCTTGATGCCGAATACTTTCTCCGCGTCTTCCTCGTTTCCGAGAATCACGTCGCAGCCTTCGACGAGTGCAGGCATGACTTCGGATGCTGTCTTGCCGTACTTCCACAGGTTTTTCCTGTAGTTCAGGTCGCATGACACTGTCACTCCGAGCCTGTTTGCAGCCTTTATGGCCTCAAGGCATACATCGGCAGCTCCCTGGCTTATTGCAGGGGTGATGCCTGTCCAGTGGAACCAGTCTGCTCCCTCGAAGACCTTGTCCCAGTCGATCATGCCTTTCTCTATCTCCGAAATGGACGAATGAGCCCTGTCGTAGACAACCTTGCTGGCACGTGCCACCGCTCCGGTTTCGAGGAAATATATTCCGAGCCTGTCACCGCCGTATATGCAGTATTTTGTCCCCACGCCATAGCTGTGAAGGTCTTTGATGCAGCTGGCTGCTATATCATTTTTCGGGAAACGTGTCACGAACTCGGTCTCGATGCCGTAATTGGCAAGTGATACTGCGACATTGGCTTCTCCGCCACCGAAAGTGGCTGCAAATTCTTTGGCTTGAGAAAATCTCAGATATCCAGGAGTGGAAAGCCTGAGCATAATCTCGCCGAATGTGATAACTTTAGGCATTGTATTATTATTTTGAAGTTAGATAGTCATTAGTGTCAATCTCTGCAAAGGTAAAAAATAATTTTGATTTCCGTGCGCGGTAACGGAAAAAATTATATATTTGGAAACGATTTCAAAAAAAGCCATACCCGACACTGATTATGAACAAGGACGTAAACAGAATTACCATAAATGATGTGGCGAAGGCTGCCGGTGTCTCCAAAGGCACGGTAGACCGGGTGCTCCATGACAGGGGCGAAGTCTCGGCCAAAAGCAAGGAAAGGATTCTCAAGGTGATATCGGAACTCGGCTACAGACCGAATTTCTATGCCTCCATTCTGGCATCCAAGAAAAACTACCACATATCATGTCTCATACCCGAATTTAATAACGGGGAATTCTGGGAGCTGACTGAAAGGGGGATTGACGCAGGTGCCGAATATGCAGGCAGGTTCGGCATAAGCATAAGCGTCGAAATGTACGACCAGTATGACCTGGACTCTTTCCAGAGCGCATGCGCCAAAGTCCTGGCTTCCGACCCTTCGGGGGTGGTGATGGCGCCCATGTTCAGGAACGAGACGCTGAAGTTCGCGAAAGAACTTGCTGACAGGCATGTGCCGTATGTCTACATAGACTCCAAGCTGGAGGATGACGGGTATCTGGCCTATTATGGAATGCCCATGTATCAGAGCGGTTATCTCTGCGCAGACATACTGACAGACGGAAGGAATGTCGGCAAGGTGCATATAATCAGGATAGCAAGGGACAAGAGGGGGCTTTCGGATCCGACGATAACCAGACGGACAGGCTTTATAGACTATATTTCGGAGCATTATCCCGACTGTGAGATTGAAAATACCTTCATAGATCCGAAGGACAGGGACGCAAGGTATGCCGTGCTCGATGAGATGTTCGCTGCAGATCCTGATCCTGAAAAATATATCGTGATGTGCAATTCCAGGGTGCATTTTGTGGCGGACTATCTCCGGGATCGCGGTATCCGTACCTGCAGGGTGGTGGGATTCGATGTTCTCGACAGGAATCTGGCGGCCCTCAAGGACGGATATGTCCAGGCCCTGATCGCGCAGCATTCGGACAGGCAGGCTT
>DVIP01000066.1 GCA_018711225.1 Candidatus Cryptobacteroides intestinipullorum | reverse complement strand
TGGGGCTGGGTCAAAAGTCCCGAAGGGACCGCGACTGGGAGTCGCACAATCCCCCTAATAGGGGGTGCAGGGGGTTAGGATGGGTCCAGTCTTTCGAAGAAAGACGTTTGAGGGTGACCAAAAGTCACTTTTGGTCACCCTCATATAAACAAACAACCGGATTACAAATCCGGTTGAACGAAAACGGGTGACACGAAAATGGAAAGAGATTTCGAAGAAATCGTAATATCAGTTCGACGGGATCTCTGATACAAAGTAAAATAATTCGACGAACGGACGTTAAAACAAGACTGATAATGGAAAACAAGGAAATTCCGGTCCTGCTGCTGACCGGCTATCTCGGCAGCGGAAAAACCACACTCGTAAACAGAATCCTTTCAAACAGGAAGGGAATACGTTTCGCCGTTATTGTCAATGACATAGGCGAAGTGAACATTGATGCCGCACTCATCCAGAAAGGCGGAGTAGTGGCCCAGAAGGACGACAGTCTGGTGGCTCTTCAGAACGGGTGCATCTGCTGCACGCTGAAAGCAGATCTGGTGGATCAGGTGTTCGGACTGCTCAAGTCGCAGAAATTCGACTATATAGTCATTGAAGCCAGCGGAATATGCGAGCCGGAACCGATTGCACAGACCCTCTGCGGCATCCCTGCATTGGGTGGAGCATATACCAGATACGGGGTCTGCAGGCTCGACTGCATCGTGACTGTCGTGGATGCGCTCAGGATGAGGGACGAGTTCGGCTGCGGTGACAGTCTGGATCGCAAGGACATCGGTGAGGATGATATTGAAGGACTGATAATCCAGCAGATAGAGTTCTGCAATATTATCCTTTTGAACAAAGCTTCCGAGGTGAAACCGGAGGAATTGTCCAGAATCAGGGCGATAATCAGGACACTCCAGCCGGGAGCCGAAATCATCGAATGCGACTATGCGGAAATAGAACTTGACAATATCCTGAATACCGGCAAATTCGATTTTGACAGGGCAGCGACTTCCGCCGGATGGATCAGGGGCATAGAAAGCCGCCCTTCCGAAGACGCAGAGGCTGATGCACGCAGGGAACATAATCATGAACACCATCACCATCATCATGACGAAGGCGAAGCTGAAGAATACGGAATAGGCACATTTGTCTATTACAGACGCCCGGCATTCGACATCAACAGGTTCGACTGGTTCGTGTCGAAGAAATGGCCGTCCTCCGTCATCAGGGCGAAGGGTATCTGCTATTTCAGCGATGAAAAGGAGATGTCATACCTTTTCGAACAGGCCGGAAGACAGAAACAGCTCAGACAGGCAGGCCAATGGTATGCGACAGCTCCTGCGGAGGATCTGGCGCAGCTCATGAAATCCGATCCCGGCTTCATGCGCGACTGGGACGAGGAATACGGCGACAGAATGCAGAAAATAGTGTTTATCGGCCGCAATATGGACAAGGACCGGATTACGCGAGATCTGGACGATTGCCTGGAATAGTCCGCCCGCATAGGGGCGTGAATGTCAATATGAATTTCTGGAGGAAATCTCTTCGAGAGGTTTCCTGACCTTGCTGCGGATTTCGCAGTCGGGCCATCCCAATGTTATGAGAAGCGGAATCCTTTTGCCTTTCGGGACATTCAGCAGTCTTGCCACTTTCTTTTCATCGAACCATCCCAGAATGCAGGTGCCGAGCCCCTCTTCCGCCGCCTGCAGGCAGAAATGTTCCGTGGCGATTCCCAGGTCAAGCATGCAGTAGTCCTTGTTTTTCAGGATGCTGCCGACTTTGGCGGTGAAATTCATTTTTTCAAGTACGACAGCTACTATTACGGGGACTCCTGCAGCGAACTTGTTCATTCCGAGACTTGCTGCAGCCTCCCCTATTTCCCTTATCTTCTCGCTGTCATCCACAACCACGAAATGCCACGGCTGGGAATTGCACGCCGACGGTGCCAGTCTCGCGGCTTCCAGACATCTGGTTACAAGCGCGTTGTCCACTTTGGCGTCCAGATATTTTCTGGTGCTTTGCCTTTTCTGTACAAGTTCCTGAAATTCCATGATACGTTTTCCTTAAGGTTTCTTCCGGCAAAATTAATCAAATCTCCGGAAAAGGTAATACTACTGTGCCGATGTAAAAATCCCCAAAAATAGGTATTGCCGGACACATGCAGGCGAGATACCTTTGCAAAAGTAAAAATGCAAATACGGTCCGGCAGGATGCAAATACTGAAAGATGACATACGGAAGCGCATACTGGATGCTGCCATACGGCAATTCGCTCGGAAATCCTATGCAAAAACCTCCATGCGCGAAATAGCCAGGGAGGCAGGTATCGGCGTCGGGAATATCTACAACTATTTTCCAGGCAAGGACGAACTGTTCAGGGAAGCTGTCAGTCCGGTCCTGTGCGCCCTGGAAGCCATGCTGCAAGAACACCACGGCATACGGGGCGAAGATATTATGATGATGCGGTCGGAAAAATATCTGGAGTCCTGCATAGACGAATATGTTTCGCTGATGGACAGGCATCGCGTGCTGATGGAAATCCTGTTGTTTCATGCGCAGGGTTCTTCACTGGAGCATTTCAGGGAAAATTATACCGACCGTTCTACGGAGGTGGTCAAGGTATGGTTCGCATCCATGCGGCAGAAGCATCCTGAAATCAATACGGCCGTGTCTGATTTTATCATCCATCTGCATACGGTATGGATGTTCACGATGTTCGAAGAACTGCTGATGCATTCTGTGCCGCGGCAGGAAATGGAGGCCATCCTGTACGACTATATCCTGTTTGAAATCCAGGGATGGAGGGCAATAATCAGAATATGAAAGGCATGGAATCTACATACAGACATCCGGCCGCGGTTTGGCGGCCGGCGGGGAGGAAACCTTCACGGAGGTTTCCTCCTTTTTTTATGAACAATTCTGAATATCGTTCATTATTGGATTACAGAATAATATGAAACAGAAACACGAATTTGAAAACATTGTAGCGGAAACTCTGCTTATTCCGCTATACATGAGGGCCAAGGAAAGCCGCCGGGAGGCCCCCATTCTGGATGACAAGGCGGCGGAACGTCTGGCGGACAGTCTGGAATACGATTACTCCAGATTTGACGGGGCAAAGCTGAGTGAAGTGGGCTGTGTGGTACGCGGCTGGTATTTCGACAGGGCCGTAATGCGGTTCATCGACACGCACCCCTGTCCGGTAGTGGTGAATGTAGGCTGCGGGCTTGACACCCGTTTCCAGCGTATCGGGAACGGAAAGGCGGTTTTTTATGACATGGACTTGCCGGAAGTATGACGCGGCTCTGTTACGGGTTCAGTTCGATGCTCGGATATAAAATCATATCAAAATAGTATTTCACAATGGATAAGACAAAAAAGAAAGAAGGTCTGGCCCGGCTGCTTGAGATAGCCGGGCAGAAAAAGGGTCTGCTTGTTCTGGCTGGCCTGCTGTCGGCAGGCAGTGCGGTATGCATGCTTGTACCTTATCTGTCTGTTTATGAGATTCTGAAGGAACTGCTGGAGCACGGGGCCAGTCCGGCTTCTGCGGACGGAGCTGTCATGATGCGCTGGGGCTGGATAGCGTTCGGCGGGCTTGCAGGCGGGCTTGTGCTTCTTTATGCCGCCCTGATGTCTTCCCACGTAGCCGCATTCCGGATATTGTACGGACTGCGCGTACGTCTGTCAGAACACATCGGCAGGCTTCCGTTGGGGTATCTGAACAACACGTCCACCGGGGCCATCAAGAAAACGATGGACCAGAACATCGAAAAGA
>DVIP01000065.1 GCA_018711225.1 Candidatus Cryptobacteroides intestinipullorum | reverse complement strand
GACAATCACATATTGCCGGTTCAACAGGACTGAAAGCCATAAGTTCGCCATTGAGCCATATTGTGTAAAGCTGTTTGAAGACCGGTGGTATGTTCTGGCCCGCAATGTCCAATATGATGATCTGAGAATTTACGGTCTGGACCGCATAGCGGATTTGGAGGTGACGGCAGACACATTCAGACTCCCGAAAGACTTTTCCGCTTCGGATTATTTTTCAAATTATTACGGAATAGTCACAGACAAAGGCATGAAGCCGCAGCGTATAGTCATCAGGGCATACGGAAGCCATATCCCATATATAAAATCCCTTCCTCTGCATCATAGTCAGAGGTTGCTGGAAGACAATGGGGAGTATGCGGATTTTGAGTTTTTCCTGACTCCCACATATGATTTTGTCATGGGGTTGCTTCATGTAGGCGCAATGATAGAGGTCATCTCTCCTGAGACTTTAAGAAAGACGATGAAGGGATGGATTTCCGATATGTATAACTTGTATAAAAATGATTGACAATGCAGGATTTTGCAGCAATAGATTTTGAAACAGCTAACGGGCGGCGTTCCAGCATATGCAGTGTCGGAGTGGTGATAGTCCGTGAAGGAAAGATTGTCGATAGATTCTACAGTCTCATCCAGCCGTCACCCAACTATTATACTTATTGGACTACGGAGGTACATGGGCTGACGTACGAAGATACCGACAATCAGCCCAGGTTTCCTGAGGTTTGGACTCAGATAGAAGGGCGGATTGCAGGACTTCCCCTTGTCGCCCACAACTGTCCATTCGACGAAAGTTGCCTGAAAGCGGCGTTTGAAGAATATGGAATGGAATATCCGGGTTACGAATTTTATTGTACGCTTGCGGCTTCACGCCGGTGGCTGGACATTCCGAGTCATCAGCTTCATCTTTCGGCAGCCGCCTGCGGCTACAACATGGAGAACCACCACAATGCGCTCGCCGATGCTGAAGCCTGTGCTGTCATTGCCTTGAAATTGTTGTAATATAGCACCGTCTGACTGCAGTCCTTTCAAGAGGGCAGCCCGTTCAGTTTTTCTTCTGCAATACGGGCAGGCCGTCGCTGCCGGTGATATATTCCCATTCATAACCTGCTGACTGGAGTGCATCGTTCATTGCAGTAACGGCATCGCTCCAGTCTCCGTCAACCTTCTGGACTCCGCTGTCCGGGCCGGCATCCCTGTCGCCTATACCTTTGCCGCTGCTGACTGCACCGTTCCAGTAGCAGGCTACAGGCGTGGTGCCTGTGCTCACTCCCAGTATACCGCCTATGTTTTCACCTGTGCCGGAGACATTCCCTGCGGCATGGTAGCATGAGATGATGGATTCGCCGATCATATATCCTGCTATACCCCCGACGGAAGAGCCCTCTCCGCTAATATTTCCTGTGGAGTAGCATGCGGCAAAACTGCCATTTGAATCCCCTGCTATGCCACCGGCGTATGCATCATTTACAGTGCTTCCAGTTGCCTTGATATCTCCGGTGGAGTGGCAGGCGATGGCGCCTGATTCTTTTGAACCTGAATGTCCGACTATCCCGCCCACATAATAGGTACCTTCAATGTCTGCATATGAGTGGCAGTCTATGAATATGGCATTTGAAAGACCTGCTATACCTCCTACATAATATTTAGAACCTTTTACTGTGCCTGAAACAGAGCATCCTGTAATCGTAGTACTGCTATGGTCATCTCCGATTATTCCTCCGACGGCTATGTCTGTACCGGTGATGGTGCCCGAAACGGAACATCCCTCTATTGTTCCGCCGAGCCTGCCGTGGAATATTTCACTGTCTCCGGTGAGAAACGGATCTTCCGAAACAGGGGAGGCTATACTCGCGTACAGATTCTGTATTCCCATCTGTCTCAATTCATTTTCCAGAGCTTCATACAATTTCCTGCCGTATCCGTGCCTTCTTGCATTCTTGTCTATGTAAATCGACACTTCGCAGGACCATGCAAATGCGGCGCGTACGCCCAGGGGACCTGCATAAGCGTAGCCGAAGATTGTCCCTCCGCTTTCCGCGACAAGATACGGATATTTCCTGACGGTATTCTCTATCCTGGACCGGAACTCCTGGACGGACGGGGTGACATACTCGAATGAGACTGCCGTATTTTCCACGTAATGCGAGTATATGGCCACAAGCCTTTCCGCATCATCCGGGCAGGCTTTCCTTATAATGACCTCACTGTTTTCTTTTTCTTCCATAGACTTTCCCTGAAAGACATCATCATCCTTTCACCATGCGTCTCATTTCTTCCAGACGGGAGACCTGCTCCGGCTGGGGCAGCAGGGCGAGACGATTCACGCAGCCGAGCATGGCCGCACCTCCGAAACCGAGTTTTTCCAGCCAGCCGGCATTTTCCGGAGTGACCCCTCCCAGGGCTACGACCTTTTCGTCTATTATCCCTTCGGCGGCGGCTTTCCTCAATGTCTCATGGCTGAAAGCCGAAACATATCCATGCTTGGAAATACTGTCGAATATCGGACTCAGGAACACATAACCGCAAGAGTCTTTGTACTTTGCCACCTCTTCCAGAGAATGGCACGAGCGGCTGACATGGCCGGTATAGCCGTCCGGAACAGTATTGTGCCGGGAATTCAGATGAATGCCGTGAAGTCCGTAGGGGAGGGCGAGTCCGAAAAAATCATGGACTACGATTCTGGAGCGCTCGGTTTCCGACAGTGATTCCAGAAGCCCCGCACATTCCTGTTCCGATGCTTCCGGCTTGCGAAGATGCACCAGATCCACGCCATGTGCCAACAGTCGTTTCAGAAAATATTCTTCCCCCTCATGAAATGAAGGGGAAGTGATAGCAATCCACAGCATCGGCTGTAACAGGGAAATTATTTCCCGAGTTTTTCAATAATCAGCTCTGCGACCTTTTTCCCCGACATGAGCATGCCTCCGAAGATAGGTCCCATGCGCGGAGTGCCGCTGACAGCCGAGGCCGCCATGCCGCACACATAAAGTCCGGGATAAATCTCCTTGGTCCCGTTCACCACTTCCTGTTCGCCGGCTATGACGTCCAGAGAACGCTCCCCGATTACATCCCCGGTGTCGGTGGCGAGACGGATACCGTTCTTGCGTGCCACTGTCCTGCACATCTCGCTGTCATGTCCTGTCCCGTCAATGACGCACTTTGCCATTATGTTGAGCGGATCCACATGGAGACCCTCACGAAGCACAGGTGTCCAGTTCACCACTACGCCGCTCACGACATTGTTCTTGAATATCACATCCTCGACAGAATAGCAGTTGAATATGGTGGCACCTTCATGGACTGCCTTGTACAGCAGAGCGGAAGTGCTTTCCACCGAATCCATTACATACAGCCCGTCACCGTATGGCCGGTAATTTATGCCGAAATCCCTGACTATATCCATCGCCTCTTCCTGGACCACGATCTGGTTGAACATCATGGCACCTCCCCACATGCCTCCGCCCGGAGACAGCTTGCGGTCGAACTGCGCCACCTTCAGGCCGGACTTGGCCAGATAGTATGCCGCTACAATACCTGAAGGCCCTCCGCCGACGATGGCGACATCAATATCGAGATTCCTTTCAAGTTTCTCGAAATAGGTACTTATAATACCTTTGGATACATTCTTTTCAATCATTTTCATATCAATTGATATTCGCCGCAATCATGTGCGGCATGTTCGTTCCAATATGTTCCTGTCAGGTCCGGAATGTCAGCATGTCTCTTCCAGGGCCCTGACGACTTTTCTCATTTCCGCGACCGGATCATCCGCCCTCAGCACGCTTCCGCTCAGGGCAATGCCGGATATCCCCGCAGACATCAGCTGAGGGATGTCACCGGATGCAATCCCTCCTATCGCCACGATCGGAAGGCTGATTCCGCTTTCTTTCATGCGGGACACTATTTCCCTGTAACCGTCCGTCCCGAGTACCGGAGCAAGATTTTTTTTTGTAGTGGTGAAACGGAACGGCCCGCAGCCGATATAATCAGCCCCCTGTACGTGCAGACGGCATATATCTTCGAAAGTATTGGCTGTCCCGCCGATGATGAAACTGTCTCCGGCCAGGCGTCTGGCTTCGTCCACCGGCATGTCGGTTTTTCCCAGATGCACGCCGTCGGCTCCCATGCGCAAGGCCAGTTCCACATGGTCGTCTATCACGAATACGGCATGCCTGCGTCTGCATTCCGGCAGTATGAGGCTTGCCACCTGTCCTATTTCATCCTCACCGGCATCTTTCATGCGCAGCTGTATCCAGCGGCAGCCTCCTTCGAGGGCCAGCATGGCCGAATCGGAGTAAGAATACCGTTCCGTATAATGGGTGATGAATTGCAGTCTTGACAAGGCTTTCAAGTCATCGGACAGTCCTTTCCTCATAACAAAATGTTTTGATGTCCGATGGTGCAGGGTCCAGATATCGTGCGTGCAGAAAGATGATTGTCACTAAAATTCCCAGCGTCGGCATTATCCGTACTGGTGCGATGTGTATCTTCTCAGCCTCCGGCGAATCGGAACCGCCCGGCACCACCATTTTAGCATCTGCAAATATAGGGTATTCCTGCAAAACGCCAAATTGCATCAGAAATATTTTTACCTGTGTCATGCTTTGGCACACATGCAATGTAATTTTGCAACAGAATCAATACGAAAGACGTTATGAAACTTGCAGAAATATCGGGATCTCCCGGACATCGGGAGTAAAACTGACGGATGTGTGTGTTATGTATACGGAGTAGTATCATATTCAGGCCGGTGATGCCGGCAAACGATGCATTACCGGATGCTGGCTGTAATGATACGAGGGCGGGCAGGGGGAATGACTGATGGCGAAATCCGCGGCAACCAAGTCAGAAATCGTGACTGATTTCCTGCAGAAATCTGCTGATTGCAATGATTCGAGACTTGTGTCGTATTTTGGCACATGTTGCCGCTATCTTTGCGCATATAGAAACAGTAAAACTTCGGAATCATGGCTAAGGACTTGTTCAACAGGTATATATGGTTGGTAGACACCATTTACCGTGCAAATGGTATAACCTTCGAGGAAATCAATGAAAAGTGGCTCAGGAACAGCATGAGCGACGGAGTCGACATTCCGTTAAAAACATTCCATAATCACAGGCATGCCATAGAGGACTTGTTCGATATAAATATTGTCTGTGACAAAAAGGGAGGTTATAAATATTATATAGAAAACGCGGATGACATGGAAAAAGGCGGGATCAGGACGTGGCTCCTGAATACCTTTGCTGTCAATAATCTCATCAACGAAAGCCATCATCTGAAACGCAGGATAGTTTTCGAACAGATTCCGTCCGGGCAGAAATTCCTGACCCCGATCATTGAAGCCATGCGTGATGGACTGTCGGTAGAAATCAGGTACAAAAGTTTTTGGAGACAGGATGAATATACTGCAGAGGTGGAGCCTTATTTCGTGAAAGTATTCAGACAACGCTGGTATTTGATTGCCAGGAATAAAAAGAAGGATGCGTTAAGAATATATGCATTGGACAGGATCCAGTCTCTGATACAGACCGGAAATGCCTTTGTCATGCCGAAGGATTTCAGTCCCGAAGAATATTTCCATAATTGTTTCGGGATTATCCATGAAGATGACTGTCCTCCGGAAACCGTAGATCTGAAAGTATACGGTGTGCAGCGGGAATATTTCAGGACGCTGCCGCTGCATCATTCACAGAAAGAGGTAGAAAACGAAAAAGATTACTCTGTATTCCGCTACTACCTCTCACCGACATACGATTTTGCACAGGAGATTCTTTCACACGGATGCGAAGTCGAAGTGCTGGCCCCCGAACATTTCAGGAATGAAATCAGGGAGCATGCAGAGGTTATTGCCGGCAGGATTTGACGGCATCGGACAGGAGTTCCCTTATCGTGTTCTCAAGGACTTCGCCGTGCATGTTCACCAGTACTATTTTCCCGTCAGGCCCTATCAGGACAATGAAGGGAATGGCATGAACTGCATAAGACAGGGCGGCTTCGCTCTTGAACCTGTCTCTTATACACATCT
>DVIP01000005.1 GCA_018711225.1 Candidatus Cryptobacteroides intestinipullorum | reverse complement strand
AAAACGCCGAAAACGTAGTTAGTCGCACAGAAATATGTTTTTCGCGAAAAACATATTTCTGTGCGACTAACTACGTTTTCGGCGTTTTTTGCGGTTAGTCGAACATCATTTACGAACATCATTTCTGATATCATTTTGTGCGGCAGATATCATTTTCGGCGATTTTGCAGTAAATTTGCGGGCCTACGGATATTGCCATGAAATTCGGAAACGGTAAAAGATACAATTCATTTGTCGGGTATTATAGGGAAAAATACGGCGAACGCCTTCAGAAAATAGTCCTGGACGCCGGTTTCACCTGCCCTAACAGGGACGGCACCGTCGGCCGGGGCGGCTGCACTTATTGTGACAACGCGGCATTTCATCCCGGTTACAGCACACCGGGAAAAACATTGCGCCAGCAGACAGATGAAGGAATAGAGTTTCATCGCGTAAGATACCGTAATGCAGGGCACTATCTCGCGTATTTCCAGTCATATTCGAACACTTATGCCCCGGTGGAGCGGCTGCGGGAACTCTATGTCGAGGCGCTGTCACACCCCGAAGTGGCCGGCATTGTCATCGGCACGCGCCCTGACTGTGTGGACGGGGAAAAACTGGACATGATTGCAGCGCTTAAGGACGGAACCCTTCTGCCGGAATGGCGCAGGAAAGTCGACGGAAAAACCCTGCATGCCCCGGTAGTGACAGTGGAATACGGAATAGAATCGTGCTTCGACACGACATTGGCCCGGATAAACAGGGGACATGACTTCGCATGCGCACGCAGGGCCGTGGAAATGACGGCGGAAAGAAACATAGATACAGGGGCGCATTTTATTCTCGGACTTCCCGGCGAGACCAGGGAAATGCTGCTGGAACAGACCTCCATGATAAACGACATGCCGCTCCGGGCGGTGAAATTCCACCAGCTTCAGATAATAAAAGGTACCGCCATGGAGCGGGAGTATGCCCGGAACCCCGGAGATTTCCTGCGATTCGGGATGGAAGAATACCTGGACTTCGTCATTGACATTCTGGAAAGGCTGAGACCGGACCTTTATATAGAACGCATTGCCGGAGAAGTGCCGCCAAGATTCGTGAACGAAACCCCGTGGGGGCTGGTGAGAAATTTCGAACTGCTCAGAATGCTCGACAAACGGCTGGAAGAGCGCGGCACATGGCAGGGAAGGCTTGCTTTATTACACCAAAAATAATTATCTTTGCAGAATATAATATTTTCACAATGCAGACATTTACCAACTACGAGATTCCCGAAGGCCTGACCTTCGATGATGTGTTGCTCATCCCGGCTCGTTCCGAGGTGCTTCCAAGAGAGGTGGACGTCACTACCTGGTTTTCAAGAGACATCAGACTGCAGACCCCTGTCGTTTCGGCCGCCATGGATACTGTGACCGAGGCGGAACTGGCCATAGCCATGGCACGTGCGGGCGGTATCGGCGTGATTCACAAGAACATGACCATCGAGCAGCAGATGAAGCAGGTGGAGAGGGTGAAACGTGCCGAAAACGGCATGATCGACGATCCTTTCACCATCAGGCCTGACGCCACTGTAGGCGACGCCTTGGGAATGATGGCCCAGCATCACATCGGCGGAATTCCAGTGGTGGATGAAAACATGCATCTTATAGGGATTGTCACGAACAGGGACCTGCGTTTCCAGGACAATATGAAACTTCCTATCTCCCAGGTGATGACTTCCGAGAATCTGGTCACGGCACCTGCCGGAATAAGCCTGGCGGAAGCCACTGCCCTGATAAGAAGGTACAAGGTGGAGAAACTTCCTGTCGTGGACAAGGACGGGAAACTGGAAGGCCTTATCACGTATAAGGACCTGATGAAACTTAAGGACAATCCTATCGCATCCAAGGATTCCAAGGGAAGGCTGCTTGTCGCTGCAGCGGTAGGCATCAAGTCCGACACCATAGAGCGTATAGAAATGCTCGTTCATGCCGGTGCCGATGCCGTGGTGCTCGATACTGCTCACGGACATTCCGTAGGGGTGCTGAATATGATAAAGAAGGCCTGCGAGGCTCTTCCTGACATACAGATAGTGGCAGGAAACGTGGCTACCGCCGAAGGTGCAAAAGCCCTTGCCGATGCAGGTGTAAGTGCCGTAAAGGTCGGCATAGGACCGGGCTCCATCTGCACCACGCGTGTCATAGCCGGTGTCGGAATGCCTCAGCTTTCTGCCGTGATGATGGCTTCCAACGCATTGAAGGGAACAGGCATCCCTGTCATAGCAGACGGAGGTATAAGATATTCCGGAGACATAGTGAAGGCTCTTGCGGCCGGTGCAAGCACCATCATGGCCGGCTCGCTCTTCGCCGGTGTGGAGGAATCACCTGGAGAGACTATTATCCTGAACGGACGTAAGTTCAAGTCATACAGGGGAATGGGTTCTCTCGAGGCGATGCAGCACGGATCGAAGGACAGATATTTCCAGGACATGGAAGAGGATATCAAGAAGCTTGTTCCGGAAGGCATTGTCGCACAGGTCCCTTACAAGGGTACGCTTTCAGAAGTGGTTTACCAGCTCGTCGGAGGTCTCCGCGCAGGTATGGGCTATTGCGGTGCACGTGATATCGAAGCTCTCAGATCCGCAAAATTCGTACGGATTACCCAAGCCGGATTCGTGGAAGGTCATCCTCATGACGTGACGATTACGAGAGAGTCTCCGAACTATTCAAGATAGGAACGGATGAGAAACTGGATTTCATCTGTAATGATTATGATTGTCGCCTTGCCGATGCTTTCATCGTGTGAGGCGATTTCGTCG
>DVIP01000064.1 GCA_018711225.1 Candidatus Cryptobacteroides intestinipullorum | reverse complement strand
ATAGGGGTCGAGAGCGGTTTATGAGAATGTCCTGTGGACATTCGAAAGCGAGCAGAGGGGGTTAGGATGGGTCCAGGTTAAACTAAAAGTTTTTCCTTATCCTCACTTCGGCAATTTGTGCGAGCACAATTGCACTCTGTTCGTCAATGGTTTCGAAGAAAAACGTTTGAGAAACAGGAATGGATTCCAAAGAAATCGTTAATAATAAGGCAACACTATGTATTTAATGAAACAAAGCTGGCGCTGGTACGGGCCGGATGATCCCGTAAGCCTGGACTTTATCCGTCAGGCCGGCGTCACCGACATTGTCCATGCGCTGCATCATATCCCGAACGGGGAAGTGTGGAGTGTCAGTGAAATAAAGGACCGTCAGGCTCTCATAGCCAGGGCAGGTCTTGTATGGAGTGTAGTGGAAAGCGTGCCTGTCCACGAACATATCAAGACACAGACCGGAGATTTCCGGAAATATGTGGAAAACTACAAGCAGTCCATAAGGAATCTTGCGGAATGCGGTATCAAGTGCGTGACATATAACTTCATGCCTGTCCTCGACTGGACCAGGACGAACCTTTTCTATGAGATGGAAGACGGTTCGAGGGGACTGCGTTTCGAAAAGGCGGCTTTCATGGCCTTTGACCTCTTCATCCTCAAGAGGAAAGGAGCGGAGAACGATTATACCGAAGAAGAGAAGGCGCGTGCCAAAGCCCGTTATGAAAGTATGGACGAGGCGGAAAAGGAACTGCTGGTGAGAAACATGATTGCAGGACTGCCGGGGAGCGAGGAGAGTTTCACGCTTGAGCAGTTCCGCGAGGCCCTGGCCCGCTATGAAGGAATCGGTGCGGAACAGCTCCGCAAGAATCTTATATGGTTCCTGAAGGAAATCTGCCCGGTGGCTGACGAATGCGGTGTGGAGATGGTGATACATCCGGATGATCCTCCGTATCCGATTCTCGGGCTTCCGAGAATCCTGTCTACGGCCGAGGATTTCAGAAAACTGGTGGAAGCTGTGCCTAATGTTTCCAACGGACTTTGCCTCTGCACAGGCTCTTTCGGAGTGCGTCCTGACAATGACCTGGTGTCCATGATGTATGAATTTGGCGACAGGGTGGGATTTGTGCACCTGAGAAGCACCAAGAGGGATGACAGCGGGAATTTCTATGAGGCCAACCATCTCGAAGGAGATGTGGACATGTACGGGATGATGAAGGCTCTGCTCGAAGTACAGCAGCGCCGTCATGTGTCCATACCTGTCAGACCTGACCACGGACATCAGATGTGCGATGACCTGAACCGCAAGTCTAATCCGGGCTATTCTTACTACGGAAGAATGCGCGGCCTGGCGGAACTTCGCGGGCTGCAGATGGGCATAGCGAAAAGCATGGGCCTGGAATAGCTCCGCCCGACATACGTACTTGCATTTATATTTAACGTCAGTTCGACGAATTATTCTGTTCAATATCAGAGATTCCGTCGAACTGACGTTACGATTTCTTCGAAATCCCTTTCTTTTTTCTTATCACCCTCATTGTATGTCATTCCCTACCGGATCTTCAGGAGTTTTTTGCATTGCTCCAGGTTTTCGCTTATATTTACTTCTGATAATTTTCAACGTGAGTCGGTATGAAAAAATGGCTTGTTTCCGTTCTTCTTGTGTTCATTGCATTACAGCTGGAGGCACAGGACATCGTGATTCTGAAAGACGGCAGGTCCGTCACGGCGAAAGTGATGGAAATAGATGACAATGCGGTGAAGTACAGGCTTTATGATGAACCTGACGGAGTCGTGTATAATATCAGCAAGTCCGAAATCCGGGAAATCAGGTATGAATCCGGCAGGACCGAAACCTTTGTCGCCGGCAGAAATCCTGATCTTTTCGATACCGGGGAGGAAAACCGGGAATTTCCAGGTCCCGGCCTTGCATACAGGGAATACAGACCGTATTACAGACCCTCCGATTACATGCCGGTATACGGAGAACCGTACAGTCCTGCCTGGGCCGGTATTGCTTCTTTCTTCATCCCCGGACTCGGACAGATGGTCAGCGGCGAGGTCGGCCGTGGCTGCGCCTTTCTGGGAGGGACTATAGGATTGGGTCTCCTGACAGGATTGGGTACAGCGGCACTATTCGATAATGTAGCCGGGACAGTAGTGGCTCTGGTCGGTTCCGTAGCTATGCTTTCCGTGGACATCTGGGCTATCGTGGATGCCGTGCAGGTCGCCAAGGTGAAGAATATGTACTACAGGGATGTCAGACAGAGATATTCCCTGGACATGAAAATATATCCTTCAGTCGGATACATGCCTTCTTCTTCCGGAGCACAGACATCTGTGGGACTTGCGCTGGCTCTGGAATTTTGACGCGGCATCCTGCACCCGGCCAATGCCTCCGCTGCAGGATGTGATGCTTGCTCCCACTTTCTCCCAGACATGCCGATTCAACGATGGAACTTATACCGCAACCAGACCACTCCGTCCTCCATCGTCTGTGCGGAAAGCACTTTTTTAAGCTAGTGCAAGTGCTGCTGTCGAAAAAGTAGACACGGGAGGGTAGAAAAAGATTGAAAGTTGTAACTTTGGTAATCATTGGAAGTCGTCTCCGGAGAGAGGGGCGAAGCCCCGAACGGCGGGGGCGACTTCCGGCGGCCCGA
>DVIP01000063.1 GCA_018711225.1 Candidatus Cryptobacteroides intestinipullorum | reverse complement strand
GTATATCTCTTTATAGCTTACTTGTCTGCCTGGCTGTATTGACGTCTCTTGCTTTGCTTGCTTCTTGTCTTTCCAGTCTTTTCAATGAACTTCTCTTTTATCGCACTTCCCGGCTTCCGCCGCTCTTGTGCACCCCTTTTTCGTTTGGGGATTGCAAAGGTACGCTTTTTTTCTTTCCCTCCAAATCTTTTTTCCCTTTTTCTGAGGAAAAATTTGTGACAAAATCCAGTCCCTGACACTATGTCGCTGACAATACGCATCTTATGGCAAATGCCGGGAAATAATTATTTTCTCATGTAAAAAGCTTCCGCATCCGCATTGGCTATTTTTCACAAAATTTTGTAATTTCACCACAAAATTAGAAATACCAGGCCAGGATGGAGAGAAAAATCATAATCATTCCCACATACAACGAAAAGGAAAATATCGAAAAAATCATAAGGGCCGTGTTCTCTCTCGAAGGGGAATACCATATAATAATAATAGAAGACAATTCCCCTGACGGCACGGGACAGATAGTAAAGAGACTTCAGAAAGAGTTTCCGGAAAGACTGTTCATGATAGAGAGGACAGGAAAACAGGGGCTCGGCACCGCCTATATCGAAGGCTTCAAATGGAGTATCGGCCACGGCTATGACTATATATTCGAAATGGACGCCGATTTCTCCCACAATCCTGAGGATGTGCCAAGACTGTATGAAGCCTGTGCGAAAGACGGGGCAGACGTGGCCATCGGCTCCAGGTACTGCAACGGAATCAGCGTCATCAACTGGCCTATCGGCAGGGTAATCATGTCATATTTCGCTTCGGTTTTCGTAAGGAAAGTGCTGGACATGAAAATCTACGATTCCACGGCAGGTTTCAAATGTTACAAACGGAAAGTCCTGGAAACCATTGATCTGGACAATATACGCATGAAAGGATACGGCTTCCAGATAGAAATGAAATACTCGGCATACAAACTGGGATTCAAGATAAAGGAAGTGCCGATAATATTCGTCGACAGGAAAGAAGGCTCATCCAAAATGAGCAGCAGCATTTTCGGAGAGGCGTTCTGGGGTGTCATCGGAATGAGGTTCAGGAAAATCAGAGGCAGGAAAAACTGATGGGATATATATTGTACGGCGGGAAAGCCATTACCGGGGAAGAGTCAAAAGACGCATCCATTGTCATAAATGACGGAAGAATAATGAAAATATTGTCTTCCGGAATACCTTTGGAAAAACTTGTATCAGAATATCCCGGCTATGAAGTCTTGCGGCTGGAAGGCAAATCGGTCTTCGCCGGAGGTATTGATGCACATGTGCATTTCAGGGAACCCGGAATGACGCACAAGGCTGATATCGGAAGCGAGTCTGCAGCAGCTGTCGCCGGAGGGGTGACATCATTCATCGACATGCCCAATACCGTCCCCGCCACCACTTCCGCCAGGCGTCTGAAGGAAAAGCTGGAATCCGCATCCGGCCGTTCATTCGCGAACTACGGCTTCCATCTGGGTGCTGCGAATGACAATCTCCAGGAAATCATGGAAATACTGGAAAAAGGCAAGGACGGTATCACGGCCCATGATTTCGGAGGTATAAAAGTGTTCATGGGTTCCTCTACAGGCAATATGCTCGTAGATGACGATTCAGTGCTGGACTCTCTTTTCGGGATAAGGGACAAGGAAGTTCTGGTGCACTGCGAAGATGAAAAAATCATCAGGGAAAACATCAGAACTGCAGAAAGCCGTTTCGGGGATGATATTCCGTTCAGCGCCCACTGCGACATCCGCAGCCGGGAAGCCTGCATCAAATCGTCAGCCAAGGCACTGGAGACAGCCGTCAGACACGGGACAAGACTCCACCTGCTTCATATCTCCACCATTGAGGAACTGGAAATGGTGAGAGAGGCCAGAGAAAAGGACTGCCCAGTCACAGCCGAGACTTCAGCCAATTATCTGTGGTTCTCGGACAAGGACTACGGCAGGCTGGGAAGCCGGATCAAGTGCAACCCGTCAATAAAGACGGAAAATGACAGGCAGGCTCTCAGAAAAGCACTCAAGGACGGACTTATCGACACAATAGGCTCGGACCACGCCCCGCATCTTCTCCAGGAAAAAGAGAGAAAATACCTTACCGCCCCGTCGGGAATGCCTTCAATACAGCAATCGCTGCCGGTACTCCTGACTGTAGCCGCACAGGAAGGTATACCTCTTACCAGAATAGCGTCTGTATTCTCGGAAAACGCGGCAGCCCTTTTCGGTATAAGGGACCGCGGATTCCTGAAAGAGGGATATTGCGCCGACCTGGCTGTCGTGGATATGAATGCGGAAGGATCGGTGCGCAGGGAGGACCTGATGTACAAATGCGGCTGGAGTCCGTATGAAGGCGAAGTCCTGAAAGGACGGATTACGGACGTATTCGTAAACGGTGTCCGTCTGGTACGGGACGGGCGGGTCTGCTCAGGAAAACCAGCCGGGGAAAAACTGGTATTCGGTTAAGTAAATAATGTGAATTCGATGAAAGTGGAAAGAAATCATTGAACTGAAATTAATCTATATGAGGAATCTGAGTAATTCGAAACTGCTGGTATATCTGGTATCTGTCTTTGCTATCATCCTGTGGGGAATATCGTACATCTGGACGGACATTCTGATAAAACTGGACATACCTGTCTTCTATTTCGTATTCGTCCGCATCCTGCTGGCAGGAATAATACTTTTCCTATTCAACGCAGCAAGCGGCCGCGTGACCAGAATCCACAGAAAAGACCTGCCGAAATTCCTCCTGCTGGCACTGTTCGAACCGTTCATATATTTCCTGTGCGAGTCTTACGGACTGAAAGAGACCGGCTCCCCCACCCTGAGTGCAATGATCATAGCCACCATACCGCTTTTCTCCATTGTTGCAGGAAGACTCTTTTTCAATGAAAGGATAAACATAGTCAATATAGCCGGAATCATTCTCTCGCTTTCCGGAATATGCCTGGTAGTCATGAGCAAGGACCAGATCGGGGAAAACGTGGTAATCGGAATCATACTGCTTGTGATAGCCGTTCTGAGCGAAGTGGGGCATGCATCCGTGACCAAGAGCCTGTCCAGGAACTATTGCAGCCAGGTGATAGTCATGTACCAGTTCCTGATAGGCTCCGTATACCTGCTTCCGCTGTTCATAACCAAGGGGCTTGACAATTTCAGCATGAGATATCTTTCCGCAGAAGTCCTTTACCCGATATTCTGTCTTGCTTTCCTGTGCTCAAGCCTGGCCTTCTCACTATGGGTCAGCACTATCAAGAGCCTCGGTGTGGCAAAGTCCAGCATCTTCTCCGCACTCATACCAGTAGTTGCAGCCATCGTAGCCTGGATTCTCGGTCATGAAAGTCTGAACGGCAGGCAGGCCATAGGCATTCTTCTGTCCACCGTCGGCGTAATCCTCTCACAATATACATTCAGGAAGGACCGGATTTCCTGAATCAGGATTCCGTATTCCTCAGAAGTCTCAGTCCGATACGTGACCGCGGAATATCGACGGATATCACCTGCACCCTTATGCGCTGGTGCAGCCTGAGCACTTCAGACGGTGAGTTTATGCGCCTTTTGCCACCTCCCATCTGGGAAATGTGGATAAGGCCGTTCTGCTTTATCCCGATATCCACAAATGCGCCGAAAGCCGTGATGTTGGTCACGATTCCGGGCAGTTCCATCCCGACCTCAAGATCGTCGATAGTACGGATATTGTCGGAGAAAGAAAATTCAACGGCACTTTCGCGCGGATCCCTTCCGGGTTTCAGAAGTTCCCGGAGGATGTCGTTCAATGTAGGCAGCCCGAAATCCGGTTCGACAAAGTCTTCAGGATGTATGCGGGAACACAAATCCGCATTGGACACCAGTTCCTCCGGTCTGACATGCAGGCTGGCCGCCATTTTCTCCACTATATGATAAGCCTCTGGATGTACGGCGGAATTGTCCAGCGGATTGGAGGCTCCCGGGATTCTGAGGAAACCGGCGCATTGTTCGAAAGCCTTGTCACCCAACCTTTTGACCTTCAGGAGTTCCTGTCTGGAACGGAAAGGCCCGTTTTCCGACCGGTATTGTATTATATTGTCAGCCAGTGCCGGACCTATTCCGGACACATAGCTGAGAAGATGTCTGCTGGCAGTATTGAGATTCACTCCTACGCTGTTCACGCAGCTCTCCACCACGTTGTCGAGTTTTTCCTTGAGAAGACCCTGGTCCACATCGTGCTGGTACTGGCCCACGCCAAGTGATTTCGGGTCTATTTTCACCAGTTCAGCCAGCGGATCCATGAGTCTTCTGCCTATGGATACGGCCCCTCTGACTGTCACGTCATAGTCCGGAAATTCCTCTCTTGCGGCTTCCGATGCCGAGTAAACGGATGCGCCGTCCTCGCTTACCGAAAAAACCTTCACAGAAGACGGCTTCGGCACACGTCTGATAAAATCTTCAGTCTCCCGGCCTGCAGTACCGTTGCCTATGGCAATGACTTCTATCGAGTATTCCGTTATCATTTCAGAAACGGCCCTGATGGACTTGACCTTCTCGCTTACGGGAGGATGAGGGAAAATAGTCTCATAATGAAGGAGATTGCCCTGTCCGTCAAGACATACCACCTTGCACCCTGTCCTGAAACCGGGATCTATGGCCATAACCCTTTTCTGGCCTACCGGAGGCGCAAGCAGCAGCTGTCTCAGATTCTCGCCGAAGACCTTTATGGACTCTATATCGGCCTTTTCCTTGGCCTCCTTTATAACTTCATTCGATATTGACGGCTCCAGCAGCCTCTTGTACGCATCGTCTATCGAGGCCCTTATCTGTCCGGCAAGTTTCGGATTGGGGTATTTCCGCTCATGGCAGAAATCATAGTACAGTTTGTTCCCGCATTTCTCAGGGTCGGCATCGAGTTTCAGGCTCAGCACACCTTCCTCTTCAGCCCTGAGCACGGCCAGAAGCCTGTGCGCAGCTATATGTGCCAGAGATTCAGAAAAGTCAAGATAGCCCTTGTACTTCCCTGCCTCCGGTGAACCGGCGTTTTTCGAAGGTTTCGCCACCAGACGTTTGGTCCTGAGCATGGTTCTGACGGTTTCCCTGACAGAAGCTGTCTCGTTCAGTCTTTCCGCAATGATATCCCTGGCCCCGGCCAGCGCATCGGAAGATGTCGGCACCTTATCGTTCACGAATTTTTCGGCCTCCTTTTCAGGATCCGGAACATTCAGACTGAAAATACTGTCGGCAAGAGGCTCAAGACCGGCTTCCTTCGCGACAGTAGCCCGTGTCCTCCTTTTCGGCTTGAACGGCATGTAAAGATCTTCCAGTTCCCTGGAATCCAGACAATTTTCTATGGCGCCTTGAAGTTCCGGTGTCAGTTTCCCGGCTTCGGAAATCGTGGACAGTATGGATTCTTTCCGTTTCTCCATCTCCGAACAGACATCTGCCCAGTGCCTGATTTCGGCAACGGCGACATCGTCCAGACCGCCCGTCCTTTCTTTCCTGTAACGGCTTATGAACGGTATGGTAGCTCCGTCTTCGAACAGTTTCACGCAATTCTCCACCTGCCATTCCCTGACAGACAGTCTTGCAGCTATCATCTTGACATACAAATCTTTCATAATCAGTCCAATGCTATTAAAAATGCGGTATCAGTCGTGAGACACTTCCTTCAGCTGGTTCCTGTATGCGGAAAAAATCTTGGATTTGGAAACAAATCCCAGATAAGTCCTGTAATGGTCCACTACAGGGAGGTTCCAGGCATCGGTAGTCTCGAATTTCTTCATCACACTGTCCATCTTTTCATCCGGATAGACATATGCAGGTGAAGATTTCATATAATTGTAGACATACATCGTATTGTACATGTCCTTTTTGAACATGTCCTTCCTGATGTCTTCAAGAGAAACATATCCCTGGAAATGCTTCCTCGAATCCAGCACCGGGAAAATATTCCTGGAAGAATTGGACACCGCATCGACAAGCTCTCCCAGGGTGGCGTCTATTCTGACGGATGTGAAATCCGACTCGATGAGGTCCGTAGTCTTGAGCAGTGTAAGCACAGCCTGGTCACTGTCGTGGGTAAGGAGCTCTCCCCTCTTGGCTATACGCTTGGTGTATATGGAATACTGCTCCACTATCCTGGTGGCCCCAAAGGAAATGGTGGAAGTCAGGATAAGCGGTATCAGCAGGTCATATCCCCCGGAAATCTCGGCTATGAGGAATATGGCCGTCATGGGAGCCTGCATTACCCCTGCCATCAGACCGGCCATCCCGACCAGGACGGAATTCTGCTCAGGGACAGTCACGCCGGATCCGGCAAACACCAGGTTAATCGCCCTGGACAGGACGAAACCGGCCACCGCTCCCACGAAAAGGGTCGGTCCGAATGTTCCTCCGACTCCGCCTCCGGCATTCGTGAAGGACATCGAAAAGACTTTCAGGACAAGTATGAAAAGGAAAAAAAGCACGACAGTCCACGGGCGATCCATGAAAAAGCCCAGGACCGTGCTGTTCTCGAATGTTATGCCGCCTCCGTTCAGCAGGACGGAAAGCGAATCGTAACCCTCACCGTAAAGAGGTGGGAAAAGGAAGATAAGGAGTCCCAGACAGGCAGCCGAAAAGAACCATCTTCTGAACGGACCTTCTATGGACTTTATCTTGTCTTCAAGCCAAAGCGTGGTACGGGTAAAATATATCGAACATGCAGCACAGAACAGTCCCAGCAAAATATAGAAAGGGATGTTCCGCATCGTGAACGGAGACAGGGTGCATTCGAACGGGAGGGAATCTCCCAGGAAAAGGTATGAAATCACCGTCGCCGATACGGTGGAGAGCAGCAGCGGGAGTATGGACGACATGGAGATATTGAACAAGAGTATCTCCAGCGTGAAAAGCACTCCGGCAAGCGGGGCCTTGAATATGCCGGCCACCGCACCTGCGGCTCCGCATCCCAGCAGAATGGTTATATTCTTGTAGGAAAGCCGCATCTTCCGGCCTATGTTGGAACCAATCGCGGCCCCCGTATAGACAATCGGGGCCTCGGCTCCGACAGAGCCTCCGAATCCGATAGTGACGGAACTCGCCACCAGGGAAGACCACATGTTGTGGGGCTTTATCTTGGATTCGTTCTTGGAAACAGCCAGCAGGACCTTCGTCACGCCGTGGCCGATATTGTCCCGTATCACATAACGGACGAAAAGCATGGAAAGCAGCATGCCTATGCCGGGATAGACCAGATACAGAAAATTGTAGTCGAAATTCCCGTCAAACCAGGACGTGAGCAGATGATGAAGCCACTCTATGGAAAGCTTCAGAACGACAGAGGCAAGCCCGCAGAAAACGCCAACAACAAGTGAAAGGACCAGTACCTGGTCCTTTTCCGACATTTTCTGCAGCAGACGTCTGATAGACGCATATATACGACCTGTCTTTCTGTCTGTCACCGATACTGAGCGATAATCAAAAGCCAAACAAAACTAGTCCAGATCGGACTCCTGCACATCATCGTCAGGAGATGCATACTGGGCTATGTTGTCATCAGGAAGATCGCCGCTGTCCGGACCGTTTCCTGATACTGAACCATCGTCGTCATCATCTCCGTCCAGCCATCTTTCTATGTCTTCGGCATCGTCTGTCTTGACCTTTATTTTTACCAGATATATGGCTGAAGGTATTTCCACTGTGACGGCATAAAAGGAAGTGCCGTCCGGCTTGTCATACTTCAAGAGATCCGGAAGATAATCTGAGAACCCCTTAGGATACTTTTCCGCAAACGCTGCAGCCAACTCTTCCGACATATTCTCATAGCTTACGACAGCCCTCTTCTTCTGACTGCTTTTCTCCATATCGTTTTCCTTGTTTATAGATTCTTTTTCGCTGCAATTATATAACATTATTTCGGATTGGGAAATATTTTTTTCACTTTTTTATTAAAGAAAAATGATTTTTGTTTCCTCTTCCTTTCGATGTCTTTTTCGACGAAAACTTTCTCCATCGTATTGGGGTCAATACCCGTGTAGAACATGACGGATGAAGTGGTCATCGGGGTAGGTGTGAAATCCTGCACCTGATCCGTCCTGATGCCTTCCAGCGCAGGATTTTCCGACAATCTTTCCATCTCCGCCATGCCGCATCCCGGATGTCCGGAAATGAAGTACGGGATCAGGAGGCAGTGCTTTCCGGTCTTGCGGACCAGGGTGTCAAATTCTTTTCTCAGACGGATGAAAAGCTTGAAGGAGGGCTTGGCCATCAGTTTCAGGACCTTGTCTTCCGTATGCTCCGGAGCCACCTTCAGGATACCGGACGTATGCTCCATGACCAGTTCACGGAAATAAGGATATGACGACTTGTCGATGAAGCCGTTCTCATCCAGGAAAAGGTCATACCGTATTCCGCTTCCGATGTAGAAATGTCTTATGCCCCTGATGCGGCCGATTTCCCTGTAAAGCCCCAGCAGCCTGGAATGCGACCTGTCCAGATTCCTGCACGGAGACGGGAAAAGGCATGATTTCCTGCGGCATTTCGAGCACAGTCCGGCATCCCTGCCCTTCATACCGTACATGTTTGCAGTAGGGGCTCCCACATCCGAGATATTCCCGGCAAATCCGGGTATTCCGTTCAGACCGGCGATTTCTCCGGTTATGGATTTTTCCGAACGGGACTGGATGAACTTGCCCTGGTGCGCCGCAATGGTACAGAAATTACATCCTCCGAAACAGCCTCTGTGCGTATTGATGGAGAACTTTATCATCTCATATGCAGGGATATGCCGGCCTTTGTATCTCGGGTGCGGCTGTTTCGTGAACGGAAGATCCCAGAAAGAGTCCATTTCCTGCTCGGAAGCCGGAGGATATGGAGGATTGACCCGAACATAGCCGTCGCCGCAAGGCTCTATTATGACAGGAGGGTGCATCATGTTGGCTGCCGTCTCTATGTTGTGGAAATTTTCGGCAAAGGCCCTCTTGTCCGCCATGCACTCTTCCGTAGAATGGAGTATCATGGCATCCGGCACCCTGCTGCGCCCGCTCATGTAGAAGGCCAGCTGCGGAATTTTACGGATATCGGACATGTTCCGCCCCGCTTCCACGGCCCTGGCAAACTCCAGTACGGTGCGCTCTCCCATCCCGTAGGACAGCCAGTCCGCACCGCTTTCCACCAGTATCGAAGGCATCAGGGTATCTTTCCAGTAATCATAGTGTGTAAGCCGTCTCAGCGAAGCCTCTATCCCGCCTATCAGCACCGGGATGTCCGGGTACAGGCGCTTGAGAATCCGTGTATATACCGTGACAGCATAGTCCGGCCTCTGTCCAGCCTTTCCCATAGGGGTATAGGCGTCATTGCTTCTGAGACGCCTGGAAGCCGTATAATGGTTCACCATGGAATCCATGGCTCCTGAATTTACTCCGAAAAAAAGCCTCGGCTTCCCCAGTTTGCGGAAGTCGCGCAGGTCATCCCTCCAGTTCGGCTGAGGTACTACGGCCACACGGTAACCGTGCTTCTGAAGATAACGTGAGATGACGGCAGTACCGAAAGACGGGTGGTCTATAAAGGCGTCTCCCGTAAAAAGGATGACGTCAATATAATCCCACCCGAGTTTCTCCACTTCCTTTACGGAAGTAGGTATCATATAGGCTTCCTCCATGGAATCACATTCTTTCCGGAAGCTTTATACCCAGAATGTCAGTAGCCTTGACCAGGACATCCGCTATCACGGAGAGCAGTTTGAGCCTGCAGCGGAGCATGTTCCCGTCCTCTTCCTTCAGAATAGGGGTATCATGATAATATTGGTTGAATTCCTTGGCCAGCTCGTATGCGTAATTCGCGATGACAGCCGGTGAATGGGCATCTCCGGCCTCTGCGACCTTCGCAGGATACATGTCCAGGAGCTTCACCAGCCTTATTTCCTTCTGGGACAATGCCACATCCGAAGGAATCCCGTCGATGCCGATGCCGCGTTCCTCCGCTTTTCTGAGAATGGAACGGATTCTGGCATGTGTGTATTGGATGAACGGTCCCGTATTGCCGTTGAAGTCTATGGACTCCTTCGGGTCGAAGAGCATCGTCTTCTTCGGGTCAACCTTGATTATGAAATACTTGAGGGCGCCCAGACTCAATGTACGGAAGAGCTCGTCCTGCTCTTCTTCCGTCATGTTGTCTATCTTGCCAAGCTCCAGGGAAGTCTCCCTGGCAGTGTTGTACATCTTCTCAAGCAGGTCATCGGCATCCACTACCGTACCTTCCCTCGACTTCATCTTGCCTTCAGGCAGTTCCACCATGCCGTACGACAAATGATAGATATTGTCCGCCCATGCAAAGCCCAGCTTTTTCAGAATCAGTTTCAGCACCTGGAAATGATAATTCTGCTCATTGCCCACGACATATATGTGTTCGTCCAGATTGTACTCGCTGAAACGCTGTTCCGCAGTGCCGAGATCCTGGGTAATGTACACTGACGTGCCGTCACCCCTGAGCAGGAGCTTCCTGTCCAGACCGTCCGCCGTGAGATCGCACCACACGGAACCGTCAGCTTCGCGTTCGAAAATGCCCATATCCAGTCCTTTCTGGACGAGGGCCTTGCCCAGAAGATATGTCTGTGACTCATAATATGTACGGTCGAAGGAAATCCCCAGGTCGGCATATGTCCTGGCGAAGCCCTCATAGACCCATGAATTCATCTTTTTCCAGAGGGACACGACCTCTTCGTCACCCTTCTCCCACTTCAAAAGCATCTGCTGGGCCTCCTTCAGGACCGGCGCATTCTTCTCTGCTTCCTCCTTGGACATGCCGGAGGCAACGAGGCTGTCAACCTCTTTTTTGTACATGTCATTGAAAGCCACATAGTAGTCGCCTACCAGATGGTCGCCCTTCTTTCCCGAAGATTCCGGGGTCTCGCCGTTTCCGGTCTTCAGCCACGCAAGCATTGACTTGCAGATATGTATTCCCCTGTCATTGACAAGATTCACTTTCAGGACCTTGTGTCCGTTGGCCTCCAGAAGCCTGGACACCGACCAGCCGAGAAGATTGTTCCTTATATGTCCGAGATGGAGCGGCTTGTTCGTATTGGGTGAGGAAAATTCGACCATTATCGTCTTTCCTGTCGGCGGCAGCTGTCCGTAGTCCGGGTTTCCGGCGATGGAAGAGAACAGACTGATCCAGTAGCTGTTCGAAAAACGGATGTTCAGGAATCCCTTGACGATATTGTAGCCGTCTATTTCCCCGGCATTTTCCTTCAGCCATTCGCCGATGGCCTTTCCGGTAGCTTCCGGAGACTGCCTTGAAACCTTCAAAAGGGGAAACACCACCAGAGTGTAATCCCCTTCAAATTCTTTCCTGGTCACCTGCACCTGGTATGATGCAGAAGGAAGGTCGGCCCCGTACAATGCCGAGACCGCCTCTTTCGCTTTCTCTATAATAAAAATATCAGGACTCATATCAGTTCACGGTTTTTAGCCAAGATAGCTCTTCAACAATTTGCTTCTGGAGTTGCTCCTGAGCCTCCGGATCGCCTTTTCCTTGATCTGGCGCACACGTTCGCGGGTAAGTCCGAAACGCTCGCCGATCTCTTCGAGCGTCATTTCCTGACATCCGATACCGAAGAATGACTTGACTATCTCGCGTTCCCTCGGCGCCAGTGTGGAAAGCGCCCTTTCAATCTCCTTGTTCAGGGACTCGTTCACCAGCCCCCTGTCGGCACTCGGAGAATCATTGTTTACCAGCACGTCCAGCAGACTGTTGTCCTCCCCTTCAACGAACGGAGCATCCACTGACACATGACGTCCCGAAACCCTCAGCGTATCGGCGATCTTGTCCTTAGGGACATCTATCATTTCCGACAGTTCGTCGGTGGACGGCATTCTTTCGTTTTCCTGTTCGAATTTGGACAGGGCCTTGTTGATTTTGTTCAGCGAGCCTACCTGGTTCAGCGGAAGCCTTACGATGCGGGACTGTTCGGCCAGAGCCTGCAGAATGGACTGGCGGATCCACCATACCGCGTATGAAATGAATTTGAAGCCTCTGGTCTCATCGAACTTTTCCGCAGCCTTGATCAGCCCCAGATTGCCCTCGTTTATCAGGTCCGGCAGACTGAGTCCCTGGTTCTGGTACTGCTTGGCGACAGATACTACGAACCTGAGGTTCGCCCTGGTAAGTTTCTCAAGAGCCGCCTGGTCTCCCTTGCGGATGCGCTGGGCAAGCTCCACTTCGTCTTCTACTGTAATGAGTTCCTCCCGTCCGATCTCCTGGAGATATTTGTCCAGAGACGCACTCTCACGGTTGGTAATGGATTTTGTTATCTTTAACTGTCTCATAGATATACGTCTTCCGACGGATTACATTATTTTGTTTTAATACAAATTCCTCAAAGTAATCCGCCGGAAGCTAAAAGTCATTATCCGTTTCTGGCGGACTATTCAGCCCCGAAACCGAAATATGACGGCCTGCCGTAAGAAGTGACACCTTCTATATACACTGCCCTCTTCGATTTCCGAGCAATATCCAAAACATCCTTCGGCGTGCTGACAGGCTGGTCGTTCACGTAAAGTATGACAAAACCTTCAGACACTCCTGCATCCATAATCTTTCCAGGTCCTACAGAGACTATCTCGACACCCCTGTCCAGTCCCAGAGACTCCAGTTTTTCCTTTCCGGCCTCCTTGATCCTGGATCCGTAGAATGCCACCGCCCCTTCTTCATCGACTGATCCGTTGTCGACCATGGTGCTCTTGAACTCCACATGGACGACCTTTTCCTTGCCGTCCCTTATTATGGTAAGTTCCGCCTCGTCACCCGGCCTGTAGCTGTTCACGGCCTCCTGGACGGCAGCCGCATTCCTGACACTGACGGAATCGACGGCGATGAGCACGTCACCCTTGCGGATTCCGGCCTGGTCTGCGGCACTTCCTTTAAGAACCTCAGTAATATATACGCCGTCAAATGAAGAAAGTTTCAATTCCTTGACAATTTTGTCAGTAATCGGAGTCATGGTGATACCCAGGACAGCCCTCTTCACGCTGCCGAAATCAATGAGGTCTTCTGCCACTTTCTTCACCATGTTTGAAGGAATGGCAAACGAATAGCCCGTGTATGAACCTGTCTGCGATATGATGGCAGTGTTCACACCCACGAGATTGCCTTTCTTGTCCACCAGCGCACCGCCGCTGTTCCCCGGATTCACCGCAGCATCGGTCTGGATGAAAGACTCGATCTTGAATTCACCGTCATAGTTAGGCATGGAACGGCCTTTCGCGCTGACAATACCGGCGGTTATGGTAGAACGCAGATCGTACGGGCTGCCGATAGCCAGGACCCATTCGCCCAGGCGCAGTTCGTCGGAATTTCCGAAGGGAATCACAGGAAGTCCCTCAGCATCTATTTTGATAATAGCCACATCCGTGGCAGGGTCAGTACCTATGAGCCTGGCATCGAACGTCTTGTTGTTGTTCAGGGTAACCTGTATTTCGGTAGCGCCCTCCACCACGTGGTTATTGGTCACGATATATCCGTCCGGACGGATAATGACACCTGAGCCGCTGCCCACTTTCTCACGCTCCTGAGGCGTGGCCCCGTATCCGAAGAAGAAATCGAATATGGAACCCGGGATTCCGGTGACCACATCTTTGGCCACCACCTTTACATATACCACGGCGTCCACTGCAGATTCTGCGGCGTATGTGAAATCAGGATAATCGGAAAGTGACAAATTGACAGTACGGTACTGGCCGCCTCCAGTAGTGTCTACCACAGTCATCTTTTCGGATGTGTCAGTGTTTTTCACCACTGCAAAAGCCGTCAGACCACCAACAATGGCTGACAGCAGAACGATTAGAATACTCTTTTTCATTATTTCAATACTTATATTGTTTCTTTTCAGTCGGTGACATGGTCCTGCACCTGCAGGCCAGGAGCCAGAAAAATCAAATTATATGCCATGATTAACGCAAATATTCCTATATTTGTACAATGCATCCTAATGAAGAAAATTTAAACAAATCTGATAATATGAAACTGGTTATTTCAAGTTCGGAACTATTGAAAGGGATAATGACAGTCGCCAAGGCGATACCATCCAAGTCCGCCCTGCCGATCCTGGAGAATTTCCTCTTCGTCCTGAAGGGCAATACTCTGGAAATCACGGCATCCGATTCGGAACTCACCATGAAGACAAGCATTGAAGTGGAAAACGCGGAAGAAGAGGGTCAGATAGCCATACCTGCAAAACACCTTATGGACCTGCTCAAGGAACTTCCCGACCAGCCTCTTTCCATCAAGACGATAAACGATACATCATTCGAATTCAGCTGGGCCAGCGGAGCCTCCACGCTCCCGTATTTCCCGGCCGGCGACTATCCTCCGTTCACTGACATGGAAGAAAGCGCCGTCACTCTGGAATTTCCTGCGCAGAGTCTCATAGAGGGCATTTCATCGACTATCTACGCTACGGCCGACGACGAAATCCGGCCGACGATGAACGGCATATATTTCGACATTGACACAGAGTCCACCACCCTGGTGGCATCAGACGCCCACAAGCTGGTCTGCTATACCACGAAGGACGTGAAGGCTTCCGAAAAGGCATCCTTCATACTTCACAAGAAACCGGCGGCCATACTCAGGAGCATAATCGGAAAGAATGCCGAAAACGTGGACATAGCCTTCGACTCGAAGAACGCGATGTTCAGATTCGACAATACAGTCGTGGTATGCCGTCTGGTCATCGGGAAATACCCTAGATACCGCGATGTCATTCCACAGAACAACAGCAACATAATGAAAATCGACAGGCAGCAGCTCCTGAATTCGGTGCGCAGGGTTTCAGTCTGTGCAAACAAGGGCTCCAACCACATCAAGTTCAACCTGAGCCCGAACTCTCTTGAAATCACGGCCCAGGATCTCGGCTTTTCGCTGGCCGCATACGAAAAGGTGCCGTGCGAATACGAAGGGGATGACCTCAGCATAGGGTTCAAGTCCACCTTCCTGGTAGAGATACTCGGCAATATTGACTGCACCGAAATCGTACTCAAGTTCGCCGACGGGACCAGGCCTGCCGTCATCGTCCCTTCCGAAGAGGAGGAGGAAAGCGAAAAGATATGTGGAATCCTTATGCCTAGTATTGCCTGACGACTGCCATGGAACTGAATCTGGAAAGGCCGATACTTTTCTTCGACATTGAAAGTACCGGTCTCAACATCGCGACTGACGCCATAATCGAACTCAGTTTCGTAAAGATAATGCCCGGTAACGAAACCCGTGTGAAGACATGGAGGGTAAGGCCGTGGGACTATATCGGAAACTGCCAGCGGAAAGTGAACCCGAGCGCATACGAAGTGCACAGGATAAGCGACGAAGACCTTGAAAAAGAGAAAAGGTTCTTCGAAATATCCGATGAAGTGGAAACATGGCTTGACGGATGCGACCTGGCCGGTTTCAATTCGAACAAGTTCGACCTTCCAATGCTCGCGGAAGAACTGGAGAGAGTCAGAAAATACAAGAACAAGGCCGTAAGGACCGATCTGCACAAGATGCGCATGGTAGACGTACAGAACATCTACCATCAGCTGGAGCCGAGGAACCTGAAAGCGGCATACAAGTTCTACTGCGGGAAAGAACTGGAAAACGCTCATGCGGCAGAGGCCGACACCATGGCTACATACGAAGTCCTGAAAGCCCAGCTGGACAAATATCCGGAGCAGCTCAAGAACGATGTAGGTTTCCTGGCGAATTTCTCCGAAAGGCAGAAAATCGTGGACTATGCCGGACGCCTTATCTACAATGAAAAGAAGGAAGTGGTGATAAACTTCGGCAAGCACAGGGGCAAGACAGCCAGGGAAGTCTACGAAACCGAGCCGTCCTATTTCAGCTGGGTGGAAAACGGAGAGTTCACCCTTGACACCAAACAGCAGTTCACCATACTGCGCAGGCAGTTCGAAGCTGAAAAGGCGGAAGCCAGAAAGGCGGCAATGAAGAAACTTACCGACAAGGAACTGGAAAAGTCGGTAGGTTCGCTTGCCGAAAAGTGGGGTTCGGGAAAACTGTTCTGACAAATGAATATCACTGTCAGAACATACGGGGACGGTGTATTTGTATGCCGTCCCGACACTACATGGGAAAGGGAAAACAAGGATTTCTACTCTCCGGACACTGTAAGCGACATCTGGTATTCCCCTGTCGTGTTCGCCAGGATATCCAAGGCCGGGAAGTCGGTTTCCCGGAAATTCGCACACAGGTATTATGACGGGATGAATTTCGGAATGCTTCTTTATCCCGGTGAAATATACCGAAGGAAAGAGGCGTGGAGTCTCGCCGCCGCCTCCATACTTGACCATACGTCATATCTTCCGTCTCCCCTGTATCTGCCCGAAGTATTCAGGACTGCAGGGAATATATTCGTACTGGAAAAGGACGGCAGAACGGTTTTCAGCACAGCGACAGATGATGACGGGACAGCATTGAATGCAATAGAAACCGCGCTGGCGGAAGCTTCGGCATACGTGAGTCTGAGAATAGGGGATCTGGTGGCCGTAGAACTGGCGGAAGCCTCCGTACTGTCCGGTCCGGACGAAAAGAAAACCGGAATCAGCGCGCATTTCTGCAATAACGAACTGTTCCGGTTTTATATCATCAAGTGAGCCACTCACGGGGATCGAACCCGCGACCTACGCGTTACGAATGCGTTGCTCTACCATCTGAGCTAAAGTGGCCTGGTTCTCTCCTTACCCGTTGTCCGGATAAGGGACTGCAAAAATAAGATATTTTTTGATTTTACACAATAACAGGCATCATAATTTTCCCGGAAATTCACTGTGCCTTCACTTTAAGGAAAATGGAGACTGATATTGTCATAATAGGAGGCGGGGCCGCAGGCATGATGGCGGCAGCAGGAGCCGGAAAATTCGGTGCACATGCCGTCGTTCTGGAGAAAATGCCGCGCCCCGGAAGGAAAATCATGATAAGCGGAAAAGGAAGATGCAATTTCACCAACATGAAAGCCTGGCAGGACTTTTCCGCGCATGTCCATCCAAAGGCAGCCTTTCTCAAGAACGCATTCTACAATTTCACTCCGGAGGACACTGTGGCCTTCTTCAGGGAAAACGGCATGGAATCCGTCGTGGAAAGAGGCGACAGGGTATTCCCTGCCTCATACAAGGCTTCGGATGTAGTGGATACTCTGGTGAAGGCCATGAAAAAAGCAGGGGCGGAACTCGTTGCGGGAGCAGCAGTGACAGGAATCAGGCGCGATCAGGAAAAATTCGTGGTTTCCGCAGCAGGAATGGAAGATATCAGTGCGGGGAAACTGATACTGGCGACAGGCGGACTGTCTTATCCGGGCACAGGTTCCACCGGTGACGGATATGCCTGGGCAGAAAATTTCGGACACAGGACGACCAGGCGTTTTCCATCGCTGACGGCACTCGTACCGTCCGGATACAAGTCGCTTCCGGACGGTATGCCCGAAAAAGGGCATATCGACAGGGCTTTGCCCTTGTCCGACCTGGGCCGATTACTGGCCGGGAACAGTCTCAGGAACATAACATTGACTGCAATTATTGACGGAAATCCTGCTGCGGAGGAATTCGGGGACCTGGATTTCACCGACGGAGGAATCGAAGGCCCGTGCGGATTCAGGGTGAGCCGCAAATGCGTGAATGCGATAGACAACGGATCCAAGGTCTCTTTCCGCATTGACCTGAAACCGGCAGTGGCAGAGAGCGACCTGGAGAACAGAATAGGAAGACTGTGGAAAGAAATCGGGAATGACAGGAGAAGCGCCGGCAAAAGCCATAGGGACAGATTCGCAATACTCCTGGGCAAGCTGATCCCTATGTCTCTGGCCGAGGGATTCTTGCGGAGCAGCAGCGGAACGGATGTCGGGAACCTGGCACACAGGCTGAAGAACTGGGAATTCAGGATTCCCGGATACGTAGGTTATGAGCGGTGCGTGGTGACTGCCGGTGGCGTGGCCACTGACGGAATATCACCCAGGACCATGGAATCCAGGACAATACCCGGACTGTTCATGGCCGGGGAAATCCTGGATCTGGACTGTGATACAGGTGGGTATAACCTTCAGACAGCCTTTTCCACAGGGATGCTTGCCGGAATGTCCGCCGCTAAATGACACCTGAACCAACCATCTCGTCATCGTCATACCACACGGCGAACTGCCCCGGAGTAATGCCTCGCTGAGGCTCGTCGAAGATAATGAACAGGCCGCACGGCCTCATCACCAGGACGGCATCCTGCAGCGGCTGGCGGTAGCGGATTCTCACGCGGTACCTTCTCGTCTCCCCCATACGCATAGGGATGTCCTCCCTGATCCAGTGCACATCTTCCGGGGCAATGCGAAGACAGCTTCTTGACAGTCCCTTATGTCTGTGACCCTCGCCGACGTATATGGTATTGGAAGGGATATCAGTGGCTATTACGAAAAGACTTTCCTTGTGGCCTCCGATATTCAGTCCTTTGCGCTGGCCTATAGTGTAGAACTGTGCGCCGTCATGCTTCCCTATTATCTTTCCGTAAGGATTATCCTTGTACCTCGTCTTCCTGACATGTTTCTTTCCGGAACGGTAGGTTTCAGTCTCGAAAGATATGTCATAGCTTACCGGCCTTGAAAGTTCCATAAGCACATCATCAGGAAGCGCCTCTATCTTTTTCCTGTCGAAAATGCCGTCCGACGAACAGCCACCCTCGTGCGAACTGTCTCCCTTCACGGTCTTTTCCCGTACCGGATCGTTGACCTTGAGTGACTTGTTTTCCGAAATGTAGGAAGTCTGCATCTCCAGACGAATGTCAGCACCGTCTTTCAGTAGTCCACGGAGAGTCTCTTCCAGGAAGCGGTAATGTCTGTCGTTTTCAAAATAGGCGTCATAGATTTCTACCACGTTCCCTTCGGATGGCTTGAGCTTCTGCTGCAGAAAGACAGGAAGGTCCACTTTCCCGATGAAACAGATACCCTGTGAATCTTTCTTGTCAGCCGACGGCAGATCCGCTTCGGCGGCTATCCGCCTGACCTCTGGCTTGAGCAGGTCACCTATGGGGAACAATGCCCTGGAAAGCTGTTTCTGCGTCAGCTGGCAGAGAAAATAGCTCTGGTCCTTGTCCGGATCGCTTCCCGCGAAAATCCTGTAAACCGGTTTCCCGTCAGGGCCGGCTATCTCGTCTTTCCGGCAATAGTGCCCTGTCGCCACGTAGTCGGCACCCAGTTTCACGGCACAATCCAGGAAGGCGTCGAACTTGATTTCCCTGTTGCACAGCACATCGGGATTCGGAGTGCGTCCCTTCGAATATTCGTCAAACATATAATCCACCACACGTTTCCTATAGACTTCGCTGAGATCCACGAAGTAAAACGGAATGCCGATTTTCCTGGCTACCATCTCGGCCACGAAACGGTCTTCTTCCCATTCGCAGTCTCCGTGCAGTGTCCCGGTAGTGTCATGCCAGTTCTGCATGAACAGGGCGAACACATCATGGCCCGCCTTCTTCAGAAGAAGGGCGGCAACGCTGGAATCTACACCTCCTGACAGACCGATACAGACTTTCATATATTCATTCAACGTCAGTTCGACGAATTATCTTACTTGAATCAAGGATTCCGCCGAACTGACATTACGATTTCTTCGGAATCCCGTCATTTGTAAAGTTTTCGGTACAATAATAGTGAGAATGACATTCATATTTCCTATATTTGCTATAACCGCATGCCATGATGCCTTTCCAGGACAGAGGTCTGTCCGGCATCCGGCCTGCATTTGGACCCAACGCGCCATGAAAATAAAAGAACTGAATATCAGATACAGGGAATACGAAGATATCTCCGGACTCTCTTCCGGAGACAGGCTTCTGGTGGAAGAAGCCGTAAAAAGCACGGCCAATTCATACGCCCCTTATTCCGGATTCCACGTCGGCGCTGCACTGAGACTCTCCAATGGAGAAATCGTGACAGGAAGCAACCAGGAAAACGCCGCGTACCCCTCAGGACTCTGTGCCGAAAGGACAGCCATGTTCTATGCAAGCGCCCGGTATCCGGATGCGGCGATGGAGGCCATAGCAATAGCGGCTTCGCAGAACGGAGAACTGTGCAGCCTCCCGGCAAGTCCTTGCGGAGCCTGCAGGCAGGTGATGGCACAGTACCAAAGGAAATCCGGGCAGGAGATGAAGATAATCCTGGCAGGAAAGGAGAAGATCCTGGTATTCGACAAGGTAGAAGACATCATGCCTTTTGTCTTCGACAATATCTGACATCACCCGCATCTCCCTGAAATAATTTTTGTATTCCGGAAAAAATAACTACATTTGCAGTCGGGTAAGTCATACACGACCAGCTCCTGCTGAATCCCCCAGGACCGGAAGGTAGCAAGGGTAAGCGGTTGTAGCGGTGCGATGTATCAAGCTTACCCTTTTTTCGTATCAGGCCTTCCGCGTATTGTTGTTCTCCCTGGCCTGTGCCGGTGCAGCAGCCGTCTGCGGCCTGTCCTTCAGCATTTCGGCAGCCACCTTGTCATATTCCTGCTCGGTAATCATCTTGCAGGTACCGTTGAACGAGGCGCCGAGTTCGACTATCAGTCTGCGAACTTTCAGTTCTCCTTCCACTGAGCAGTCGCTCTTGATGGACAAGATGTCCTTGACTGTGAAGCTGCCTTTCGTCTTGCCCCATACATCCGCATTCACGCAGACGATGGAAGCGTTGACCTCTGCGCTTTCACCGATCACGACCTTCCCTTCCGAAACTATGTGTCCGTCAAACTTGCCGTCGATACGGAGATCGTTCGGGGAGATTATCTCACCCTTGAAATATGTTCCTGCTGAAATACGGCTGACAAGATTCACATTGGCAGCCTGCTCGATTTTAGCCATAATCTATTCTGTTTTTGTAATGTCATGAAAATTCCTCATCCTCAGTGCTCTGCGCATCTTATACGTTCCGATAAACCTAAGGGGCTGCAGCAAAATTTGCATTTTGATACAGCCCCTGCGCATCAAAGGTTCCTGCCGTGGCAGTTCTTGTATTTCTTTCCTGAACCGCACGGACACGGGTCGTTCCTTCCGACAGTCTTTTCCACATGCACCGGCATCCGGCTCTTCTGGTCAGCCCCGTTGGTAACCAGATCTGTGCGGCTTGTACGCATCTGGCTCATGTCCGGCTTGCGTGCCGGAGCAGATGCATTCACCTGTGTAGTGTCCCTGAGAGGGATATGCGCCCTGAACAGGAATGAAAGGATGTCCTTGTTCAATGATTCGAGCATGGACTTGAACAGGTTGAAACTCTCGAACTTGTAGATAAGGAGAGGGTCCTTCTGCTCGTATGTCGCATTCTGGACAGACTGCTTGAGGTCGTCCATGTCGCGAAGGTGTTCCTTCCAGTGCTCGTCTATCTGGTAGAGGGTGATGGTCTTGCTCAGCGCCCTGGCTATTTCCCTCGCCTCGGTCTCGTATGCCTTCTTCAGATTCACTGAAAGAGTGAGCATCTTGCGGCCGTCGGAAATAGGAATGGCGATATTCTGGTATATGGCGCCCTGCTTTTCATAGACCTCCTTGATGATAGGCCATGATTTCTGCGCCATGGTGTCCATCCTGCGGTCATATACCTCCCTCATGTTCTGGTACAGCCTTTCGGAAAGTTCCTTCGGCGTGGCCTTGTTGTAGAAAGCTTCGTCGAAACCGGCGTCTATGGACATGAGTCTCATGACTTCCTCGTTGAATGAAGCGAAATCATAGCCGTTGCAGTTCTCCACAAGGATTTCGGCGGTATCCTGCATCATGTTCATCACGTCTATGTCGACCCTGTCTCCGATGAGGGCGTTGCGCCTCTTGGTATAGACGACTTCCCTCTGGGAATTCATCACGTCATCATATTCAAGAAGCCTTTTCCTGATGCCGAAGTTGTTCTCCTCCACCTTTTTCTGCGCCCTTTCGATGGACTTGGAAAGCATGGAGGATTCGAGGGCCTCGTTCTCCTCCATTCCCAGCTTGTCCACTACCGACGCGATTCTCTCCGAGCCGAAAAGCCTCATAAGCTTGTCTTCGAGCGAAACATAGAAAGTGGATGAACCGGGGTCGCCCTGACGTCCGGCACGGCCCCTGAGCTGGCGGTCGACACGGCGGCTGTCATGACGCTCGGTTCCTATGATGGCAAGACCTCCGGCCTTGCGGACTTCATCGGAAAGCTTGATATCCGTACCACGGCCGGCCATGTTGGTGGCAATAGTCACTGTGCTGGTCTGGCCTGCATGAGCCACGACTTCTGCTTCCCTGGCATGCTGCTTGGCGTTCAAGACCTGATGCTGGATGCCTCTGAGCTTGAGCATCCTGCTCAAGAGCTCCGATGTCTCGACATCGGTGGTGCCGACCAGAACCGGCCGGCCCTCAGAGGTCAGCTCCACTATCTTGTTTATCACGGCATCGTACTTGGCCTTCTTCGTCTTGTAAATCAGGTCATCGTTGTCGATCCTCGCTATCGGCTTGTTGGTAGGGATGACCACCACATCCAGCTTGTAGATGGACCAGAACTCGCCGGCCTCTGTCTCGGCGGTACCGGTCATACCGGCAAGCTTGTGATACATACGGAAATAGTTCTGGAGAGTGATGGTGGCGAAAGTCTGCGTGGCAGCCTCCACCTTCACATTCTCCTTGGCCTCCACCGCCTGATGCAGACCGTCACTCCAGCGTCGGCCTTCCATGATACGGCCCGTCTGCTCGTCGACGATCTTCACCTTATTGTCCATTATCACATAGTCGACATCCTTCTCGAACATCGCATACGCCTTCAGAAGCTGGTTCACCGTGTGCACACGCTCGGACTTCAGTGCGAAGTCGGCCATGATCTCGTCTTTCTTCACAGCCTTTTCCTCCGGAGTCATGCCGCTCTTTTCCACCTCGGCCACCGCGCTTCCCACATCCGGCAGGATGAAGAACTTGGGATCGGAAAGAGTGCCGCTCAGAAGGTCATGCCCGTTGTCGGTCATCTCGACCGAGTGCTGCTTCTCGTTTATGACGAAGAAAAGCGGGTCGGTCACCTGCGGCATCTCCCTCTCATTGTCCTGCATATAATAGTTCTCCGTCTTCTGGAGAATCTGCTTGATACCAGGCTCGCTGAGGTACTTGATAAGAGGCTTGTATTTCGGAAGTCCCTTGTACGCACGCAGGAGCAGTTTTCCTCCCTCGCGCTCATCCCCCTCAGAAATAAGCTTCCTGGCCTCGTTGAGAGTGGATGTCACCAGAGTCTTCTGGTTGCTGTACAGTTTCTCCACATACGGCCTGAACTCCAGGTACTGCTGGTCGTCACCCTTGGGTACGGGTCCTGAAATAATCAGAGGCGTCCTCGCGTCGTCGATAAGCACGGAGTCCACCTCGTCGACTATGGCGTAATGATGCTTCCTCTGGACAAGGTCCTTTACGGAAACGGCCATATTGTCCCTCAGATAATCGAAACCGAACTCGTTGTTCGTACCGAAGGTTATGTCGCAGGCGTAAGCCTTCTTTCTGGCCTCGCTGTTCGGCTGGTGCTTGTCGATGCAGTCCACAGACAGCCCGTGGAACATATAGAGCGGTCCCATCCATTCAGAGTCACGCTTGGACAGGTAGTCATTCACAGTCACGACATGTACGCCTTTTCCGGCCAGTGCGTTAAGGAATACAGGCAGGGTGGCCACAAGGGTCTTTCCCTCTCCTGTAGCCATCTCGGCTATCTTCCCCTGATGCAGCACGATACCTCCGATGAGCTGCACATCGTAATGCACCATGTCCCATGTGATTTCGTTGCCTCCGGCCATCCAGTGGTTCTGCCATACGGCCTCATCTCCCTCGATTTTCACGAAATCCCTGGTAGTGCTGAGCATACGGTCGAAATCCGTAGCCTTGACCCTGATTTCCGGATTTTCCTTGAATCTTCTGGCCGTGGATTTCATCACGGCAAAGGCTTCCGGCAGAATCTCGTCCAGAACCTTTTCGATCTCTTCATCCACCTTCTTCACCAGTTTGTCGGATTCCGTAGCCAGGGCTTCCTTCCTGTCTACCGGAATGTCCTTTTCAAGTTCTTCCTTGATCTGGGCTATCCTGGACTCGTCATCAGCTATCCTGTCCCTGATAATCTGCCTCAGGGAAGCCGACTTCTCCCTGAGCTCGTCCACAGAAAGCTTGTCGATAACGGCATAGGCATCCAGGACTTTGGACAGTATCGGCTGCAACTGCTTCAAGTCCCTTTCGGCCTTGGTGCCGAACATCTTCTTGAACAAATCTGCTACTGACATATAATACTTTATTTTGATTTCACTTATACTCCGCCTGCACCTCCGGCGGGACAAAACCCGTTCATGCCGGACTTATGACCCACGCCGGTGCAATCCTGCAAATATACGAATAATTAAGGACAAAACAACGTCTTTTCCTTTTCAGGCTTTACAATTCCGGCGGCACGTTACGTATGCGCCATGCAGCCGGCGCCTGCCCGCAGAGAGCGGACAACGGGAATGCCGGCAATCAGCGAAGAGTCCTTCCCGGATAGGCCTCCAGCGCCTTCTCCAGAACCGTCACGGCACGCCTCAGATCTTCAGATTTCAGCACGTATGCCATCCGGACCTCATTGGTCCCAAGGCCCGGAGTAATATAGAAACCGTTTGCAGGCGCCATCATTATACTCTCCCCTTCGTACTGGAAATCGGACAGGCACCATGTACAGAATTTTTCGGCATCATCCACGGGGAGGGCCGCCATTGCATAGAAAGCGCCGTGCGGAGTGGAGACTTTCACACCTGGAATGCGTGTCAGTGACTCAATCAGGACTTTCCGCCTGGAGTCATATTCCTTTATGACATTATCCAGATAAGACGGGTCCTCGTCACATGAGGCCTCCGCCACAATCTGTCCCAGCAACGGAGGGCTCAGCCTGGCCTGGCACAGCTTGAGGACACCCTGGGTTATGGCCCTGTTCCTGGTAATCAGCGCCCCTACCCTGATGCCGCATTCGGAATAACGTTTGGAAAATGAGTCCAGCAGCACCACATTCTCGTCCAGTCCGTCGAAATGTCCAGCGGAAAAATATTCCATCCCGTCATAGACAAATTCCCTGTAGACTTCATCGGAAAAGAGATAAAGTCCGTGCTTCCTGACTATGTCGGCAAGCATCTGCATCTCTTTCCTGTCATAAAGCGTCCCGGAAGGGTTGTTCGGATTGCAGATCAGTATGGCTTTGGTCCTGGGGGTGATGAGTTCTTCGAAATGTTCGACCTGAGGCAGGGCGAAACCGTTCTCTATGCTGGTTTTCAGTGTCCTGACCTTCACTCCGGCCACTTCCGCGAAAGCCAGGTAGTTCGCGTATGTCGGCTCTGTGGTTATAAGCTCGTCACCAGGGTCCATACAGGTCAGGAAGGCGAACAGTACAGCCTCGGACGCGCCTGTCGTGACAGTGATTTCCTCCGGAGAGAAGTCCATGCCGTATTCCGCATAATACGCCGATATTTTCTTTCTTAGAGAATAGAAGCCTTCAGACGGACTGTATTCCAGCACGGTCCTGTCTATGGTCTTGAGACTGGCCAGACCTTTGGCTGATGTCCGTATGTCCGGCTGGCCTATATTCAGATGGTAGATTTTTATGCCCCTGGATTTCGCCCGGTCAGCGAGAGGCGTAAGTTTCCTGATAGGGGAACTCGCCATACCTGTGATTCTGTCCGATATTTTCATCATAAACCGTATTCATGGATAATTGCATACAAATTTAGAACTTTCCGGCAGAATTCCCATATGACGGCACTCGGGATTGCGGTGTGTGCAAAAATTTCATTTTGACACAGACCTTTAGTTCGTATATTTGCAGCCGGAAATGTATTGTACGGCATTATGGATATTGACAGGAATTTTCTGGCCATTGATTTCGAAACGGCTACTTTCAGCAGGGCTTCGGTATGCGAGGCGGGGATATGCGTGGTCCGGGACGGGAAAATAGCGGAGACTCGTTCCTGGCTTGTGCGTCCGGAAGACAACCGTTATTCCTACAGGAATATCCTGATTCACGGAATACGGCCGGAAGATACGGAAAACGCCCCCGGCTTCGTACAGGTATGGGAAGAAATAGAACGGACTTATCTCGATGAATTTGACACTATGGTAGCCCATAACGCGGCTTTCGACAGGGGATGCCTCACCAGTTCGGCCGAACTGTACAACATACATCTGCCTGCCCTCAAATGGGAATGCTCCCTGCGGACTGCCAGGAAGATTTATTCTTTCAGGTCCAACTCTCTCGGCTATCTGTGCGGGAAGCTGGGCATACCGGAAGGGCTTCACCACAGGGCCGGAGACGATGCGGAAATGTGCGCGCGGCTTTTTCTGAAGGAAATGGAGGATATGGACGCCCTCGGGCACAATATGGAATGAAAAACAGTTATCTTTGGCCGGATTATGGAAAACACTGACGAAAAATACATGAGGGAGGCCCTCAGAGAAGCTGCACTGGCTGCCGGAGACGGTGAAGTGCCTGTGGGTGCGGTGATAGTCTGCAACGGAAGGATCATCGGGCGCGGGCACAACATGACAGAAAGGCTTGGAGACCCTACGGCCCATGCGGAAATGATAGCGCTGACTGCCGCCACACAGACTCTGGGCGGGAAATATCTGGAAGGCTGCACAATTTATGTCACGGTAGAACCATGCAGCATGTGCGCCTCGGCGCTCGGCTGGGCGCATGTCAGCGAAGTGGTATACGGTGCGGATGACCCTAAACGGGGATATTCCCTCTTCTCCCCGTCCCTGCTCCATCCCAGGACAAAAGTCAGGAAAGGAATCATGTCGGAGGAATGCGGGAATCTGATGAGCGGGTTTTTCAGGGATAAAAGGAAATAGCCTATGGCGGGACTTGAGGAACTGGGGCTTCTGGGTCTGTTCATCGGGACTTTTTTGGCAGCAACCATTGTCCCGTTCAGTTCGGATGCGGTGTATCTGGCGATATTGGCGGCGACCGGAAATCCTGTCGGATGCCTCGCTGTCGGGACGCTCGGGAACTGGCTGGGGAGTGTCGTGACCTATTTCATAGGATGGCTCGGGAAATGGGAATGGATCGAGAAATGGTTCAGGGTGAAGCCGGAGACTCTTGCCAGGCAGAAGGCCGGCATCGACAAGTACGGGGTGTGGCTGGCGCTGATATGTTGGGTGCCGGTGGCAGGAGATGTGGTCGCGATTGCCCTGGGATTCTACAGGACAAGGCCGTTCTGGACCATAACGCTGATGCTTGTGGGGAAATTCCTGAGATTCCTGGTCTGGAATCTCGTGTACGGGCTGTTCTGAGAGGGCAGCATGATGTCAAATGGGACGGAGAATTTCTCCCCGACCTCCAAACTCCGGCTCACAAAGGATGAGGCTAATGAATTGATTTCCATAGGGAGATCACAAAATGTGATACCTCCGGGCTATAATATAGCGTGAGTTCGATGAAAAGAACGTAGTGAACTTCAGAGAACTACCTCTGTAGAGGATTCGGGAAACGAATCCTCTGGCAAGTTCTCCCCTACGCCAGGGGAGAATTTAAGAGGGGTGACACGTAAAAGAGTATCCTGGTATCTGGAAGGTCAAGATCAAACACCGCGGCCGCACGAAGAAAGCCGTCTACATCCGCATCACCTCCGCCACCGACAAGCAGCGCGCGAAGACCGGCCGGGGCTACAGTCTGATGAGCGCGATGACCCACCTGATGGAGCGGATCCTCGAAGACCATGACATGATCCGCCGTCTCACCCATCCGGAACTCTTTCCGCCGCAGCAGTTTCAGAAATCAGTATGTAATCATATAGATAAATTTGCATAATGATATATTATTTTATATCTTTGCCATGTCAAACAATCATTGAGAAATGAAAAGATATAAAGTAAGTGAGATTCTGAAGATGCTTGCAAAAGAGGGCTGGTACATCGACAGACAGAAAGGCAGCCACCGCCAGCTGAAACACCCGTCCAGACAGGGGCTTGTGACAGTAAACGGCAAACCTTCCGACACATTGGACCAGTATCTTCTGAACAGCATCTGGAAACAGGCAGGGTGGAAATGACATCCTGCTTTACCTCACAAGTTAAATTATAAAGACATGGGAAAGATAATAGTAAACGTAGACTGGAACGGCAATTATGCCGCTGCACCCGAGAATGACGACATAGCATGTGTCGCCACCGGACATTCTCTCGACGAGCTGAAGGCCAATATGGTCGAAGCATTGGGGTTCCATAAGGAAGGTCTGATGGACGCCGGTTATGAAGTGCCTGCAGAACTGGCCGGGGACCTCGACATAGACTGGCATCTCTCGACGAGGGCATTGCTACACTACACTGAGAAACTGGTGCCCCGTACTGCCATTGCCAAGGCAACGGGCATAAATCTTCAGCAGCTGACGCATTATGCTTCCGGCTGGAGAAATCCACGTCCGGAAATGCGTAAGCGTATCCTGGACGGAGTCCATAAAATAGGGGAAGAACTTACTGCTATCTCATGATTGTTTGACAGCTTCATCCGATAGCTACCGGGGCGACCTTCACGGGCCGCCCTTTTTTGTGCTCCCGGCTGTCCGTGAAAAATATATTCGAGACCGGCTGTCGGTTTGAAAAAAGACATTTTTTTTCTTTGCATAACTCCCTCAGGGCGTCATACAACGAAAAAGACAGGTTGGACATTGGGCTTTCAGGAACCTGACCCGATTTTGACCCGGTTTTAAACGAAAAATCGCCTAAATCTTTAAGTAATAATGATTTAGACGATTTTTGTTGAGATACCAAGATTCGAACTTGGACAGACAGAACCAAAATCTGTAGTGCTACCATTACACCATATC
>DVIP01000062.1 GCA_018711225.1 Candidatus Cryptobacteroides intestinipullorum | reverse complement strand
TTCTGGAACATCCGGGAACATTTTCCTTCAGGGACATGCCGTATTTCGTGAAGGAAAGGAAATACGGGAATGTGCATTTTTCTTTTTTCGCGTCTCCTGATGAGGGGCAGGAAAGTGTTTCCGAATGACGGCCTTTAAATATTGTGATATGAAGAAGATTCTTGTACTGATTTTTGCCATTTCTGGGTTAGGTTCTCTGTCTGAGGCCCAGACGGCGTCAAGCCTTTTCTGGAGGAAGGACAGCGTCCAGGTGAAGGAGATTGTTTCGGAACAGGCCGACCAATACAGGAAGGTCGGTCATCATGGTCCTGCCGTGGAGAACACGCATTTCGCACTGCGCATCTATTTTAATGACAGCGGTGCCATAGACGTTTACTCCAAATCCGGAAGAGGGCTCGAACTGAACCATTACAAATGGTACCCTACTCAGGAACAGCAGAAGAACGAGGGAGCCGGGTGTGACGAATACATGGTCGGAAAGACTGTCGGACTCGGTGGAATAGCTCTGTGGGATGGAAGCCGGGAAGTCAGACTTACGGCTACGAAAGGCCGGACAGCCAGGGTAGGAGATACGAAGACAGGCTCATTCGCCGAAATGATAGCATACGGAGTCCCTTACATGAAGGACACTGTGGATATTTCCATCAGGATTGACATGTCAAGAAAGAGCAGGGATGCCGTGATTACCGCTACCGAACTTTCCGGAAAGCAGGTAATGTTCCTTACAGGGGTGAATTATCATCCGGGAGAGACGGTGAAATGCGGAGACGGGTTTATTTTCGCATGGGGTGTACATCCTGCGGATGTATCTGATGCACCGGTGCCTATCGGGGCCGGCATGTTTTACAAGCCTTCCGATTTCGGCCCTATGGAAGTCACACAAGACATGGTGAGGATTATTTCCAAACCAAGATCTTCCGTCACCACGACAGTGACGGCGGCATCTACCAAGGAAGCCGAACTGAATACTGTCAGGAGATTCGAGAGTTATATGGTCAGATAAGACGCCGGGATATTGGAGCGATGTCGAAAAAGGATAACAGAACGGAAAAAACGAATGCCGCGCGCCTTCTGGACAAGGCGGGCATAGAGTATCAGCTGGTCCCCTATGCGGTGGACGAGAATGATCTGGCGGCCACACACATAGCCGAGCAGCTGGGAGAACCCATAGAGCAGGTATTCAAGACTCTGGTTCTTTCCGGGGACAGGACAGGCTATTTCGTCTGCGTGGTGCCAGGAAATGCTGAGGTGGATCTGAAAGCTGCAGCCAAAGTGTCCGGAAACAAGAAATGCGACCTTATCCCGATGAAGGACCTGCTCGGAGTCACAGGTTATATCAGGGGAGGGTGTTCGCCTGTGGGGATGAAGAAACCGTTCCCTACATATTTCCATTCGACTGCGACCGGTTTCCCTGCAATATATGTGAGTGCAGGCGTTAGAGGCCTTCAGTTCAGGATAAATCCGGAGGATCTTATCTCATATACCAAGGCTTCTGTGGCGGATATCATCAAGTGATCCGGTCCGGACCAGGCATTTATCGGAGGCTGCGGTAATGCGGCCCGAACCTTTCGAAAGCCGCCCTGTCCAGCATTTCCCTGTCATCAGGATGAGCGATGCCGGTGAGAAGTTTCGCTCTTTCCTGCATGGACTTTCCGTAAAGGTCCACTGCCCCGTATTCCGTCACCACCCAGTGCGCATGAGCCCTCGTCGTGACTACTCCTGCTCCGGACATTATGACGGGAGAGATTTTGGAAACGCCTTTCTTCGTTCTGGAAGGCATGGCGATTATGGCCTTTCCTCCTTCTGAAAGAGAAGCGCCGTACACGAAATCTATCTGTCCTCCCACTCCTGAATAGAACTTCGTTCCTATGGAGTCTGCACAGATCTGTCCGGTCAGGTCTATCTGCACTGCCGAGTTTATGGCTATCATCTTCGGATTCCGCGAAATGACGTACGGGTCATTGGTGTAACCGACATCCATCATGGCTACCATCGGGTTGTCGTCAATGAAGTCATAGCATTCCTTTGAACCGAGAAGGAATGTCGCCACGATTTTGCCTTTGTCAGTCACTTTCATGGAGCCGTCGATGACACCCTTGTCCACAAGTCCGAGGACTCCGTCCGCGAACATTTCCGTGTGTATGCCGAGGTGTTTGTGGCCTCCGAGCTGTGCGAGCACTGCATTCGGTATGGCTCCTATGCCCATCTGCAGGCAGGACCCGTCCTCTATCAGTTCTGCGCAGTGTTTCCCTATGGCTGTCTCTATTTCGTCCGGCTGGCTGAAATGGCTCGGCACGAGCGGTGTGTCGTCTTCTACGAATATGTCTATCCTGTCCATCGGGATCATGGCCTGTCCCCATGCGCGGGGTACATTCCTGTTCACGACAGCTATGACGGTCTTGGCACATTCGATGGCTGCCAGGGTGGCGTCTACCGATGTCCCCAGAGATACGTAGCCGTGCTTGTCCGGCGGGCATACCTGTATCATGGCCACGTCGCATGGCAGCGCTCCGCATCTGTACAGTTTCTGGGTCTCTCCCAGGAATACCGGGATATAGTCGGAATAGCCTTCCTGCACGCTTTTCCTGACGTTGGCGCCTATGAAGAAACCCTGATGGAAGAAAATCCCTTCGAATTTCGGGTCAGTGTAGGGAGCAGGGCCTTCAGTATGCAGGTGGTGCACCTTCACGTCTTTCAGTTCACCTGCCTCGCCTCTTCTGCACATGGCCTCTATAAGCAGTCTCGGCGCACTTGCCACGCTGCTCAGATGCACGTGGTCTCCTGACTTTATGACTTTGACTGCCTCGTCGGCAGAAACATAGTGAATTTCCTTTTTCATGTCTGTCTTGGTTCGTATCAGGCAAAGTTAATAAAAAACTCATAACAGGATATCCTGAAGTTCAGCAGGAGTGCCGAAAACGTAGTCCGACACGATATCCCTGCATGCAGGATTTCCCCAGCCTGCAAGTCCGAAATCCACTCCTGCGCTTCTGGCGCACTGGCTGTCATAGACGGCATCTCCTATATAGAGTGTCTCCGCGGCTGAAGCTCCCGACATGGAGAGACAGGCATTCAGCGGATCAGGCGCAGGTTTGGGGCGGGAAGCATCTTCCGCGCATACTACAGGACGGAAATAACCGTCCAGTCCGAACGGTCCTGCAAAATCGGATTCATACTCGCGGCGTGTCTTCGACGAGACGATTCCCATTCCGTATCCTGCAGCCTTCAATGCTTCCAGAGACTCGCAGATGCCATCGAATAGCCGGATGGAAGTCCTGTAGTCCTGCATATGTCTGTACCATATCTCCTTGGCTGGTACAGTATCGTATATGCCCAGTCTGTTCAGGACGACATCTCCCGGGATACCCAGTGCGAACTTCAGGTCCGCGGCGGGGACATCCTTCCCAAGCAAGTCCTGCAGAGTGTCTTTCAGACTGCACAGGATGGCATGCTCGGTATCGAGCAATGTTCCGTCAATGTCGAATATGAGGTACTTGTACCGCTTTCCCATTGAACTCACGTTTATTTATGCTATTATGAGTCTGACTCCCAGTTCTTCCAGTCTGGCACGGGCATTTTCAGGCAGTCCGTCATCTGTGATCAGTATGTCTACATTCTCCATCTGGCAGATCCGGGCGAAACCGCGTTTCCCGAGTTTGCTCGAGTCTGTCAGGACCACGCATTTTTTCGCGGACCTGATGATCTGTCGGGTGAGGCTTGCCTCTTCCGTGGTGGCGCATGTGATGCCATAGTCCGGATCCAGTCCGTCCACTCCGATGAAGGCCTTGGAACAGAATACATTGCTGATGGCATTGTTGGCTTCCGCTCCGAGGACGGAAAGTGTATTGCTGTACAATAGTCCCCCTACCTGCATGACCGTGATGCCCTGGATGTCCCCCAGATGTGCGGATATGTTCACGGCCGTACTCACGACATTCAGCCTGCCTTTAGGCTTGAGCACCTCGGCGAATATGGTCATCGTCGAACCGGAAGCTATGATGATGGAGTCATCGTTTTCTATGAGGGCGGCTGCGGCTTCGGCTATCTTCTGTTTCTTCTCGAAGTTTATCAGTCTCTTCGTGCTCATGGTGATGTCCATGACCTGCGCAGCCGTAGGCAGGGCACTTCCGTATGCCCTGTAGAGCAGCCCTTTGGCTTCGAGATTGTTCAGGTCCTTGCGTATGGTAGTCTGTGTGACTCCGAATTTCTCCGCCAGGACCGACACTTTCACAAATCCCTCCTTGACTATGCTGTCCAGTATGTATTTCCTTCTTTCCGCTATAGCCGACATGATCTTTAGGTTTTATTGAGCACGAAATCATACAAAATTAATAAAAGAAATCGGAAAACCTGAAATTTTCATGCATTGATTTATGTTTCGTTTCGAACCGAAAGCTTGTCAAAACGAAACATAAATTGCATTCAAAAATATCAAAAAGTGTTGCGAGAACGAAATCTTTGCTTAATTTTGCATGAGTATTGGTTTTTGAAACTATAATCGATTTTCTTCTATGAACCACATGAAACACTTGACACTTGTCTTAACAGGCATTTGCGCTCTCGCCTTTTCCCAGGTACTGTCCGCGCAGGAAATGACGGTCAGAGGAGTCGTTTCCGCCACGACTGGAGAAAGTGTGATCGGAGTAGGGGTCATGATCAAGGGGACTGCTACGGGAGTCACCACGGATCTCGATGGCCGCTACGAACTCTCCGCACCGAAGAATGCTACACTGGTTTTTTCAAGCATCGGTTACAAGACTCTGGAAGTAAGGCTGGACGGACGTTCCGTGGTGAACGTGGCCCTGGAAACGGACAGCGAACTGCTTGAAGAGGCTGTCGCCATAGGCTATGGTTCGCAAAGCAAGATAACCCTGACAGGTTCTGTCACCCAGACTTCCGGAGCGGAACTGGTGAAAAACTCTTCTGTCAATCTGTCCCAGGGTCTGGCCGGACGTCTGTCCGGTGTCGTGGTCAGCAACAGGAGCGGCGAGCCGGGAAACGATGACGCCACCATGTTCATCAGGGGGCGCAGTACTCTGGATGACAACTCCCCGCTGATCATTATCGATGGTATCCCCGGCCGTGATGACGAGTTCTCCAGGCTGACAGGTGAGGAAATCGAGAGCATCAATGTCCTGAAGGATGCTTCGGGTGCCATCTACGGTTCCAGATCTGCGAACGGCGTGATCCTGGTCACGACCAAAAGGGGTGTTTATGGCGAAGCTCCGAGAGTCACCTTTACCTATGATATAGGTCTGCAGCAGCCTACGAGGCTGGTGGACATGGCCGATGCCGTTCTGTACACCCATGCCTATAATGACGAGCTGGCTATCACCGGAGCGGCTCCGTACTACAACGAAACGCAGCTCCAGCACTATGCGGCCGGAGATGATCTGATCCTGTATCCTAATACCGACTGGCTGGACGAGATCATAAAACCGGTCTCCGTGCAGCACAAATATGGTGTGAGCGTGAACGGAGGTTCCGACAGGGTGGCCTATTTCGTACAGTTCAACGGCCAGTACCAAGACGGTATCTACGAGAAATCCGCCACAAACTATGCGCAGTACAACGTCCGTTCGAACGTTGACATAAAGGTGACTGAAAGTCTCCGTCTCGGTGTCGACCTGAATGTGAGAAGGCAGCAGAAGAATTACTCGGCTTTCCCGTCTTCATCGGAGAATGACAACGGTATTTTCTATACCGCCATCAGAATGAAGCCTACCGGAGCCACTTATTATCCGAACGGCCTGCTTAGAGGCGGTACGAACCCAGCCGTCCTCGTCCAGGATCTGACAGGATACGACAGGACGTCCATCAATACCATAAACACGACATTCAATCTTGGCTGGGACATGTCCTGGCTGACAGAGGGCCTGTCCGTGAATGCCAGAATGGCGTATGACGTTGTAGGCGAGTTCAGGAAAAACTGGCTGAAGAACTGGGATTACTGGGAATATGACGAGATCACGGAACTTTACAACCAGCGTACCATTTCTTACTGGTCTTCGCCTGTACTGCATGAATATCAGGAAAATTACCAGACCCTGACGATCAACGCCAATATAAATTATGAGAGGGACTTCAACGGCCATCATGTTTCGGCTCTCGCAGGTTTCGAGCAGAGTTCCTACAGATACGATACGTTCAATGCAGGCATCAATTCCTATGATTCCGACCTTCTCGACGAATTTTTCGCCGGTACGGCGGACAAGAGCTGGTATGCCATAGACGGTTATGCGAAGGAGACCGCACGCAGGAGTTTCTTCGGACGAATAGGCTATGACTGGAAGAGCCGTTATATGATTCAGGCCATCATCCGTTTCGACGGATCCGAGAACTTCCCGAAAGAGAGCCGGTGGGGTATCTTCCCGGGAGTTTCACTCGGGTGGAGGATTTCTGAAGAACCGTTCGTGAAGAATAATGCCCCTTGGCTTACGAACCTGAAACTCAGGGCTTCGTACGGTGAACAGGGAAATGACAGCATCGATCCGTTCCAGTATCTCACCACATACGAATACACTGCTTTGACAGGATACAGCATGAAGATCGATGACAAGGAAGTCAGCTTCATCATACCGGGAACCATCCCGAATCCGAAAGTGACGTGGGAAGTGGCAAGAACATGGAATGTCGGTCTGGACGGAAGGATATTCAACGGAATGCTCGGATGGGAGGTGGAATATTTCCATACCAGAAGATCGAACATCCTCTGCACCAGGAATGCATCCATCCCGTACTATACCGGTCTGACGAACAATCTTCCTGACGAGAATATCGGCATAGTGTCGAACAGGGGAGTCGAACTGCAGCTGACTCATGAGAACAGGGTAGCCAACGGCGAATTCCTCTACCGTATCGGCGGAAATATCATGTACGCCAGAAACCGGATCGAATACATGGATGAGACACCGTGGGGCGAAGGACATGAATACATGAACGCTACCGGTCATCCCATGGGAGCCGAACTGTACTATCAGGTGATAGGCATCAACAAGACCCAGGAAGATCTCGAGAAATATCCTCAGATGGCGGGAGCCACCCTTGGAGATTTCATATTCGCCGACCTGGACAGAAACGGTGTGATCGATACGTATGACCGCAAACGCTGCGACCTGACTACGGTTCCGGAGCTGGTCTTCGGCCTGAATTTCGAGGCGCAGTGGAAAGGTTTCGATCTTTCCGTTCTCTTCCAGGGACAGGGGCGTGCCAGATACTATTATGCCCCGCTTATGGACCCTGTGTCCGGAAACGTTGAAAGGGAAGCGGCTGAAAAGGCCTGGACACTGGACAATACGGATTCCGACTGGCCGCGACTCGGTTCCAATGTCTCGAACGGCCATACGACACGTTCGTCTTTCTACTATCGCGATGCTTCCTTCCTGCGACTGAAGAATGTCGAGCTTGGTTACACATTCAACCAGGCCATGTTCGGTACCAAGGTAGGTATCAGAAGTCTCAGGGTCTATATCGCCGGCTATAACCTTCTGACTTTCTCCGGACTGAAGAACGTGGACCCGGAGACAGATGACGAGTCTTACCAGAATTATCCTCAGATGCGTATATTCAACGCAGGTGTGAAACTTACATTCTAAGATGACGAATATCATGAAAAGATACATTCCAATACTTTCGGTTCTGATGTTGCTTGCCGCCTGCAATGACGACTTCCTGGACAAGCAGCCTCTCGACAAGCTTTCAGAAGAAGTCGTGTTCAACAGTGCCGCTCTGGCCGAATCATACGTGAATGCACTGTATACGGTGCTTCCTGATCCGTTTCAGGAAGGAAATATCAGCTGTATCACCGATGAGGGTTTCTTCCGCTACGGAGGAACTTCCACGAGATACATCGCGGACGGCAGCATGACGCCTTCCAACGTGATGTACATAGAAGAGGGAGGTACTGCCCACGATACCAGAACCACTACCCTGAATATCTGGAACCGTGCGTACGAGTGGGTATACAGGATGAACTATTTCATCAATTATATCACCGTGAACGGGACTGAAATGGATGAAGCATCCAGGGACAGGCTCATGGGTGAAGTCTACTTCCTCAGGGCATGGGCTTACTATAATCTCATCCAGCGCTATGCCGGAGTCCCTATCATCACTACTGCCTACAGTCTCAATGACGTGTATGCGGAGGAAAGGGATACTTTCGATGACTGCGTGGATTTCATTCTGGGCGATCTCGAAACTGCGGAGAAACTTCTGCCTGCGAAGGAAAACTGTCTGCTTGGACGCATAAACAAGGACATCGTCCTGGCTCTCAGATGCCGTGTCACTCTGCTGGCGGCTTCACCTCTGTTCAACGATCCGGAGCTTCCTCAGGGCAGCGTATTCAGAGGCCAGTATGATTTCCAGGGCAAGTGGGAACGCGCCTACAAGGCAGCCAAGGCCATAGTCGACAGGGCCGATGTGGATGGGGCATATTCCCTTGATGATACCTACGACGGCTACTGGAAGGACATACATTCCCCTGAACTGATATGGGCCAAATACTTCATATCGAACGCAGATGCCACAACCAATTCTGCAAAAAAGGCACAGCTACTCTACTCCGTGGTGTATTTCAACGGTTGGACAGCTTGCAATCCTACCCAGGCCATGGTCCTGGACTACGAGATGAAGAACGGAAAGAAGATATTCGAAGGCGGCTCCGGCTATGATCCCGAGCATCCGTTCAGGGACAGGGATCCCCGCTTTTACTATACGTGTGCGGCTCCGTTCAGCATTTACTGCAACACGGATGCTACAGGCTATCATGAAAACGAACTCCTTCTCTATCTCCTGTATGACGGAAAGACCAGAGATGATTTCGCAGCCGGAAAGACCGAACCGGACTATACCAGCAAGGCTACGCACCTGTGGCATGCCACGAATACCATGGGCATGGAGCTGAACAAATGGTACATCCCGACTTCTCCTATCACGGAAGCCGAAGTGGGCAGTCTCCTCTATCCGTGGTTCCGTCTGGCGGAGATGTATCTGAATCTCGCGGAATGCGCCTACAATCTCGGCTATGAGGACGAATGCCGTACTTACATAAACAAGGTGCGCCAGCGTCCGGACGTGATGATGCCGCAGATCGGTGAAAGCGGAGAAGCTTTATGGGACAGACTCGTGAACGAACGCCGCATCGAGCTTGCATTCGAGTTCACCCGTTATTTCGATGTCCGCCGCTGGAAAACCGCACCGTTCTACGAAAATATCCCTATCGCAGGCATGCGTACGATGATACTCAAGAACGGCGCCCGTCAGGACACTGTATATCGTGTGGTGCGCCCGTATGACGAGTCGAAGAACAATACCTGCTATTACTGGAAGAATTCCGTGGAACGCCAGAACTACATGTCCGCTACAGGAGAGGATATCGAATGCGTAGTGACTTACAAGTGGCTCGGGAAAGAGTACAAGGTCGACTACGGCGACTGCTGTCTGACCGTATCTCCTACGCAGAAACATTTCCCGAAGGTGGGAGATGTATATCCGAACTATCTGATGCCGATTCCGGCCAATGAGATAGCCAAGGCCAATGGTACCATCGTCCAAAACCCGGGATATTGATGAAAAGGATACTGACATATTTTTCTATCTTGTGCCTGACGGCAATGTCTCTGGATGCCGCTTCCTTGAAGTGTGCGTTCAGCTCGGATGACATTTCCCCTGCGGGGGTGGGTAGGCTTGAGCTCGCCGGGTTCGCCGCCAGAAAGCAGTTGTCCGACGGCATGCATCTTCCCCTCAGGACTTATGCCCTGGCCATAACGGACGGTGAACGGAAAGTATGTATCATTTCCAATGACCTGATGGAGATCCCGCCGGATCTGGCCGACGGGATAAGGTCTGAAATCAGCCGCCGGTCAGGGCTGTCCCCTGAAAGGATTCTTCTGCATTGTATCCATACGCACAGTGCGCCGAGGATAGGAGGAGCATGTTCCGTGGAAGGCGGTACGAATGCCGGGTACAGGTCTCAGGTATTCAATACCATAGTGTCGAATGCCGTGAAGGTGCTTACGGATGAGTCCCTGTGGCAGGAGTTCTCTCTGGAAGTGGCCAGGGGGTCTGCTGGCATTAATTACAACAGATGCGAGAAGAACGGTCCGGTGGACCATGATCTGTATGCGGCGCGTTTCGTGGACAGAAAGGGCCGTCCCATCTGCGCCTTCATAAATTTTGCATGCCATCCTGTCTGCATGGGACCGTCCAGTCTGCTGGTTTCATCGGATTATTCAGGGGTGGCCAGACGTGAAATCGCGAGGAAATGGGGCTGCGAAGTGTTTCAGCTTACAGGGGCCGGCGGAAACATGGATCCTGTCGGAGGCTGTCTGGATGCCGCCCATGCGGAAAAGACAGGTCACGAGCTGTATCGTTCTCTTGAAAAGATGAAATTCACCCCGGCAGAGTCCCGGGACAGGCTGGCTTTCGCATCGCGGCACGCCGCCCTGCCGTTCAGCATACCTGAGGTGACACCGGATGCCGTGCGTGCCCATGCCGACTCGTTGGCCGGAAGTGCGGAGACCGATTTTCCCCGGTTTGCGGAAGATGTCCGCGGATGGGAGAAAGAGATATTGGCCCGGTTCGAAACCGGGACAGTCGAAAATTCCCTGGATTTCGAAATGGCGGCCGTCAACATTGACGGAGTCATATTTTTCTTCTCACAGGGCGAGCCTTTCTGCGAGTATCAGATGGCTGCGCGTGCGACTTTTCCGGACAAGATGATATTTTTCGCGGGGTACACGGGCGGCCAGAATTCATATCTGCCGTCAGCGCACGCATACAAGGTCCGTAAAGGGTACGAATATGAGATAGAACAGATGCATGTCTATATCAAGGCTCCTTATCCGCTGTCTGAAGAGATGCCTGCAGCATATCAGGAGGCTGTCTTCAAGACCATAGCTGCAGTCGGGGCAGATGAGAGGTATTCCATCATACCGGCACCGCGTCATCTCGAACCTCGTGAAGGTGAACATGTGTTCACGGGAGAGCCGCAGGTGAAGTATCTGGATGATGACTCTGTTCCTGAGGAAGGCTACATTCTGGATATAACCCCGAAAAGGATAACCGTGTCTGCCAGTTCGGAAGCAGGGCGGTTCTATGCCATGCAGACCATCATGCAGCTTCTTCCTGCAGAAGTCTACGGCGACGGAGGATTCGCCGGCAGAAAATGGTCGCTTCCATGTTGCCGGATAGAAGACTGGCCCGAATACGGCTGGCGTGGCATGCACATGGACTGCGGCAGGTGGTTTCATGCCAAGGAAGAAATCTACAGGTTCCTGGACATGATGGCCATGCACAAGCAGAATGTTTTCCACTGGCATCTTACGGAAGACCAGGGCTGGAGGATAGAAATCAGGAAATATCCGCGGCTGACGGAGGTCGGGGCGTGGAGATCGGAGACCTGCGGCTATGACGGTCCGTGTGACGGCCGGCCTCATGGAGGGTGGTATTCGCAGGATGATATCCGGGACGTGGTGGCCTATGCCGCCGAGAGATTCATCACCGTGGTCCCTGAAATAGAGCTTCCGGGGCATTCGAGCGCAGCCATAGCGGCTTATCCGTGGCTGTCCTGCACACCTGACGAGCCGAAGGAAGTAAGTACGCACTGGGGAGTGATGGAGGATGTCTACTGCCCGAGTCCGCGGACTTTCAGGTTTCTCGAAGATGTATTCACTGAAGTGCTGGAACTTTTCCCTTCCAGGTATTATCATATAGGAGGTGACGAATGTCCTAAGACGGCATGGAGGAACAGCGGGTATTGTCACAGGCTGGCAGACAGTCTGGGTCTTTCCGGTGTGGATGATCTCCAGTATTATTTCGTCAAGCATTTCGATGCGTTTCTCCGCGAGAGGGGGAAGACTGTGATAGGATGGGACGAGATTCTGGACGGCAGTGCGGTAAAGAGCACCGTAGTGATGTCCTACAGGGGACATGCGCCGGCCTCGAAGGCATTCGCCCGGGACATGAAGGTCATATTGGCTCCCAACAGATGGTGCTACTATGACTATGTGCAGGACGAGATCGAGGATATTCCTGAAAACCAGCACCTTTTCATCACTCTGAGAAAAGCCTATACCTATGATTTCCGCCAGATGGTAGACCCGGAAGTGCTGGCCAGGGCGGACAGCCTGCTGCTTGGCTTCCAGGCCTGTCTGTGGGGAGAAGCGATACATGATGACAAGGACTTGCAGCATCACGCTTATCCGCGGTCTGCAGCCATGGCCGAACTCAGCTGGTCACCGGCGGAGTCCAGAGACTGGAATTCGTTCCGCCTGAGGGTGGGAAAAGAATTCGACAGGGTAAAAGCCCAAGGACAGGAATACAGTGATGCTTACTGGCAGGTCATCATAAACATGGACCTCGAATCCGATTATCCGCGTTCGGCGGAACTGGAACTGGACTATCCTTTCGCCGACATCCGCTATACCGTAGACGGCAGTGAGCCGTCCGCGGATTCTCCTTTGGCCCCTTACCGTATTCGGGTGGACAAGGGAATGACTCTCAAGGCCAGAGGCTTCAAGGCTGACGGCACACCGGTAGGACGTACTGTAACCAGAATATTCTGATCATGCGAAAATTTTACATAATCTCCCTGTTTTCCCTTCTCGCGGCGCTGGCCTCTTGCTCCCGGACATCGGAACAGTCCGTGACGCAGGACAGGACCGCGCAGGTGAACGTCATTCCTCAGCCGCATCATCTCCAGATGGCTGAAGGAGCGTTCAGGATAGACAGGGACACGAAGATATTCATCGACGTGCAGTCTGATGAAATGTTACGGATTGCAGGTTTTCTGAATGAAAGACTGTCATCGGCTGCAGGCTTCAGTCTGGAGATTTCCGGGACCATGCCGGAATCGGATGCCATATACTTCATGAATGCCGGGCTGCCTGCGGAATCCTACGGCATGAACGTGACTCCGGACAGGATCGTGATAGACTATGGTGACGGTGCGGGGGCTTTCTATGCGTTGCAGACGCTTTTCCAGCTGCTGCCGCCGGAGATATTTGCCGGCAGCCGTCAGAAAGGAATCAGGTGGGAAGTCCCGTGCCTTTCCATCGAGGATGAACCGAGGTTCGCCTATCGCGGGATGCATCTGGATGTCTGCCTGCACTTTTTCGATATCGATTTTCTGAAAAAGTACATCGACATCATGGCCCTGCACAAGGTAAACCGTTTCCACTGGCACCTTACGGAGGATCAGGGATGGAGACTGGAGATCAGGAAATATCCGCTTCTGACCGAGAAAGGCCAGTGGAGGAAAGAGACAGTGGTCGGTTCTCTGAAGTCAGGCATTTATGACGGGATTCCATACGGAGGATATTATTCCCAGGAGCAGGTGAAGGATCTGGTCAGATACGCTGCAGAGAGATACGTGACCATCATCCCGGAGATAGAACTTCCGGGACATGCGCTGGCTGCCATCTCCTGCTATCCAGAGCTCTCGTGCGGACTGGAAGACCATTATGAGACCGCTACCAAATGGGGTGTGTTCAAGCAGGTTTATTGTCCGAAAGAAACTACGTTCGAGTTTCTGGAGGACGTCTTCGACGAGGTGTTCGAACTTTTCCCGTCCGAGGTCGTGCATATCGGCGGCGATGAATGTCCGAAAGCCAGCTGGAAGGAATGTCCTCACTGCCAGTCCCTCATCCGCAAACTTGGCCTGAAGGACGAATACGAACTTCAGAGCTGGTTCGTGACCAGAATGGAGAAATACATAAATTCCAAAGGCCGTCAGATCATCGGCTGGGATGAAATCCTTCAGGGAGGGCTGGCGCCCAATGCCAAAGTGATGAGCTGGCTCGGCGAGGAAGGCGGCATAAGAGCGGCGCAGCAGCATCACGAAGTCGTGATGGCACCTCATCAGAAATACTATCTGGACTATTGGCAGGGAGATCCGGATTCCGAACCCCTGGCCATGGGAGGCCCGACGACATTGAGGACCATGTATGACTACGAGCCGGTTCCCGAGATCCTTACTCCGGAACAGTCGAGGTATATCATCGGAGTGGAAGGCTGTGTCTGGACGGAATATATGGACAGTCCGGAGCGTGTGGAGTATATGGCGTGGCCGAGGATGTGCGCGATAGCAGAGACAGGCTGGACGAGGGCCGGGAAGGACTGGGACTCTTTTGCCAGACGTCTGGAAACCCATTTCGGAAGACTGGACTATCTGGATGTGGGGTATTGCGATGCATTTTTCGAACCGTACATAGTCTGCCACGAGGATACCAGATACAGCAAGGTGGTGACCATGTCAGTGGATGCTCCGGGTGCAGAGATTCATTACACCCTGGACGGATCGGAACCGGGACCTGACTCTCCGGTGTATGCGAAACCGTTCGTCATAAACAGATCGCAGACAGTCAAAGCGGTGGCGGTCAGAGACGGCCGCCCTATAGGCGATATAAAAACCAAACAATTCTAAAAGTTCTTATCTATGGCATTAAGAGTAACAGAACAACCGTCATTGTATGACCATCTGGAGAAGAAATCGGTGGCCGAAATACTTCATGACATCAACGAGGAGGACAAGAAAGTCCCTCTCGCTATAGAAAAGGCGCTGCCTGACCTGGAAAGACTGGTCAGTGCTATCGAACATCAGCTTCGCAATGGCGGAAGGATGTTCTATGTGGGCTGCGGGACGGGGGGCCGTCTGTCTGTCCTGGATCAGGTGGAGCTCCCGAACACTTACGGTATTGACCCGGAGATGATACAGTGCGTCCTGGCCGGCGGTGTGGAGAATCTGGTATTGGCCCTCGAAGAGGCCGAAGATGATATCGAAGAGGGATGGAGGACCCTTCAGGAAAAACATGTCAGCCCTAAAGACATAATAGTGGGGATAAGTGCCAGCGGCTGCACTCCGTATGTGCTCGCCACGCTGAAACACTGTCAGGAAAACGGTATACCTACCGGATCTTTTGTCGGGAATCCTGATTCTCCTATTTCGAAGTATTCGGACTATCCTTGCGAGATCGTGTGCGGACCGGAGTATATCACGGGAAGCACCAGGATGAAGTGCGGTACAGTACAGAAACTGGTATGTGACATGATCAGCACCACTGTGCTCATCCGCCTGGGACGTATCGAAGGGAACCGGATGGTGAATGTCCGCCTGATAAACAACAAGGTAGTGGACCGTTCTGTCAGGATGCTGATGGAGAGGAATCCGTCGCTGAAGGACTATGACTGGTGCGAGAAGATGATCAAGGAGAACGGCAATGTGAAAAAGACAGAGCAGTATCTCTATGAGCATGGTTATATAGACAAACTTCCGGAAGAATGAACATGGGCATGAAGCATGGAATAGCTGTCTTTGTGTCGCAGTTGATGGTTTCAGCTGTGCTCCTCACCCTGTCCTCCGGCTGTGACCGGAACGACGGTCCCGACCTGACCCGTTTCTCCGGCGTAGTCATCAACGAAGTGGCGGCCCATGACGAGAGGACGGACGCGGAAAGCTGGGTGGAGCTGGTGAATACGTCTTCCGGGACTGTGGATCTGTCCGGACTCGGACTTTTCCTGTATGACGAGTATTTCGACGGCATGAATATCCATGATTTCGCCGGGCAGAGTCTTTCTGCAGGTGAGCGCATGGTGCTGAGCACTGCCGATGACGGTCTGCGTACAGGTTTCGCTTCAGATGCACAGTTCGAGCTGCGTCTGGCTCCTGACAGGTCGGGAGAAGCCGTCGACAGTTTCAGCCGGGATGCCATATCTTCTCCCGGGGCGTTGCCGGTAGCGGGATCTTATCAGCGTATTCCTGACGGAAACGGAACATGGACATCGTCCCCGGCCGCTTCTCGCGGAAAGGCGAATCTGATACTGTCTCTGGAAAATACGAAACATAATGCTATCTGGCTGTGGAGTACTCACATGAAGGAATGGCTGGCTGACGATGCGGCCGTCATGAAACGGATGAAGGCTCTGGGATACGATCATGTCCTGCTGAATTATGCTGCATTCCAGTACAGCAATGCGAAGACTGCCAGGGAATTCATGGCCGCAGCGGCAGATGCTGGCATTATGGTCCATGCCTGGATACAGTGTTTCTATAACGGAGGATGGGTAAGCCCGGTGATAGATGCTGAAAACAGGTATGACCAGGCTCTTTTCGATGATATCATCGAGAGAGCCAACAGGTATATCGATGAATTCGGCGTCCAGGGAATTCATCTGGACTATATCAGATTCGGCGGTACGGCATACAAACACAATCCTTCAGCCGAGATTACGGCCGTGGGGGCCGTGACCGAGTTCTGCCGCCAGATCCGTGAAGCCATGGATGCCAGAGGTGAAAACATCATCCTTTCGGCTGCCATGATGGCTGAGGACAACGCAGCTTATTACTATGGACAGAATGCTGCCCAGATGGGACGGTACATTCATATACTGATGCCGATGATCTACAGGTATCAGGAGGGCGGAGTCTCGTACAGTACGGACTGGTGCATGAAGATGGTGCGACTTTTCACTACAGCCACAGATGCCCAGGTGTGGGCCGGTACGCAGACTTACAGCTATGTCGGCAACAATGTCAGCGGCCTGGATGAGGAACGGCTGCGTTCCGACTGTGAGGATTTCGTCGGATCCGGAGCCTCGGGAATAGTCCTGTTCAGATATGCACTCGGGACATTCCCTGACATGAATGACTTATGGGAGTCAGAATAGGAAAACATCATTTAACACTTTAAACTAATAGTATTATGAAAAAGATTGCTTTGTTTTTGATGCCGGTTCTCGCCTTGGCAATGCTTTTTACGGGATGCGACAAGAATAAGGTCGACCCTGAAGAGCCGGTCAAGAGCGTAGGAACATTTACGCAGGCAGCCATAGTGGATGCTGTGGCCGGCATGTATGCGGAATGGACGGAAACCACTACCATTCCTCAGGAACTCAGAGTCTCAAACGCTACACTGACGCTGCCTCAGTATCAGTACGCCATGGCCAGACTCATGGTGGACATCAGGGACGGCAATGCAGGTGACATAGAGGTCCTGAACTTCAAACCGGCCGACCATCCGGAGCGTGACAGCTATGATGCGGAGACTATCGCAGTGTACGGCGGTCCGTCTGACGGGTCGAACACTGAAGACCTCGGAAACATCGCCGAACGTATGATAGCCGCCATGTCAGAAGACGGACAGGTGCCTAACCAGACACTCTTCACCAGAGATGGGGAAGCCATCGCTTATTCCACAAACCGTGCTACCGTGACTTTTGCCCGCGCCATCAGCGCCTACAAGGAAGACGGCAAGATGCCGGAAAGCGTGACTACCGACTATCTTTCTGCCGCAGCTACACTGAAAGGCTTCGCACAGCAGTTCGTCACATATCTTGACGTATGGGAGAACAACATCGCCGAAACCCTGAGCGCAGACGGTTCGCACTGTTCAGACAACGAAACAGCCTGGGAGAACGTACACTTCATTCCTATTCCTTATTCAGGAGGCTATACCGATGGCGTGGATCAGTATGACCCTAAGTACCAGCCGTACCATACCATCACGGTGGACGGAGTTACATATTCTGCAGCTCAGTGCTGGGGTATCGCCCTCAAAGGTATCCTCGACCTGGTGACAGTGGAAGGCTCAGCAGTGCTCCCTGCCGAAAGAAATGAAACGGTACATACGCTCGGAAACGGAAAACCGCTTACTACTCCTATTCCTGCATTGGAAGACTTCTTCGAGTGGGGACTGTATCCATGGTATGAAAAGGCTGACGATCCTTGTGTCATCAGGGATGACAATGGCGAAATCCGTTCTGTAGGCATCGACTTCCTGGTCAAGCTCATTCCATGGCATCTGACCCGTTCAAGCCAGCTCGGAGCCATAGGCAACTTCCAGACGTTCGGTGAAGATCCTGCGAGCGCCCTCGTGCTTCCTCCATACGAAGGAAATATCAGCCCTATGAGAGAGCTGCTTATAGCTGCACGTTTCTACAAATATCTGCTTGACAACGATATCAACGAGAATGTCTATGATGCCATGAAAGACGTCATGATAGACGCAGACCTGTATGGTGTGGACCCTGACCCTCTGTATGTCAGCGAGACAGGACTCAATTTCGCATACGGACAGGGCGAGCAGACATTGAAGGTCACTGCCCTTTCAGAGAACTGGACCGCTACTGCAAGTGCCGACTGGGTGACTGTCTCACCGGCTTCAGGTCCTGCATCGGAGACTTCACAGGATGTGACGATATCTGTAGCTGCCAATGAAGGCGGCTCCCGTACGGCTACTGTGACATTCTCCATACCTTCGGGTACTTCAAAAGAGGTGACAGTCACTCAGGCTCCGTCCCCTTCTACGAACACCATAAAGGATTTCGTCACCGAATACGTGAAGATACTTGATATCTGGGAAGAGACTGTCGGCACTGTGAACTACCTTGACGGAATCGGAGCCACTACGAACGAAGATAACGCGCCGTACGATGTGGAGAATGCCCACTATGTCCCTATGGAGACAACCATCACTGTCGGTGACCAGACATTGGGTACTGCTGACATGTTCGAACTCGCTATCAGGTCATACCTGCTGCTCAGAGGCTATGACGGAAACAGCACTACCGGAGGAAACGGGACTTTCGAGTCCGTGACACCTGCCACACTGTCTTCCACCCTGCCTGATACCCACGCCTACAAATGGGGAAGCAATCCGTTCAACGAGACCGGTTCCACTTCTGCGGGCAATGTCACCCAAGGCAACGGCGGTGAACTCAGGATGGGCGACCCTAATACGGCTGACGGAGTGGAAGCGGTGAAGTTCGACATCCTGGACAATTTCGCGCAGCGCAGCTGCAATTATCCTATTAACAACGGCTCTCAGATCTCCAATATGTGCGGATATGCTGCAGGCCAGCTGGCCGGATACTATGGCTGCTTCTGCGCCCAGCGAGGTCTCATCACTTATGCATATTTCTTCAAATATATGCTTGACAACAACCTTGAGGATCTTTCTACGGTTCAGGAAGATCATGTGTTCGAGACGCATTTGTTCAAATAGCGGTTAATAGTGTTTTCCAGCCTCCGGATTGTGCCGGAAAGGCAGTGTGACGAGGGTGACTGAAAGGAGAAGTTTCAAGTGCGACACGGAAGTACCCTTTTCAGTCGCCCTTTTTAATTGGTTTGACCGGAATCCGGTTTTAACGACTTTTTTATGAAACGATATATAACTTCGATAGCGGTTCTTTCCGTATTGCTTTTTATAAGTTGCGCCTGCGACAAAAACAGCGGCGACAGCGGTAAGGACGATGTTGACGTGGAGTTCACGGCAACAGGTTGGAACGGATATTTCGCGGAAGCTCTGGCGAAGGCCTATGATGAGTTCTCGGAGACAGGGGATATCCCTGCGACCGTAAATGTGGAAGGGCTGAAATACAACAGGGGCAGGTACCTGGCTGCCGGCATCCAGATTCTCAGGAAAATCATCGCGGAACCTGATACATGGCAGGATGAGGATGTGACTTACATTATAGCCTCCGGACCTGACAGCTATGCGAACAATACCTTCAATGACGATGTCATGACATTCGATGCATTCATGGACGTGCTTGATATCGCCTATGAATACGCCGGAGAGCGGAATGTTTTCCCGAACTACTGCACTACGGAAGCAGAGCATAAGGACCCTGACGGTTCGGTGTATTCCGTAAAGATGACCATCAATACCATCTATGTCATGATGACGAGGGTTTTCGCATATTTCGTGGAAAACAATTCCCTGCCTGAAGAAATCATCACCTGGGATGCTGACTATCTCCATGAGACGCTGAACTGCGAAGTTTCCGATCCTCTGGTGGTATCTGCCATGGAGACCGCCACTGAAGGCCTGGTTTCGGACTACGACAGGGCGAAGGCCATTTTCGAATATGCCCGTGACGAATGGGAGTGGCTGAACTACAACAACACTTCCAAAGGTGCGGTCGGGACCATCCAGGACAAGGGAGGAAACTGCTGCGACCTGACACATGCCATAGTGGCCATGAGCCGGGCTGCCGGCATACCGGCCAGATACAGACACGCCCAGTGCCAGTACGCGAGCGGGGTGATAGGCCATGTGATAGCCGAGATTTACGTTGACGGAGTCTGGTATCTGGCCGATGCTTCGAACAACGAGAATACTTTCGGGAACCACGAGGCCTGGTCGCACATGGCCACGTTCAACGGCAGGTATAACGAACTTCCATTCTGAAACAGGAGAAACCATACATGATTCTGATAGCTGACAGCGGGGCCTCGAAGACCGACTGGTCCTGCATAAGAAAACAGACTTTCGAGCGGATGTCCTTCATCAGCCAGGGCTACAACCCGAATTACATCTCAAGTGCGGACATGGTGGAGGATATCAGGAACAGTCTTCCTGAATCGTTCCCTGCGGAACAGGTCTCGGAGATTTATTTTTACGGAGCAGGAGTCACCCCGCTGCAGTACCCGTTCATGACCGACACATTGCTGAAAGTGTTCCGGAACGCGGAGACTGTCTTTATAGCCATGGATACCCTGGCTTCCTGCCGAGCCCTTCTCGGGACAGAACCGGGCTTCGCTGCCATTCTGGGAACCGGGGCCAACACCTGCCTGTACGACGGGGAGAACGAGTGTTTCAACGTGGATTCCTGCGGCTTCATCCTCGGTGACGAAGGCAGCGGAGGCTATCTTGGAAAGAGGATGATTACGGACTATATCAGACGCAACATGCCTTCCCGCGTGTACCGTCTGGTGGGAGAAGCCCTGGGGTACGGCAACGATGAACTTCTCGACATCATATACACCAGGCCTTTCCCGAACAGGTTCTGCGCCCAGTACGCCAGATTCATCAGGGAGCATACTGATTTCGATCCCTATTTCCCGGAACTGGTCACGGACGCGTTCCGGAAGTTCTTCGACCGTATCGTGACGCGCTATGACCATTACCGCTCGTACAAGTTCAACGCGGTAGGGTCGGTCGCCTACCATTTCAGAGACCTCCTCGATCCTGTCGTGGCCGAATACGGCATGGAAATAGGCAAGATAGCCAAGGCGCCTATGGACGGGCTCGTGGAATACCACACGGCAAAACTCTCGAAAAATAAGGAATGATCATGGAACTCCGGAAAAACGGCGGCATAGTCATCCCCCTTGTCATCATCGGGATGATGTTCTTCGTGGTGGGATTCGCTCTGGGTATCAACAGCTATATCGTGCCCCTGCTTGAAAGTGCTCTGAAAGTCTCTTCCGGCCAGTCTTACATGATTCTTGCGGCTACATTTGCGGCGTTTTTCGTTTTCAGCTATCCGGCCACATCGCTTATTCTCAGGATAGGATACAGGAAGACCATGGTCCTGGCGTTCGCCGTCTTCGCTGCCGGATTCCTTCTGTTCGTGCCTTCGGCACAATGCCGGAGTCTTCCGCTTTTCCTCCTGGCTTCCTTCGTATGCGGCACGGCCAATACGATACTCCAGGCGGCGATCAACCCTTACGCCACATATCTTGGCCCCATAGAGTCCGCTGCCAGACGGATAAGCATCATGGGTATATGCAACATCATGGCATGGCCTGTCTCCCCGCTTTTCCTGTCTTGGCTCATAGGCAAGTCAATAGATTCGATGTCCCTGTCCGACATCATATTCCCTTTCTATATCCTTGCTGTCATCTTCGTGATTCTGGGAATCTTCGTCTGGCTGTCACCTTTGAAAGAGATGAAGTTCGGGGAACAGGAGGAAGACCTGGAGGGCGCGTATGATGACGGCCGTACTTCCATCTGGCAGTTCCCGCACCTGATTCTCGGGAGTATCGCCCTGTTCATGTATGTAGGCATAGAGACCATCGCCATGGCCAGTTCAGTGGACTATGCAGTGAGCCTGGGGCTTTCCGATCCCGAACAGTATGCGCTCATTCCGAGCATAGGCATGGTGGCCGGCTATGTCTTCGGCATCATCATGATTCCCGGATATCTGAGCCAGAGTGCAGCCCTTCGCCTGCATTCGTGGATAGCAGTGGCCGGGACTCTTCTCGTGGTCCTGCTTCCCGCCCGGATGTCGGTATATGCCGTGGCCGTGGTGACATTCGGCTGTTCTGTCATGTATCCTGCCATATTCCCTCTGGCTTTGGACGGACTTGGGAAATTCGCCAAGACAGGTTCATCCATACTGGTAGCCTGCATTGCCGGAGGTTCCATAGTGTCTCTGCTCTATGGTTTTCTGAAGGATTGGGTCGGGAGTCAGGCAGCGTACTGGATAGGTATCCCGTGTTTCCTTTTCATCATGTATTATGCTTACTGCGGTTATCGTCTGAAAAAACCTGTCTCCCCGCGCAGGTGATATTCCGTTTCCGGAACCGCAGGATCTTGAAAATTCAGGCATTTGTTGCCGGACTGACCGCAAAATTGCTAATTTTGCGGTCATCTTTAAATACCGAACGATGAAAAGCAGACAGGAAAAACTCGAGGCATTCGGCAGGATACTGGATATTCTGGACGAACTCAGGGTCAAATGTCCGTGGGACAGGGCGCAGACCACGGAATCGCTCAGACCGCAGACAATAGAAGAGACGTACGAACTCAGCGACGCCATACTGAAAAAGGATGATGCGAATATATCCAAAGAGCTGGGGGATGTCCTCCTTCATGTCCTTTTTTATTCCAAAATAGGGGAGGAGAACGGGACATACGATATAGTGGATGTGATAAACCATCTGTGTGACAAACTTATATACCGTCATCCTCATGTTTTTTCCACGACACAGGTAGCCGATGCTGCGGAAGTGGTGAAGAACTGGGAACAGCTTAAACTGAAGGAAAAGGACGGGAACAAGCGGGTCCTTTCAGGGGTCCCGGAGACCCTGCCGCCGCTTCTGAAGGCATACAGGATGCAGGACAAGGCACGCGGGGTAGGTTTTGACTGGGAAGAGAAGGATCAGGTATGGGACAAGGTTTCGGAAGAACTCGGCGAATTCAGGGCCGAACTGCAGGCCATGGAAGATGCCGGTGACGAAGCCGGACAGAAGGCTGCCAGAGAGAGGGCGGAAGGAGAACTGGGAGACTACCTTTTCGCCATAGTGAATGCCGCCAGACTTTACGGGCTGAATCCTGATACGGCTCTGGAGCGCACTTGCCACAAGTTCAGGCAGAGATTCACCTACCTGGAAGAGCATACCATAAGGCAGGGCAGGAATCTGAAAGACATGAGCCTCGCGGAGATGGATGCCATCTGGGACGAGGCCAAGAACAAGGGGCTGTGATGGAAACAGTCATGGATGACAGTGTGTCTGCAGGACAGCAGGCGGATTCCCGGCAGGACTGGAGGGAGAGGACCGGACTTCTGGTAGGCAAGGACGGACTGGACAGGCTGGCATGTGCCTCTGTCACCGTAGTCGGGACAGGAGGTGTCGGCGCCTTTGCCGCTGAAATGATAGCCAGGGCAGGTGTCGGGAAAATGGTCCTGATAGACAGCGACACCGTATCCGTCACCAACAAGAACAGACAGCTTCTGGCACTTGACTCTACCGTGGGAAGGCCGAAATGCGAGGTGCTTGCGGAACGGCTGAAAGACATAAACCCGGATATTGTCCTGACCGTCAGGAATGAATATCTGGATGCCGGAAATGTCGCAGGAACTTTGGGAAATGAGCGGCCGGATTTCGTCGTCGACGCCATCGACACAGTCGCTCCCAAGCTTGCACTCATCGAGTATTGCATTAAAAACAATATTCCCATGGTTTCGTCAATGGGTGCAGGTGCAAAAATGGATGTGACCCGGATCAGGATAGCGGACATTTCCAAGACTTTCAACTGCCCGCTTGCTTTCGTAGTCCGCAAGAGGCTCAGGCGTATGGGGATAAGGAAGGGTCTCAAGACCGTATTTTCGGAAGAACTGCCGGACAGGAATGCCTTCGTGGCATGTGACGAGCAGAACAAGAAGTCAAATGCCGGGACCATTTCGTATATGCCTGCAGTCTTCGGCTGTGCATGCGCCCAGGTGGCCCTGGAGACACTCCTGGGATTATGACGTCCCTGCTTTTTGTCATGGCTGACTTCCCGTTTATGCCGAGGTGCCCCGGCAATTGCAAGTAAACTTGCATTGCTCTCGCCTTCTCATTATCTTTGCAGGATTGTGGAACCTGTCTGGCACGCATTTTCAGGATTGAGCCAGAATCCCGGATGCAGACGGTTCATGTAATTTTGAATATGGTAAATCCGTCGTCAGACGATAAGTTAGAATTTGCTTTATGGCTGATTACAAGGTAGTTGAGGTGACTTCTTCCAGGGACTTGAAGAGGTTTATTGATTTCCCGAACGAACTGTACAAGGATTGCCCGCAATATGTTCCGGCCCTTTTCTCCGACCAGAAAAAATCCCTTACGGCAGCTCCTTCACTGGAATACTGTACGCATAAGATGTGGATGGTTACTGACGGGAAAAAGGTGGCAGGACGGATTTGCGGCATGATAAATCCCAGATACAATGAAAGATACGGGAAAAAAAGAGTGCGTTTCGGCTGGTTCGATACCGTGAATGACATCGAGGTGGCCCGCCTTCTTCTCGGGACTGCCGAAAACTGGGCGAGGGAAAACGGCATGAATGAAGTCCACGGCCCGCTGTATTACAATACCATGGGTAAGCAGGGCATGCTGGTGGAGGGCTATGAGAATGTGCCTCCGTTCAACTGCCTTTACAATTATCCGTACTACAACGATCTGGTCACGGCTCTCGGCTATGTGAAGGAATGTGACTGGGTACAGTACAGGCTGAAGGCGGACCAGCAGCTTCCTGACAAGATGGTGGCTGTGGCTGACCGTCTCATGTCCCGCTACAAACTGGTGGAAGGGGACATCGACGCCCTGAAGAAAGACAACTCCCTGGTAAGGGAATTTTTCAGGATATATAATGAAAGCTTTTCGGAAAACGTATACAACTTCATCCCGTTCACTGATGCCGAGATAGCCGACGAGGCCGAGCAGACTCTCGGTTTTCTGGACAAGAGGCTCTGCTGCTTCCTTATGGACGAGAACAGGGAAATCGCCGCATTCGGAATCTCCTTCCCGTCATTGTCCAGGGCGCTCCAGAAGGCCAAAGGCTCCATGTTTCCGTTCGGGTGGATTCATTTCCTGAAAGCGCTGAAGAAGTTCGACACCATTGACCTGATGATAAACGGAGCCGCCCCGAAATGGCAGAATACGGGCGTGTCGGCGGTATACCATAATATTATGGCCAGAAAATACCGCGAAGCCGGAGTCAAGTGGGCCATTACCAATCCTCAGATTGACACCAATTCGGCCTCCTTTGTCTGGGAGAAATACGAGCATGAACTGTATATGCGCCGCAGGTGTTATGTGAAGGCTCTTTAGAGGGGGCCGGTTGTCTTGCTGCATGACGTCATGCCGGATTACCCTGGGAATATATTGATTCGAAAATTGATATTGAATATATTGTTATATGGCAGAAAATACATTGATAGAGAAGGTATTGGGCCTTCAGGAAAAATATGACTCCCTGCAAAGACAGCTTTCTGATCCGGAAGTGATTTCGGACATGAAGAAATATGTCCAGCTGAATAAGGAGTACAAGGAGCTGGCGCCTATCATCAAGGCCGGGACTGAATACAAGAGAATGATTGAAGAGTATGAATCGGCCAAGGAAATCCTTTCGAACGAAAAAGACGAAGAACTGAGGGAAATGGCGAAGGAGGAAATAGCCGAAATCGAGCAGAAGATACCGGCAGCCGAAGAGAATATAAAGCTTCTCCTTATTCCGGCCGACCCGCAGGACAGCAAGAATGCCATTCTGGAAATCCGTGGCGGTACTGGCGGAGACGAGGCCGCAATATTCGCGGGCGATCTGTTCAGGATGTATTCGAAATATGCCGAGAAGAAGGGCTGGAAACTGGAAGTGACGAACCAGTCCGAAGGTGCGGCCGGCGGATTCAAGGAAATCGTATGCAAGATTTCCGGAGACCATGTGTACGGAACCCTCAAGTACGAGTCGGGAGTGCACCGTGTGCAGCGTGTGCCGCAGACCGAGACACAGGGCCGGGTGCATACTTCGGCTGCTTCTGTGGCTGTGCTGCCTGAAGCTGACGAGTTTGATGTTGAACTGAACATGAACGATATACGTAAGGATACCTTCTGTTCTTCAGGTCCTGGCGGACAGTCCGTGAACACGACTTATTCTGCCATCAGGCTTACACACATACCTTCGGGGATAGTGGTACAGTGCCAGGACGAGAAATCCCAGTTGAAGAATTTCGACAAGGCCCTTGCCGAACTCCGTACCAGACTCTACAATATGGAATACGAAAAATATCTGAATGAGATTTCGGCGAAGCGCAAGACGATGGTGTCTACCGGCGACCGCTCTGCCAAAATCCGTACATACAATTATCCTCAGTCCCGCGTGACTGACCACAGGATAAACTATACGATGTACAATCTTCCGGTATTCATGGACGGGGAGATTCAGGAAGTGATAGACCAGCTTCAGGTCGCCGAGAATGCCGAGCGTCTCAAGGCAGCTGCAGAATAAACATGGAGGGGACTGTTATGGAGAGCGGATTTGACAGTTATGCCGAGAAATATGATTCCTGGTTTATGGAAAACAGGAATGTGCTTTATTCGGAAGCGGCTCTGGTGGCCTATTTTCTGAGAAGCGGGGAGAAAATCCTTTCTGTAGGCTGCGGCAGCGGTCTTTTCGAGCAGATATTGCGTGCCGACTACGGGATAGACATAAGGTACGGTGTGGAGCCTTCTTCGGATATGGCTGAAATCGCCGTGGCCAGGGGGATGACGGTCGAGATAGCGACAGCGGAAGACTATGTGGCTGCCCCGGGCACTTACGACACGATATTGTACAACGGCTGTCCCGGTTATATAACTGACCTTGACAAGGCTCTTGCCAATAGCCGTGATTCGCTCAGGGAGGGTGGTAAGGTCATACTTATAGACATACCGAAAGAGAGTTCCTACGGACTTCTGTACAATCTGGCCAAGACCCTCGGGACATGGGATCATCCCCTGCTTGAAGGCGTGCAGCCGAAGGACCCTTATCCGATCGAACTGGTGACCAAGGCATGCTGGCGTACCACTGCCGAAAAGGTTGAGGCCATGCGGAGAGCCGGTTTCGGTCATTTCGAATATGCCCAGACGCTTACGAGACATCCTCTGTATTCCGGCAAGGATCGGGAAGAACCGGTTCCGGGATGTGACAGGGGAGATTATGTGGCTATCTGCGGCATCAAACTCTGATATTTGTTTATACCGGTCACGGTTTCGGGACATCTTTCCGGAGGGCAGAATATGAAATGGAGTGAAACGGCCTGGGAAAAGGCCGGACCTGTTTTCGAGAAGATTATCACGCATCCTTTCGTGCTCGGACTTGCTTCAGGTTCGCTTCCGGAAGAGAAGTTCATGTATTATATACGGCAGGACGCTCTGTATCTGGAAGAATATACCAGGGCAATGGCATTGCTGGCCTCGAGATTCGGAAATCCGCAGATCACCGGAAAATTCCTGGAGTACGCTACTTCAAATCTGGATTCCGAACAGGAACTCCACGAGCGCTATCTGTCGGACCGCAGGAGGACGGAGGCTTCTCCGACCTGTCTCCTGTGTTCGTCGCATCTGTGGAGGCAGGTATCGGCAGCCCCTCTTGAAGTGGCTCTGGCATCGGTGCTCCCGTGCTTTGCGGTATATGCCAGGACTGGCAGGCATATTTACAGTACGGCCGTACTTCAGGACAATCCTTACCGGCAGTGGATAGAGGTCTATGCCGGTTCCGGCTTCGAAGCTCCTTCGGACAGTCTTGTGGAGCTGTGTGACAGTTATGCGGAAGGGGTGCGGGATTCGCTCAGGGAGGAAATGACAGAAGCTTTTGTCACAGGGGTCAGACTGGAATGGATGTTCTGGGACAGTGCGTACAAGATGGAAAAATGGGAGATATGAAAAAATACAAGGTTGCCCTTTCGATAGCGGGAAGCGATCCGAGCGGCGGTGCCGGGCTTCAGGCTGACCTGAAGACATTTTCCGCCTGCGGATGTTATGGCGCCACGGCCGTAGTGGCGGTGGTGGATGAGAATACGGCAGGAGTCACGGGAGTATTCCCGATACCGGTGGATTTCGTGGCAGGACAGATCCGTTCAGTGCTCGATGATCTGGGTGCCGATGCCGTGAAAATAGGCATGCTTCATTCGGCTGAACTGATAATTGCGGTGAAAGACACGCTTTCCGGGTATGATATCCGGAATATAGTTCTTGATCCCGTGATGGTGGCTACGTCAGGAGACCCGCTTCTGCAGGCCGATGCCGTAGATACCCTGAAATCGGTGCTTGTACCGTATGCGAGGGTCATTACACCCAATATTCCGGAAGCCGAGATACTGCTCGGGGAGAAGATTTCTTTCCAGTCGGAACTGCCGGAATGTGCACGCAGGCTTTCGCAGAATGGAAATGTGTCTGTGCTGCTGAAAGCCGGGCATCTTTCTGACGAAGAGCTTACGGATGTGTTCTATAATGCCGAGACCGGAACTCTGGCCGAGCTGAAGTCCAGGAGGGTCAATACACAGAACACACACGGTACAGGATGTACCCTGTCGTCGGCGGTGGCATCGTTTCTGGCCCGAGACTTCAGTCTGGATAACGCCGTGCGTAATGCCAAAGAATACATAGCAGGGGCGATAGAGGCAGGGGCAGACTACAGGATAGGTCACGGCCACGGTCCGGTGCATCATTTTTATAAATTCTGGAAATGATATACAGGGGAGTCCTTTTCGATATGGACGGTGTGGTCCTGGACAGCGGCCGTCTCTGGACTCATATCATAGAGGACAGGAGAAAGAAATACAGTCTGGACCAGGCTATCCTTCAGAAGGCGGACGGCTACAACCTCACTACTGCAGAGGCTATAACTATGGTCCTCAAAGGGATGGGAATCTGGTCCGAATCCCTTCTCAGGAAAATGCTCGATGAAACGGACGAGATGTATACTGCCGGGCTCAGCAGTATGACATCGCTTGAACCGGGTATTCCGGAGATTCTGTCAATGCTGAAGAAAAGAGGGATTCCGGCAGTGCTGGCGAGCAATTCCTCCCGTTTCCAGGTCAATATGGCACTGGAGCATTACGGACTGAAGGACTATTTTGCCGGTGTCGTGACGTCTGATGACGTGCGGCGCGGCAAGCCTGATCCGGAACCGTATCTGAAGGCTCTGGAACTGGCGGGAATCGGGAAGCGGGAGGCTGTGGTGGTGGAGGATTCTCTTACCGGAGCCGAGTCTGCGGCCAATGCCGGGATTGACTTTATCCTGGTTTCCGATGACAGTGCGGAAGAACCTGCGGCAGAGTTTCCGGAGGCATGCCACACCGTAAGAAGATATTCCGTACGCAGAAGCGGACTTGCTGAAATGTTGAGAAAAATGATATAGCGATGAAAAAGATTATTAACCCGTGGCGTGGTCTTGAAGACCAGGGCTACAATTGTTTCGGCTGTGCTCCGTCGAACAGATGCGGTCTTAAAATGGAGTTTTACGAAGACGGTGACGAAATAGTTTCGTTCTGGAATCCGTCTGATGACTATCAGGGCTGGCTCCACACTCTTCACGGCGGCATACAGTCCGCTTTAATGGACGAAATCGCCATGTGGGTGATTGCCAGGAAGCTCCAGACATCCGGCATGACTACCAGGCTGGATATCAGGTTCCGCAAGCCGGTGCCGACAGGCCCTGACAAGAAGATAGAAGTCCGTTCGCATATAAAGGAGATGAAACGGAATTTCGCCATTCTGGATGCCAGGATAATATATAACGGGGAAATCTGTTCCGAGGCTGAAATCACGTATTTCTGCTTCCCGAAAGACAAGGCCGAGTCGGATTTCTATTTCCACGGATGCGAAGTGGAGGAATAGCCGGAATATAAGGAAACAACCGGATTGCAAATCCGGTTGAACGGTGACAAATCCGGTTTAACGTTGCCGAGTCCGGTTTAACGGTGAAGAGTCCGGCGGAATGACAAGGAACATTGCGCAAAACAAGGAAAGAGGGGATGACCAAAATGAAAGTCACCCCCTCTTTCGTTTTGTTTCCGATGAATCCGGTACCTATGCCAGAGCAAAGGAAAGGTCGCCGCGGCAGCAGAGTTTGCCGTTTACTTTCAGCGAAGCTTCGGTAAAAAAGATATTGCCCCGTCTGCCGGTCAGTCTGGCCGTAATCTCGCACAAGTCTCCCGGACGGACGATGTTCTTGAATCTGACATTGTTTATGCCGGTATAAAGGGTCGTCTTGCCTTTCACCTCATCTTTTACAAGCAGGACACAGCTTTGGGCCATAATCTCGCACTGGATCACACCCGGAACAATAGGGTTTCCAGGGAAGTGTCCCCTGCAGAAAAATTCGTCCTCCCGTATTCTGTATTTGGCATGGGCAACGCCTTCTTCATCTATTTCTACCTCATCTACCAGAAGCATGGGCTCCCTGTGCGGCAGGTACTCTTTGAGTTCTTCTCTGTCCATCTTTGCAAGAGTTTAGATTTTAGCGGTTTGTCTTGTTATTCTGCTTTGCGGAATGCAATGCATCCGTTGTGTCCGCCGAATCCGAGAGAATCGGAAATGGCGAGTGTGAGATCCACCTTTTCAGCCTTGTTAGGAGTATAGTTCAGATCGCATTCAGGATCCGGAGTGTCAAGGTTGATTGTAGGAGGCACGATGCCGTTCTTCAAGGCAAGGATACTTGCGATGGCTTCTACCGCACCTGCTGCACCGAGCATGTGTCCTGTCATGGACTTGGTGGAGCTGATATGTGCCTTGCGTGCGTTCTCTTCACCCATGGCGAGTTTGAATGCCGCAGTTTCCGAAGCATCGTTCAGATGTGTTCCCGTACCGTGGGCATTGATGTAAAGGACATCGTTTTCATTATATCCGGCCTCTTTCAGCGCCATTTCGATAGCCTTGGCCTGGGTTATTCCTTCAGGTCTCGGTGCAGTCACATGGTATGCGTCATTGGTGTTTCCGTAGCCTACCACTTCTGCGAAAATCTGAGCACCTCTGGCCTTTGCATGTTCGTATTCTTCAAGAATTACCATACCGGCGCCTTCAGCCATTACGAATCCTCCGCGGTTGAGGTTGAACGGAAGTGATGCGTACTTCGGATCCTCGGCTTTTGAGAGGGCCTTCGCATTTGCGAAACCGGCAATTCCGAGAGGAATCGTGGCTGCTTCAGAGCCTCCTGCAATGATGGCATCGGCATAGCCGTGCTTGATGGCCCTGTATGCCTCTCCGATTGCATGAGTAGAAGTGGCGCAGGCTGTAACGATGTCAAGGCTCGGACCGCAGGCCTTGTTTCTGATGGCAACGTTTCCTGTGGCGATATTTGAAATCATGGTAGGGATGAAAAGCGGGGAAATCCACTTGGCCCCGTCCTTGATCATCTTCTCGGTCTCCCTGTACTGTGTGGTGAAGCCTCCGATACCGGATCCTACATAGACACCGAGTCTGAACGGATCGATGTTCCCGTCTTCCGCAGTATTGAGTCCTGACTGCTTCATGGCCTCGTTTGCTGCAGCCACGGCATAGACGGTGAACTTGTCCTGTTTCCGGGCGAAAGCCGGCTCTATGCCGTAGTCGGCAGGATTGAAATCCTTTACCTCTCCGGCGATTTTCACAGGGAGGTCATCAGTAGGGAATGCCTTGATGAAGTCAATCCCACAAACACCGTCCAGAAGGTTCTTCCAGAAGTCGTTTACATTGTTTCCGACAGGGGAGATGACTCCCATACCTGTCACTACTACTCTTTTGTCCATCTCTTTTCTGTTTTTGGGTCAATAATAGAATGAAGTTATGAAATTTATTCAAGAAGATCTGAAGCGTGTGCGAGAATTTTCTCCGCCCCGCCTATGATATCTTCTATGATGGCCTTTGCAGGCTCGGCCTTTTTCACCATGCCCGCACATTCTCCGGCCATGAAACTGCCGTTTGCGTCACCCTCCTTTACAGCCTTGCGGAGCGCTCCTGTCCCGAAGGCGAGAATCTCTTCAGGCTTCACGGACGGATCAGCTTCCATCTTGGCGAAAGTCTTGGAAAAAACGGTCTTGAGGGATCTGACGGGATGACCGAGAGTCTTTCCAGTCACGATGGTGGAAATGTCTGTCGCCTTCAGTATCTGGTCCTTGTAATACTGGCTAACGGTACATTCGTCGGCTACAATGAAACGCGTGCCGACCTGGATGCCCTGCGCCCCGAAAATAAAGGCTGCGGCGGCTCCTCTTCCGTCACAGATGCCGCCTGCGGCTATTACCGGGATATCCACGGCGTCCACTATCTGGGGGATAAGGGCCATAGTGTGTATTTCGCCCACATGTCCGCCTGATTCGGCCCCTTCGGCCACAACTGCAGACGCACCGATTGCCTGCATCTTGAGTGCAAGGGCTACGGAAGCGATGACCGGTATCACCTTGATACCTGCGTTTTTCCACATTTCCATGTACGGAGCCGGCGAACCTGCTCCCGTGGTAAGAATCTTCACGCCTTCTTCAACGACCATACCGGCGATTTCACCGGCATTCGGTGCCTGGAGCATTATGTTCACTCCGAAAGGCTTGTCTGTAAGCTCCCTGCATTTTCTGATCTCGTTGCGGACAGCTTCTGTCCCTGCATTGATTGAAGATATCAGTCCGAGACCGCCTGCGTTGGAAACCGCAGCTGCAAGAGATGCGTCGGCTATCCATGCCATCCCGCCCTGTATTATAGGGTAACGGATGCCCAGGATATCACATAATCTGCTTTTTATCATCAAGTCTGGTTTTTAGTACATAATTTCTTCGAAATCCCTTCCAAGTATTCCTTGAATTAAGTTCATCACTTTGGATTCAGGTCAATATTGTCGGGCAGGCTACCATTCCATTATGGCTGCACCTGAAATGAATCCGGCGCCGAATGCGCTGAGGGCGAGGATGTCGCCTTTCTTTATAAGGCCTTTCCTGCTGCATTCGTCAAGAAGGATAGGGCAGCTTGCCGATGAAGAGTTTCCGTGGCTTTCCACATTGTGCGGGAATTTCTCTTCCGGCTGCTCAAGCTGGTCCTTGATGGCGTTAATGATACGGATATTGGCCTGATGCAGGAGATATTTGTCCACATCGTCAGGAGTCATTCCCAGTTCTCCGAGAAGGTATTTTATGTCTCCGCTCGAAGCTTTTACTGCGAACTTGAACACATCCTGACCTTTCATCTGGAGGGAAATATTCGTCTCTTCCTTGGTGATGTAAGGGGTAGGTTCCAGAGTCCTGATCTGATAAAGCTTGTCAGTAGCGCTTGCTGCTGAAAGCTTGGTCCCCTTTATGTTGTTTCCTTCCGTGAGGACTGCGGCTCCTGCGCCGTCTCCGAAAAGCACGCATACGTTCCTGTCTTTCCAGCTGGTCATTCGCGTCGGTTCCTCCGCACATACGATCAGCACGTTCTTTACTTTTCCGGCCTTGCTGTATGATTCGGCGAGGTCGAGAGCGTATATGAAGCCGGCACATGCGCAGTTGATGTCAATGCACGGGCATGTGGCGCCTATGCCTCCCTGTATGATACAGCTCAGGGACGGGGTTACGTATTCGTTCACGACATTGGAACAAATGATGAAGTCGAGATCTTCAGCTTTCATTCCGGCATCGTCGAGAGCCTTCTTGGCAGCCTCAATGGCCATATCTTCGAGTTTCTCGTCGGAAATGACATGGCGGTGCTTGATACCTGTCCTCGGGTAAATCCATGCATCGCTCGTGTCGAGAAATTCTGAAAGCATGTCATTTGTGACAATTTTCTTAGGAATCACACTTCCTGTACCAATTATTTTCATAGTAAAAAATAAACAAAAAATTCTGATAAAGCACACAAAAATAATTTGTATTTTCGGAACTGTGAAATAATTGTGGCAATTCCTCCGAAATTGTGGCTTAAGACAGGCGATTGTGGTGAAATTTGTCTATTTGTGGCGAAATTCGTATATTTGCATTCCGAAACAATAATCCTGATGGGTAAGAAGTTGCCGTCATATCTGCTGGAAAAGAACCGTCTTGTGGGGACGGTCACCTTTTCGGTGCTTTTCGCCCTTATTTTCCTGAATATATATATCCCGTTTTCCGATACTGCGTGGTTCGGCCTGGGAAATTCGCAGACATTCCTTTTTACGGCAGGCTTTGCGTTTATCGCCATACTGATACTGGTATTGAGCCGTGTCCTGATGTACAATGCTGGCAAGATTTGCGAGTTCACGTATGCGGGCTATGTGCTCTGGTGTCTGGCTGAAGTGCTGGCGGTATGCTCCTTTTATACTTTTGTGACCATAGATATTGTCAGACCGGACGGAAGCCCATGGTCTGTGGTGTTTTCGGGAGCCTTGCTTTACTGCATGATAGCCCTTGTGATACCTTATATAATTACGGGGATGTATTTCACCATAATGGAGAAGAACAAGACCATCCGGCTGATGAACAGCAGGCATGTGGTTTCTGACGATACGGCATCTCCGAAAGGGGAGGACAAGGTCACGCTGTTTGACAACAACGGTGCGCTGAGACTGTCTGTCCGGACTTCGAACCTGTATTTCATCGAGTCGGATGACAATTATATTAAAGTCTGGTATGCGGATTCGAATGGGGAGATGGAGACCTACATGATGAGATGCCGTCTGAAGACCGTGGAGCAGAGTTTCAGCAGCACTTCCCTGGCCAGATGCCACCGCAAGTATATCGTGAATCTGGATAAGGTGAAGATTCTCCGGAAGGAAAAGGACGGATACTGGCTGGTTCTGGACACTGATGCGATACCGCCTCTGGCCGTCTCAAGGACTTATACCGAGGCGGTCCTCGCCCGATTCAGGAAAGAGAGTCCTGAAAAACTAACGGCTTTTTCTTCTGGAAGAACGCAGCCGTGATGATGTCTGCACCAGAACTTCGTCCAGGAAAATGTTCCTGGCGGCAAGTACGTTCAGAATCGCCGATATTACAGGGAAGACTGCAGTGAAGGAATATGTCATGTCTTTCATGTTCCTGAAATAATCGACACCCAGCCATATCTGGAAAGCCAGCAGCACTATCGCGTTTATGATGCACAGCCGCATCTGGATATTCCTGAATTTGAAGGCGAAAAGGCAGAGGCAGTTCACTATGAAGACTGCAGTTATGAATATCATGTATTCTGAAATTTCGGAGTACATTATCTTCTCCACACCGCCATCCGGTGTGACTATCCTGGCTACGCTGCTGAAGAACATCGAACCCAGGAGGATCGTCGAGACAGCGAGGTATAATGTCTGTATTCTCTGCCACATAATCGCGTGTTGTTTCGTTTAGTGCCTGCAAAAATAGGAAAAATCATCCGAAAAAACTATATTTGAAAACGGCATGGCTGCCGGAATAAGCGGCCGGATTGCAAATCCGGCCGGACGAAGACAAAGTCGGACGAAGACAAAGTCGGACGAAGACAAAAAAGGGATTTCGAAGAAATCGTTAATATAAACTGCAAATATTATGATACCGGAGTCAGAACTCATAATAAATGATGACGGGTCTGTTTTCCATCTTCATCTCAGACCTGAAGAACTGGCCGGCAATGTGATCCTGGTAGGGGATCCCGGCCGCGTGGATATCGTATCGGAATACCTTGAAGACAAGGAATTCAGACACCAGTCACGCGAATTCGTGTCCGTGACGGGAAAATACAGGGG
>DVIP01000061.1 GCA_018711225.1 Candidatus Cryptobacteroides intestinipullorum | reverse complement strand
AGTCGAACATCTTTTGAGAGCGACGGCTGTATAAATTTTGAATATGCCGGCGGGAATCCTGAAATTTTCTCTATATTTAAACCTGTCATTTGGACTGCATTTGACGTTGTCAGTTAATATATCATTTTTATGAAAGATGTGCTACTCAGCATTTGCAGATGGCTCCTGCCGATTCTTGGGGTTTCGGCCGTGGGTTGCAATACTATTTACCAGACCGCCGATGAATACGGCACCCCTTATGCCGATTTCGAAATCAAGGGCAAAGTCACAGACGCCGCGACATCCGGGCCTTTGCAGGGTATCGAAGTTTCGGCTCTGGACAGTGATGCTGTCCCGATGGTGTCCGTCACAACGGATGTCGAAGGCCGCTTTGAACTGACTGGTTCCTTCTTTCCGGCAGAATCAATAGTAATCAGGGCGAATGACATTGACGGGGAAGAAAACGGCGGGCTTTTCGCTCCGGCGACCATTACCGTCCAGCTTGACCGGAGCGCCGGCGGTGACGGGTGGTATAGCGGAAAATATACGGCGGAAAATGTATCAGTGACACTTTCTCCGGATCTGAGCTCCGACTGGTAACTATCTCCGTAATTTGGCAATCCGTCTGACTGTCATCAAATTATGACCCGTATTTCCATAAAACAGCGCGTTGCCCTGGAACTGCATAGGCAGCTGATAAAGGAGCAGCAGGAGAAACATCCGCTCAGACAGCTTTTCTGGGAATGCACTCTTCGGTGCAATCTCCGCTGCCGTCACTGCGGAAGCGACTGCCATGTCTCGTCATCAGTTCCGGACATGCCGTTTGAAGATTTCCGCAAGGTGCTGCGGCGGGTGAGGGAAGTCTGGGACCCGCACCGTATCATGATTGTCATAACAGGCGGGGAACCCCTTATGCGCAAGGACCTGGAAAAGTGCGGGCGTGCCATATATGACATGGAATTTCCGTGGGGACTGGTGTCCAACGGCCTGTTGATGACGCCTCGCCGCATAGAATCCCTGCTGGCCGCCGGCATGCATTCCGCAACAGTCAGTCTGGACGGTTTCCGTGATGACCATGAATGGATGCGCGGAGTTCCCGGCAGTTTCCGCCATGCGGAAGAGGCCATAAGGATTCTTGCCGCAGAACCGGATATAAAGTTCGATGTCGTCACCTGCGTGAACCGCAGGAATTACGATACTCTTGACGAGTTCAAGGACTGGCTTGTTTCCGCCGGTCTGAAAAAGTGGCGTCTGTTTACCGTCTTCCCGGCAGGCAGGGCCGTTTCCGATCCTGAACTGCAGCTCGACAGAGAGCATTTCCGCGGGCTGATGGACTTTATCGCGAAGGTAAGGACAGAAGGGAAAATCATGCCGTCTTACGGATGCGAAGGCTTTCTCGGAGAATACGAGGGCCGGGTCCGGGATCATCTTTATACCTGTCAGGCGGGCCTGTCGGTCGCATCAGTGCTTGCCGACGGCTCCATTTCAGCATGTCCGAGCATCCGGAGCGATTACCGTCAGGGAAATATCCATACCGATGATTTCACCGATGTCTGGGAAAACCGTTTCACCCTGTACCGGGACAGGTCATGGATGAAAAAAAGGCAAATGCGCCGAGTGCAGGTGGTTCCGCTATTGCGAAGGCAACGGCATGCACTTGCGGGACAGCGCAGGCAATCTTCTGCTCTGCCATCTGGACAGGATGGCCTGATTATATGAATTTCCCCGTCACGCTTTCGCTGCATGCCTTGATCTGGGCAGGGGTGCCTGCCGCCACAATCCTGCCGCCTTCGTCACCTCCTCCCGGACCCATGTCTATGATGTAGTCGGCATTCCGGATTACATCCAGATCGTGCTCTATCACTATTACGGTGGCTCCATGATCCACAAGTTTCTGGAATACCTGCAGCAGAGTCCTGACATCTGACGGATGCAGTCCGATGGTCGGCTCATCGAACACGAACATTGTATCATCCTGCCCCTTGCCCATTTCGCTGGCAAGTTTGAGCCTCTGCGCCTCTCCGCCTGAGAGTCCGGGGGTCTCTTCTCCGAGGGTCAGATAGCCGAGTCCGAGTTCCTTGAGAACGGAAAGCCTCTGTCTTACGGTCTTCAGGTCTCCGCAGGCATCCAGCGCATCGTTTATGTCCATGTCCATCAGTTCGGGCAGAGAGTGGAATTCACCGGCCGCATTCTCTCTTTTTATAAGGCTTGCAGTCTTGGAGTATCTGGAACCGTGACACTCCGGACAAGGTATGTCCACGTCCGGAAGGAACTGCACATCCAGACTTATGACCCCAGTGCCGTCGCAGGTGGAACAGCGGAGCCTGCCGGTATTGTATGAGAAGTCGCCGTCCTTGCAGCCGAATTTTCTGGCATCAGGAGTCCTGGCATAGACTTTTCTCAGTTCGTCATGGACATTGGCGTATGTGGCGACTGTAGAACGGACATTGATACCGATGGGGGAGGCATCTATCAGTTTTACCTGCCTGATTCCTCCGGCATCTGCAGATTTTACGTGTTCCGGAAGTCTGCTGCCTGCGATTGCGGCTTTCAGTCCGGGAATCAGGCTTTCAAGCACCAGAGTGGTCTTCCCCGATCCCGATACGCCTGTAACTACAGTCAGCCTGCCTTTGGGAATATCCGTTTCGAGAGGTTTTACCGTATGTATTCCGGCAGTCGAAAGGTGTATGCGTCCTTTTGCGAACATCTCTCCGGCATCCGTCCGTGGCCTTGTGATGGTCCCGGCCTTGCCTGAAAGGAATGGCCCTATTATGGATGCAGGATTTCCGGTTACAGCGTCAAGTTCTCCTGCAGCGATGACATTGCCGCCTTCGGACCCTGCTCCCGGACCCATTTCTATCATGTACCCTGCTTCGCGCAATATCTGTATGTCATGGTCTACCAGCACGACGGAGTTCCCGTCGGCAATAAGGTCTTTCATGACACCGGCCAGGCCGTTTATGTTCGCAGGGTGCAGTCCGATCGAGGGCTCGTCCAATACATAGAGCACGCCTGTCGTCCTGTTGCGTACGGCTCGTGCCAGCTGCATCCTCTGTCTTTCTCCGGTAGACAGTGTGGAGGCTGCCCTGTCGAGGCTGAGATATCCGACACCGAGGTCAAGAAGCCTTTTCGATGCATCCAGGAATGATTCGCAGATATTCCTTGCCATAGGCCGCATTTCCTCCGGCAATGTTTCGGGAATCCCGCCGACCCAGACTACGAGTTCTGACAATGTTTTACTGCAGGCTTCCGCCAGCGATATGCCGCGAACCAAAGGCGCACGAGCCGCCTCTGAAAGCCTCGATCCGCCGCAATCGGGGCAGGTCTCCGTCTTCAGGAATTTTTCCACGCGCTTCATGCCTTTTTCGTCCTTGACTTTGGCGAGGGCATTCTCTACGGTGTATACGGCGTTGTAATAGGTGAAGTCAAGCTCCCCTGCCTGGTTCGTATTCTTTGACTTGTAGAATATATGCTTCTTTTCAGCAGGTCCGTGGAACACGATGTCCCGTTCCTTGTCTGTCAGCTGGCAGAAAGGCACATCCGTCCTTACCCCCATCTCCCGGCATACATCTGTCATGAGTGACCACATCAGGGTATTCCAGGGGGCGACGGCACCCTGGTCAATAGTCAGGGATTCGTCCGGGACGAGCGTGGTTTCGTCCACTGTGCGGACAGTCCCCGTCCCGTCGCATGTCGGGCACGCACCCTGGCTGTTGAATGACAGTTCCTCGGCGGACGGGGCGAAGAAATGCGCACCGCATTCCGGGCAGACCAGTTCCTGGCCGGCAGCCACGTTCAGGGACGGCCTCAGGTAATGCCCTGAAGGACATTTGTGGCTTGCAAGGCGCGAGTAAATGAGTCTCAGACTGTTCAGAAGTTCTGTCCCTGTGCCGAAAGTGCTGCGTATGCCCGGTATTCCAGGACGTTGGTGCATGGCCAGGGCGGCAGGGACGTACAGAACTTCATCCACATCCGCCCTTGCTGCCTGGGTCATCCTTCTTCTGGTATAGGTCGACAGGGATTCCAGGTATCTTCTGGACCCTTCGGCATACAGTACGCCGAGTGCAAGCGAAGACTTGCCGGAGCCGGAAACACCTGCTATTGCAGTTATCCTGTTCAGAGGTATGCTGACATCAATGTTTTTCAGGTTGTGCACCCGAGCCCCGTGTACTATTATATTGTCTGGTTTGCCGGTATTGTCCATAATTTTATTGTTACAATTTCATCTTCATTTTTGAGTCTCGTCCAACCGGATTCATTATCGTTCAACGAAATTTATTATTGTTCAACAATTTTTTTATCGTTCAACCGGATTTGCAATCCGGTTGTTTGTTTATTTCCCGGCAGATTACAAATCTGCCGGTACGAAACTCACGCCTCTATTAAGCGATTATATCGCTTTTCCTCGTCCCGACATGTTCCCCGCTCATCACCGGTCGTCACCTGATTTTCCTTTTCATCCTGAATTCTTCAGGGGTACAGCCTTTCACTGACTTGAATATCCTCGACATGTTCTTGTGCTCAGGGTAGTCAAGCCTGTTTGCTATCGCACTTATCGGCTCGTCGGATTCAATCAGCAGTTCAGCGAATTTCTCTATCCTCATTTTCTTGATATACTGGTAAATGCTGGTGTTGGTCACCCTTCTGAACCTGTTTTCGAGAAGTCTTCTGGAAATTGGAACTTCAGCGAGGACATCCTCCACGTTTATATTCCTGTATATATTGTCATGGATGAAGCTGATGGCTGTCCTCGTGTAGGGGTCATCGGTGGAATATACATCGGTGGACTGGCGCGTTATGATTGATGACGGGCTGATTACCACGTCATGGAATTCGTATTCCGGGCTTTCCTTCATCCTGTCGATGAGTTCCGCGCAGTCATATCCGGCCTTGACGATGTTCAGCCCGATGCTGGACAGGCTCGGATATGAAAGGCTGCATGTGATTTCGTCATTGTCCACGCCCAGGACGGCTATGTCGTTCGGTACAGACAGTTTCATTATGCGGCATGTTTCCAGAATCTTGTTGGCCTGGGTGTCATCGCAGGCAAACAGTGCCAGGGGGCGGGGAAGGGTTCTGAGCCAGTCGCTGATCTGTTCATGGTCGTAATGCCAGATGGATTTCAGCGACTGTTTTTCCCAGATATGGAACGAGTTCCCGTAGCCTGCATTCACGATCCTTTCCCTGAAGCCTTCTCCGCGTTCATGAGACCATACGGAATTGGCGTACCCGAAAAACGCGAAATTCCTGAACCCTCTTCCCAGGAAGAAATCGGCGGCAATGGAGCCTGTAAGGAAGTATTCGCTTGTTATGTTGGGTATGGAATCAAAGCGTATCTCATAGTCTTGTGCCAGAGCTATGATTCCGTTTTTCCTGAACAGGCTGATGTCGTCATCTTGCGAGAATTGTCCTATTATCGCATCCGCATTCCATTTCAAGGCCCACTCTATTACGCCCTGTATTCCTTCTTTTTCCTTATAGGAAGGCGGCATCCTGCAGACTGCCCAGGGTTCCCTCCCTTTGGAATATTCTATTATTCCCTTCAGCAGCTTGTGTGCGAACGATTCCGTGAAGTCTGAAAGTATGATAAGGCGTTTCATGATGTGGTAACATGTTTTCGGGAGGCAAATATACGCAGAAGCCGAGAGCAGAGCAAATGTGATTTGCTCTGCCGAGGCGCTACAGTATAAATGTAGGAAGTACAAATATACGCAGAAGCCGAGAGCAGAGCAAACCTTTCTATCCCAGTTTTTATTTCATGTTCGACTAACCGCAAAAAACGCTGAAAACGCAGTTAGTCGCGCAAAAAGACGTTCGACTAACCGCAAAAACCGCCAAAAATGCAGTTAGTCGCGCAAAAAAATGTCAGACAAACGACGAAAATCCGCAAAATTATGCTGCGTGCGCAAATTGAAGACAAATATACTCAAAAAGAATATACTTCACCCTGTGTGCATCTTATATTTGTAGAAGTATTCGAAGCGGAATCCTGCCGGATGACAGTATACCGGCATGAAACTGTGCCGGATACGGGAACTAAGATACACAAAAACTGATAACTGCGAACTCTTTATGGGAAATATAATCGGAGTCGATCTGGGCGGGACCAATATCGAGGCCGGCACCATCCTGGACGGACAAGTCCTGAAAAGCTATAAGGTAGGGACCCAGGCTGCCGTAGGCGGCAAAAGGACCATGGATCTTCTGAAGAAAGTCATCTCGGATCTCATGACGGATGAAACCGAAGCTATCGGCATAGGCGTCCCGAGCGTGGTGGACAGAAAAAACGGAATAGTATATATAGTATATAATGTACAGAATATCGCTGGTTGGGACGAGGTACATCTGAAAACCATTCTGGAAACAGAATTCGGGATTCCTGTGCATATCGACAATGACGCCAATTGTTTTGCGTACGGTGAAAAGATATACGGAAAGGGGAAAGACCTGTCGGATTTCGTGGGAGTGACCCTCGGAACAGGTGTCGGCGCCGGAATCATAAAGAACGGCCGTCTGATACCTGACGCAAACTGCGGCTCAGGAGAATTCGGCGAAATACCATACATGGGCTCGAAACTGGAAGATTATTGCGGCAGCAGATTTTTCACTGCTTCACCTTTCGGGTCGGGATATGACATGGCAGTCAGTGCCCGTAACGGTGACGTGGAGGCATTGCATCTGTTCGAGGAATACGGAAAGCATCTGGCCTGGCTGGTAAAGATAATTGTCCTGGTACTCGATCCGCAGGCCATAATTTTCGGCGGCTCCATATCCAAGGCATTCGACCTGTTTTCGGACGCTATCCATGCCAATCTGGACGGATTCCCTTATCCCAAGTCAATAGAGAATCTCAAGATTCTGGTCACCGGGCAGACGGGCAGCGGAATCCTCGGAGCCGGATCATTATGTTTCACTCCGGCCGGAAACCAGGACTGACAGGCCGGAACCGGCAAAGACCAGCAATTACGGGAACCGGGACAGCCTGAAGCCGGCCCCGGAAAAACGGACACACCACATTAATAATCACTGATATGAAACGCATTATCTTATCTTTTGTCCCATTGATGTGCCTGACTTTCATGCAGGCCGGGGCTCAGGACCTTTCTTCCAGATTGGAAGAACTGAATGCCATCCAGTTCAAGGAAGCTGTTGAGAAAAGTTCCAGAACAGCCATACTTCCGATAGGCGTGATAGAGAAACACGGTCCGCACATGCCTTTGGGTACAGATGTCTACACCGCCAGGGAACTTGCCCTGCTTGCGTCTGAAGAAGAATATACCGTTGTATTCCCATGGTACTATTTCAGCCAGATAAATGAAGCCAAGCACCAGCCTGGTACGATAGCCTATTCTCCGGAACTTATATGGGCTGTCATGCAGGAAACACTCGACGAGTTGCACCGGAACGGGTTTGACAAAATCATAATCGTAAACGGGCATGGGGGCAACAATGCTTTCCTGGAATATTTCTGCCAGTGCCAGCTTTCCGAAAAGAGAGACTATTCCCTTTACTGGTACCAGACACACTATGATCCGGCAGTGGTGAAGAAGGCCGAATCCATGACCATGCATGACGAGTACGACCAGCATGCCGGAAACAGGGAAACTTCCATGGTGAAAGCCATTGTCCCGGATCTGGTGCACCCTGAACTTGCCGGAACACAGAAAGGCGTGGATCTGGACAGGATAGGAAACCTTTCACATGTATATACTGGAATATGGTGGTATGCCAGCTATCCCAACCATTATTCGGGAGACGGCTCCAAGGCTACGGAAGAAGCCGGAAAGCTTATCCTGGACAGTGTCGTGGATGACCTCGTGAAAGTGATCCGCGAAGTCAAGGCAGACAAGAATGTGCCTGCCCTGCAGTCACAGTACTTTGAGGAAGCGGAGAATCCGTTGGATACGAAACAGCCGTATTGACTTTGATGGCCGCCCCGGAACATGAACTGACTGGTTTCGGGGTGCGGAATGCAATTTATGGCCTTGAATTTTTACAAACCAACCTTACATAATGATGAATAACACTGACTACCATCGCAAAACTCATGTGGGGGGGGCCGGATAAACACATTTGTCCGCTTGCTGGTCATCCAGTCCCTGCTCCTGATCTGTTTGCCGCAGTTCGAAATGAATGCAGGCAACACAGGCTCGCGACGGGCAGAGAAACTGGCCGGCCGGACATCTCTGTCTGAAACCCTGTCTGCATCCCAGCAGAGAAAGACTATCTCGGGAAAAGTCGTGGACAATACCGGAGAACCGGTCATAGGCGCGACTGTCATGGAACCAGGAACCAACAACGGTGCCGTGACTGACCTGGACGGACTCTTTTCTCTGGAAGTGAGTGAAAATGCCACAATCCTCGTTTCCTGCATCGGCTTTGCCGACCAGACCATCTCGACAGGAAACAGATCCAATTTCACGATTGTCCTGAATGTGGACAACCAGCTGCTGGAAGAGGTAGTGGTGACGGCATTCGCCACACAGAAACGTGTTAACGTCACCGGTGCCATCACGGCAGTAAAAGGAGATGACATTCTCCAGGCTCCTGTCGCCAATGTATCTTCAGCCCTCGTCGGAATCACTCCGGGCCTCAGCGCCATCACTACCAGCGGCGAGCCGGGACAGGATGCTGCCAATATCGCAATCCGCGGTATTTCATCTTATTCGGGAAGCACATCACCTCTTATCGTAATCGACGGAATCGAGCAGCCGGAAAGCCAGGCCATGAGCATAATGAACAGCCTGAATCCGAACGATATCCTCGGCATAAGCGTACTGAAGGACGCATCCTCTACTGCAGTCTACGGAATCCGCGCAGCCAACGGTGTGATAATCATCACTACCAGACGCGGGCAGGAAGGACGTCCGAAAGTCAGCTTCTCCGGTAACTTCGGTCTCACAAGCGCCACCAATCTCCAGAAAGGACTTTCATCCTACGAATATGCGCTTTTCAGGAACGAAGCCATAAACAACGAAATAGCCTTCAACGGCGCTGCACTTTCCAACTACCTGTTTACAGAAGATGATCTCTGGAAATTCCAAAACAACAGGGACTTCACTCCTGCCGAAGTGGAGGCCATGAACCTGTCTCCTGAGCAGAAAGAAAAACTTCTGAACAGTCCGGCACTCTATTACGGCTCATCTGACGCGTACTCCGAACTTTACAGCAGGGTGGCCCCTCAGTGGCAGGCCAATGTCAGCGTATCCGGAGGTACCGAAAGAGTCAAATACTATGTTTCCCTGAACTATTTCGACCAGCAGTCCATAATGCAGAATGCCAATTATTTCGGCATCAAGACAGGTTCGAGATACCAGAGATATAACGTCAGGGCCAATATCGACATCGACCTGTTCAAGAACACCACACTGTCTGTGAACACCTCCGGACAGTATGGCGTGACAAAAGGTCCGGGAACCGGAAGCCTTTACAGCCGTTACAGCGGTATAATGCAGATCATCTACGAAGGGAACCCGTTCCTCAACAGGGCCCTTATCATGGATGACAAACTCATTACGGATTTCGACTATCCTGTCGGTTCCGTACAGTACAATTTGAGGCAGAGGACAAATGCGGAGATGACTGGAAGCTGGCTTCCTACTCTTCTGGGACGCTCCCTCGGAACCAATACGAACACCCGTGTGGATGTCACCATGAGACTCAGGCACGACATGTCGTATCTCCTGAAAGGACTCTATGCACAGGCCAGCGTGAGATACCAGGAAAACTTCACACGTACAGTGATACAGTCCTTCGCCATACCTTCATATACTGTCAGGAGAAGCCAGACTGATCCGAACGTATACGAGTACTTCGGAGGAACAGTAGGCGCCGACAGTTTCGATGCAGGCTCATGGGGCGGTATGAGAGACTTTTACATGGACGCATCCCTCAACTGGCAGGGCAATTTCGGCAAGCATACCATAGGTGCGCTGGCCCTTTTCCGCGCTACCAAGTACACTATGCCTTATGACGACTTCCACACTCCGAGCGGACTTATCGGAACCTCCGCACGTGTGACATACGATTACGACACACGCTACATGGCGGAAATCAACTTCGCATACAACGGTACGGAAAACTTCGCGAAGGGCAAGCGATTCGGTTTCTTCCCGGCATTCTCCCTCGGATGGGTGATTTCCAACGAACCGTTCTTCCCTAAGAACAGCTTCGTTTCCTTCCTGAAACTCAGGGGCAGTTACGGTCTTGTCGGTAACGACCAGATCGGAGGCCGCAGGTACCTTTATCTGCCGGGCACATATTCCATCAACCTCGGCCCTGGAAGTTTCACCAGCACTGATTCGGCATCCATGTCCGGAAATTATTACCAGTTCGGTACAAGCACAGGAGCATACAATACGATATATTACGGCTCTGCAGAAGGAACCATCGGAAACCCTGACGTGACCTGGGAAAAATCCGTGAAAGTCAGCGCCGGTATAGAAGCCAAGTTCTTCAAGAACAGGTTATATCTCACAGCAGACTACTTCCATGAGGACAGAAGCGACATTCTTACCACGCTCGGTGTCATCCCTGCCACTTTCGGCGTGCCTTCATGGGATACATCCCCTGTCAATGTGGGACGTGTCCGGAACCAGGGATATGAAATCGTCCTCGGATGGGAGGATAAGGTGGGCAGTTTCGGCTACTACATCGAAGGAAACGTCACATACGCAAAAAACAAGATACTGTATATGGCTGAAGCACCGAATCCATACGACTGGATGAACGAGACCGGCCACAGTATCGGACAGAGATTCGGCTACAAGACCGACGGATATTACGACACTCTCGAAGAACTCAACAGCCGTCCGTATTTCCAGGATGCGGCGAACCAGGTGACCCTCGGAGACATCAAGTATCTGGACCTCGACGGTGACGGAATCATAAACTACAAGGATATGGCCCCTATCGGCTACCCGAACAGACCTCAGTTCCAGTTCGGCGGAAAGATCGGTTTCAGCTACAAGGGATTCGACCTGAGCATGGTGCTTTCCGGTACGGCACAAGGTACCTATTACGTGGAAAGAATCGTATCTCCGTTCTACAAGAGGGCGGGCAACGCCTTCAGATGGCAGTATGAAGGCCGCTGGACACCTGAGAAAGTGGCCAACGGAGAGAAAATCACATATCCTCGCGCAGTCTATGACGCTACTGAAGACCATTACAACTTCGGCCCGAAGAGCGAACAGTGGGCACTCTCAAGCGACCATCTGAGACTCAAGAACATAGAAATCGGCTACTCTTTCTCTCCTGATTCCAAGTTCATGAAGAAAGCCAGGATTTCAGGCCTCAGGATATATGTCAATGCCAACAATGTCTTCACCATGTTCGACAAGATGAGAGACTACGGTATCGACCCTGAGACTCAGGACAATATCGGAGGCGACGAAGGCCCGATATCATACGTGTTCCCGTTGACAAGGACTACTAACATAGGTGTCAATATTCAATTTTAATAACAGATACGGATATGAAGAAACTCAAATCAATATTACTGGTATTCCTGGCATTCGCGGGATTTTCCTCCTGCAGCGAGTTCCTCGAAATGCCTGAGGTTACGGGAAACGTTTATCTTGATGACGTATTCTCGAACCGGAAGGATACCGAAGGCATGCTTTGGAGAGCTTACCACAAGGCTCTCCGTGACGGTCTGCCGGAAGGATGGGGCATCAACCACGGGACTCTTGCAAGCCTTTCCGGAGAAATGACAAGAGGTTATTCATGGCATGCCGGCTACAATCTCGTAGTGAACGGTCCGAATACTTCCGAACAGGGTTTTCCTGCCAACTATGAAGAAAGCTGGGAAGTAATCAGGGCATGCTGGCTTATCATAGCCAATATAGACAAGTGCGGGGAGCTCAGCGCCGAGATGAAGGAATACATGAAAGGGGAAGCATACGGGCTGATGGCATACCGCTACATGGGTATGTTCTACCGCTGGGGAGGTGTCCCTATTGTCAGACAGGCAAATGAAATGTCCGATGACCTGAATTTCCCGAGAGCCACCGCACAGCAGACTCTGAGTTACACCCTGGAACTTGCGGACGAGGCCTACAAAAGGCTTCCTGATTCATGGGTGGATATCGAAGCAGGATCAGGAGACAAATGGGTAGGCCGCCTTACAAAAGGTGTGGCACTCGCCATCAAGGCGCGCGCCCTTACTTTTGCTGCCCGTCCATTGTTCAATTCCGCAAAGCCTTATACTGAAGAATTCGGCCTGCAGTTCGGGGGTGACAATCAGATAGTATGGCTCGGAGGTTATGACGAGCAGCGTTACCGTGATGCCATAGATGCGAATCTGGCAGTGATAGACTGGGCGTCCAAGAACGGACATTACCTGATCTTCTCGAACGGAAACAATCAGGCCAACTCCAGCCCTTCGGATGATAATGCCAACTCGTTTGAACAGGCAGTCGATGACTACGGGCGCGGAGTCGCCGAACTGAACGGGCCTGAAACCCTGCTCGCGTTCAAGGTCGAGAGTGACCAGACCACCTACAACAATATGAACGAGGGCTACAACTTCTCCAATTATGTCTATTCCGGCGAACGTTCCCAGAGGGGTATGCTCACCAATTTCATCAGACTGTACCGCGACAAGGATGGAAATGACATTGAATGGCCTTCGGTAGGTGACGCGCCGGTTCCTACAGACAGGAATGCCGACCAGCCGGAACCTGTATCGGCTGACGTGGAGACATTCGAAGATAAAATCAACAAGATAGAAGCCCGTTTCAGAGTAGATATATGCGTGCCGGGAAGCTACGGACTGTCGAATCCGGGTGATGCTAACTGGAACCAGGATATATGGTATATGGGAAGCTTCACTACAGATCCGGCGCAGATCGGTACGAGGGCGACTGAAGGACGCGGCATCGGAGTGCCTACCAAGTTTTATTACAAGGCAGGCGGAAGGATCTGGCTTGAATTCCCTCTTTTCCGGCTTGCCGAAAACTATCTCTATCTGGCTGAAGCTTATAACGAGATAGGCGATACCGACAATGCTCTCAGGTATCTGAATACTATAAGGAACAGGGCCGGCATCCCGTCTCTTGCAGGTGTGTCCGACCAGGCTACTATCAGGGAAGAGATCCAGAGGGAGAGCGCCTTGGAGTTCTTCGAGGAAAACCACCGCTATTATGACGTGAAGCACTGGAAATGCCCAGACATCGGAAACGGAATCCTCGGCGGCGATATGACCGAAATCTCATTCTTCCGTGTAGGCGGATCGAACACGTACGATGCACTCCAGTCATTCTGGGACGCGTATTCATATACTGCCTACTGGCATCCGAAATGGTTCCTCGAGCCATTCCTCCAGACAGAGGTGAACAAAGGCATTATTGTCCAGAATCCGGGTTATTAATAAAATTTTTCCAAAGAGATTACTATGAAAACATTGAAAATATCAGGTCTGTTTTTGGGGTTAATGGCCTTTTCCTCAGTCTCCGCCGTTTCCCGGGAACCGGCTTCGGAGCTGGATAGCCTGACAGTATCGGGAAGTCTGATACAGACATCCGAATTCAGCAATACCGGGGCGGTGGCTACAGTTTCCGGGGAAGAACTGGCCGAATCTCCTACTCCTAATCTGACAAACAGGCTTGCCGGCAGGCTTCCGGGCCTCTTCGTCCTTAGGGGCGACGGGACACCGGGAGAAGGTACAGCCAAAATGTACATCAGGGGAATAGGCTCATACGCCAAAGGCACTGAAACGAATACGATGAAATACTATGTCGACGGCTTCGAAGTGAAGAGCGACTATATAGAATTCCTGAATCCGGAAGAAATCAAGTCTGTATCTGTCCTGAAGGATGCGGCTGCACTGGCTACTTTCGGAATGAACGGAGCCAACGGCGTGATCTGGATAGAGACGAACAGGGGGCAGATCAGTGCTCCGGTAGTGTCGTTCCAGATCCGTACCGGGGTCCAGTCTCCGATAAATGTAGCAAAGCCTCTGGATTCCTACGGCTATGCAAGTCTTTACAATCAGGCCGTCAGCAACGACAACGGCAGGGTGTGGACTCCTTATTACTCCGACAGCCAGCTTGAAGCCTACAGGACCGGGCAGGGTGTCGATGTGGACTGGTATGACGAAGTCTTCAAGCGCAACAGCATGTACACGGACGCCGTGCTTTCATTCCGCGGAGGTTCTGAAATGGTACGTTACAATGTCGTGCTCGACTATGCGAACCAGCAGGGACTGCTGAATGTGAGGAACACCGATGCCACTTCCAATGCCACTTACATCAAGTACGGGCTGCGCACGAATCTGGACCTTAAGCTGAACAAGATTCTGACAGTGAGTGTGGACATAGGAGGCCGTCTCGAAGACAGGTCGCGTCCGGACTATGATGTGGCCACTCTCGTGCAGGATGTGCTGAAATATCCGTCGAATATCTATCCTGTATATGACGAGGCTTCCACGGACCCTATCAGCAACTTTTCAGGAACCGCAATATATCCGAACAACCCGGTAGGTTCCCTCAAGGGACTGGGCTGGACTACCAGCAGAACCAAACTCCTGCAGGCGAACTTCAAGTTCCGCGAGAATCTGGACATCCTGCTCAAGGGACTTTATCTGGAAGAAGGTTTCTCGTTCTATACCAAGACGAGAGGTAATACCAGCAAAACACGCACATACGCACGTTATTTCAACGGGACCGCCCAGACTTCCGATGTGTCCACATATATCCGTTCCAATTCCTACTGGTCATCTGGAAAGGAACTCTGGATGCAGGGAAATCTAACACTCGGCTACTCGAACAAATTCGGCGACCATGCCATAAACGCGGCTTTGAACGCCCATGTTTCGGACTACAGCGGAAATGCGAACTATTTCTATGACTGGAAATTCCGCTATGCCAATTTCAACGGGAGGATAAACTACACTTACGATGACAGATATGTCGCGGAACTCGGCTTTTCATACTTCGGTACCGATGCATATTCAGCAGGACACAGGTTCTTCTTCTATCCTGCAGGATCTCTCGGATGGGTCGTTTCCAACGAGTCGTTCCTGGAGTCGAGTAATGTCATCAAGTATCTGAAAATAAGGGCGTCCGCAGGTCTTACAGGTGCTACGGAAGCGGATCTTTCCCTGGCTGACTTCGACACCGACGGAAGGTATCTCTACGAGCAATATTACGGTTCGGGCGGCTCTTTCCTGACCGGCGTAGGTCCATCATACGGCTCCGGCAATGCCCTGGTCCCGCTGTTCCTGGCCAATCCTGAAGTGACTGCGGAAAGAAGCCTCAAGTACAATGTCGGCTTCGACCTCAATATAGCCGGCAGAATTAGCGTCACAGCCGATTATTTCAGGGATAACCGCAGCGGTATCCTTACGCTCGACAATTCCATTATGGACTACTACGGGAAGAATTACTATTATTCCAATGTGGGCAGGATGACCAATCAGGGACTGGATGCCAGCATCATCTACTCTGACAAGTCCGGCGATTTCAACTGGTCCGTATTCGGAAATGCCGTCTATGCCGTGAACAAGGTAGACTATATGGCGGAAGTCCCTACCAAATATCCTTACAATGCGTCCACAGGTCTTCCTTATGGAACCAGAATGGGACTGGAATGTATAGGATTCTATGATACGGACGACTTCAATCCTCTTACGGGCGAACTCAAGAGCGGTATTCCGGTACCTCTTTACGGAGATGTCCAGCCTGGAGACCTCCGCTATGCGGACAAGGATGGAGACAATTATGTCGACGATACCGATATCACCAATATAGGTAATCCTGCATATCCGAAATTCATGTACAGTTTCGGGGCGGACTTCGCTTTCAGGGGCTTTGACCTTTCCCTTCTTTTCACCGGAAGTGCCGGAGCCACGGTCAATCTCCTGGACTATGATACATGGAAACCGTTCAACAACAACGGAAACGTTTTCAGATGGGCCGAGAATGCGTGGGCCTACTACCCGTCGCAGAACATAGACACCAGGGAGACGGCTACATTCCCGCGTCTGACCACACAGCAGAATGACAACAATTACCGCGCAAGTTCGTTCTGGATACGCAAGAACAACTGGCTCAGGCTCCAGAATGTGGAACTCGGGTACGACTTTGCCACGCTCAGGGCCGTGCGCGATGCAGGCATCACCAAGTGCCGCCTGTATGTTAATGCCTATAATCTGCTGACTTTCAGCGAACTTCTGGCGGACTACGACATGGATCCTGAAACGGCGAACTATGGTTATCCTGCATTGAAATCGGTAAATGTCGGCGTACAGATCAGTTTTTAACCATTGAAATGACAATATCATGAGAAAAAACATAGAAAATATTGTTCTCTTGTCGGCTTTTGCCATGGCCTTCAGCGGATGCGAAAGCTTTTTGGATACCCGCATCGACATCTACGACACCATGGACAGGCTGGAGACGAGGTACGAGACTTTGAACGAGTTCGCGAACGCCTACTATGTACAGATGCAGTCGGGTTTCGATGCGATAGACGGGAACCTTTTCGCGGCTGCATCGGACGAGGCTGTCCAGACGGCTCCGGTTTCGGATGTTTCTTATTTCAACAGGGGACTCCTGTCACCTGACCAGAATCCGCTGTCCTATCTTTACGAGAATTATTACGAGGGCATCAGAGCCGCGCATTTCTTCATCGACTATGCGAAGGACGGGGAGAATTTCCTGGCCCTGAACAGGGATACTTCCAGGGTTTACAATGCAGACGGTACCGTAAACAATACCGACAATCCACGCGCCTACGCACGCGACACCATAAACCTGCGCTGGCAAAGGGCCGAAGCCAGGATAGCCGAGGCTTATTATTACTCGGAACTTATCAAGATGTACGGGGCTGTTCCTATCGTGGAAGGCTTCGAAGCCTCTGAAGGTTTCATGAAACAGGCCACATACGATGAAGTGGTGGAGCATATTGTAACGCTTATAGATGAAAACAAGGACAAGGTTTGTCTGGACTGGCGTGTGGCCGTCGAAGAGACTCCGCAGAACGCCGTCGCCGACGTGAAGAACTGGAATATCTGGGGCAATACCGGACGTTTCGACAAGACAGCGGCGCTCGCCATCAAGGCCCGTACCCTGCTCTATGCCGCCAGTCCGCGCAACAATCCTGAAAACGACCCGGTCAAGTGGGAAAGGGCTGCCGAGGCTGCGAACGAGCTGATCCAGACCAGAAGACAGATTTTCGAGAACGGCTTCGACTTCGGATATGCCGCAGGACCGCAGGACTGGCATATTCCTGCCAACAGGGACTACAATGCATATTTCCTTTCCTTCAATGCCACACAGAACAACGAGTCCATTTACGTTATAAGGGAGTGGGCCTCAAGTACTCTGGAGGGACTTAACTATCCGATAGGGACCAGGGGAGGAAACAGCGGCGTGACACCTACGCAGAATCTCGTGGATGCCTACGAGTACATCGGGGCGCAGTCAGCCGATCCGTATGCCAACAGGGATCCGCGTTTCGCTGCTACCATAGTATACAACGGCAGTTCATGGAACGGAGTCACCAGCATAGATGAGGCCCCTGGCGGAGCCTATGACATGACTGTAAATGGAGCGTCCAAGACAGGATATTACCTGAAGAAATTCCTTGCCCCTAACCTGAACCTCATCGAAGGCGGAAGTTCTGATCATGTATGGCCTGTGTACCGTTATGCAGAAGTGCTTCTTAACTATGCAGAAGCCATGAACGAAGCCTACGGACCGGATTCGGACCCGAAGAACTACGGCATGACCGCCATGGATGCACTTATGGAAGTCCGCAACGGAGCCAGCACTTCGCTCCCTGCCGTGACTGCTTCCACACAGGAGGCTTTCAGGGATGCCGTCAAGCATGAGCGCCAGGTGGAACTGGCTTTCGAAGACCACCGTTACTGGGACCTTATCCGCTGGCTTGATGCCGAAGAAGTCCTGAACAAGCCTGTACGCGGCGTTGTGGTGCAGAAGAACTCTATCGGAGGATTCGCCTACAATTATCAGGATGTGGAATCCCGCGTCTTCCAGAAACGCCATTATTACATGCCGTTCACGCGTCAGGAAGTCATAAACTCCGGCGGAACACTGACCCAGAATCCGGAATACAATTAGCAAATCAATAATTGATGAAAGAATATGAAAGGTTTTTATAGAAAAATCACATTGTACCTTGCTGCAGTCCTGATGTCCGCGGCTTTCACCGGCTGTGAACCTACCGATGCCAACAAGGATTACGGATTCCCTAAAATCTATATTCCACAGGCTACCGTGACAGGACTGGACAATACCTATCCTATCCCTAACGGTCCTTTCGGACAAAATGTCGCGTACACCTGCTATTTCGAGGACGGGAAGCTGAATATCGCCCTCGGTGTAGTGAGGGCCGGCGATCTGGCACACGAGGACGCCTTCACGGTGGATCTCTCGGTCTCACAGTCTGAGACAGACAGAAAACTGGCTTCATACGAGGAAGACGGCACCCCGGCAATGGCGCTGCCTGCAGAACTGTGCACTATTCCGGAAAAGATTTCCGTACCGGAAGGGGACAATACGGGGACATGCTATTTCTCCGTCGATCTCGAGGAGTTGGCCAAAAGGACTTCAGAGCTTGTGGAGGGCAATCAGTACAGACTTCTCGTCCTCGGACTTGAAATTTCCAATCCTACGGCCTACCAGCTCAGCGAAACCAACACTTCTGTCGTAGTCGTGCTGGACCTGAACGATACGGACTGGGACAATGTCGCAGAGAATCTGCCTGAAAGCGAGGTAAGGGTGCTTTTCCCTTCGCTTGCAGTCTGACAAATTCATTTTAACCTTACAATAACACAAACACTTAAATTCCAATTATTATGAAAAAGATCTTGAAATTCATGGCTGTTCTTTCAGCCGTTTCTTTCGTGGCTTTCAGCTGCGAGAAACCCGAAGACGAGGGTGGCAAGGACAACACCGAGCAAGGAGGAGACAATGAGGGCGGCGGAACCCAGACTGCTCTTAAGGCTGATTTCACTTATGAGGCTGACGGCCTTACCGTCAAATTCACCAACACTTCCGAGGGTGCTACCGCCTATATGTGGAGCTTCGGTGACAATACCGAGTCCCAGGAAGAATCTCCTGAACATGAATATGCTGCAGGAGGTACCTATACCGTAAAGCTGACCGTGGCCAATGACGACGGCGAGACTGCGGTGAAGGAAGAGACCATCACTGTGGCAGGGGCTGTAGAAGCTTATTTTACATACAAGGCCCAGACCGACTTGGCCGGAGGATATGGAAAGCTTATTCATTTCGATGCGACATCTTCCAACAACGCAGTTTCCATCGCATGGGATTTCGGTGACGGTACTGTCACTGAAGCAGGACAGGAATTCACTGTTTCGCATGAATATGCTGAGTTCAAGACATATACTGTAAAGGCTACTGTGACAGGTATCGCAGGAGATGTTGACGAGTATGTTATGGATGTTGAGGTGGCGTCATTCTCTGAATTGCTTAAGGGCGGTTCTATGGAAGCCGATGATGCGCAGTACTGGACTTATGTCAGTGGCAATACTACGGAAGGAGATGATTATCATGTGGTTGAAGGAAAGCCGTCATTCGTGGCCCATTGGGGCTTCAATCAGGCTGGACCATCTGGTATGGTCGGTGGCTGTTTAAAGGTTTCAGGCGATAATCAGGTACAGGATGGTAGTTGGAATTACAAGTTCTATCAGGCTATCGAACTTACAGAGGGTGATGTCCTTGATATTTCTGCAGACGTAAGATGGGATGAAAACACTATTGACAACGGAGTATTGTTCTTCTGTATATCTCCTTCGGAAGAATCATTCGGCACTGACGAGACTGCTGTCATACAGATGGCCAATTGGTGGAGTGTGGTTGAAGCTGATGAAGAAGCTGGTACTCCTAAGACAAGCACACCTCTTCCTGCATTCAACGGTGATTTCTCTGGCGAGGGATTGACTTCTGATAATTCTGGCTTTAGCGGAGACGGCTCTGCTACAGTGACATGGACATGTCCTGCTTCCGGAACATATTATTTCGGAGTACACTGTACAGCAGTATGGGGACTTGTATATGGCCCTACGGCAGCTTATTATTTCGATAATTTGAGTGTTATGCTCAAGCAATAATCCATCCGAACATCGTAGTGGCGGACTGCAAAATCCGCCACTACATTAAAACCTAATTTACGTTCCGGCAGATTTGCAATCTGCAGGAATAAAAAGACTAAATCATGAAACCGCATATTATTCCATTATCACTGATAATCCTGGCTTCGGCAGCCACTGTGAACGCCCAGCAGCGCGACTACGAGGACGTTTTCTACACAGAGCCGATCATTGAGGAGTTCAACGGGACCGCATCCGACTATTTCAGCATACCGAGGGATTTCCGCCATTTTTCCGACATGCCGTCCTTCACTGAAAAGAGTGATGACCATGTCCTGATAATGCGAATCGATCCTGAAGGACCTGCAGGAGCGGGGCGCGGCCCTGAAATCGCGACTAAGAAACGTACCCATTTCGGAACTTATTCCGCACGTATCAGAGTCCCTGACGTGAAGAAAGTCCAGCCGAATATCGGTTCCGTAGTGGGTTATTTCACATACAGGATGGATCCGGAATTCGGACTCAGCGAGATCGACTTCGAATGGCTTATCGCTGATCCGAGGCTTATATATATCGGTACGTGGACAGGCTACAACGATCCCGGTCTCAACAGGATCGGTCGTATAATCAATCTCGCCACAGGAGAGATATGGAACACCATTTACAGGTCTGCCGACGGCATCGACCATCCTATTCTGGTAGGGACAGAGCCGACCACTATCGAACCTATCGAGGGATATGATGCATCCAAGCGTTTCTATGAATATGGTTTCGACTGGCAGCCTGACCGCCTGACATGGTGGGTTATCAATCCGGACACAAACGAGAAGATCATCCTCTGGGACTATCAGGGCACTGAAGTTTTCCCTGGCGTACCTGCAAACACTGGCGTACCGGTATCGCCTACCACATATCTTCTCAACTTCTGGCACACGAACAACTGGCCGGTTGACACCAACCCTAATTCCATCGAAAAGCCAGCCTATCCTTACACCCTCGAAGTGGACTGGATGAAATATGTCCCTGATGTAGAGGCCAGCAAAAAATGGATAGAGGAAAACGGCTGGGATTATTGATTTTGACTTTCCGGAAACGGATCCGTAACATCTGATACAGCATGAAACATCTTTACAGACTTTCGTTTTTCCTGCTTCTTGCCGCAGGATGCGCCGGACCCGGGGAGGAAGCACCGGATTCCGGCAACAATACGGACTACGGGAACCTTGTACCTCAGGAAGTGACCCTGCAAGGAAAATTCACCGAAGATTTTTCAGGTGAAGTATCGGAGCCGTTCGAGTTCGTTTACAGAACCACGAGGGAGGATTTCAGATTTTTTTCCGGAGTGCCTTCCTATACGGAAAGGAATACTGACATACTGATGCTGCGCATAGATCCTGCCGACCAGGCAGGGTCTGACCGCGGCGCGGTGGTATTGTCCCGGAACTATACGTTTTATGGAACCTATTCCGTCCGTATCAGGGTGCCGGACATCAGAAAGGCCCAGCCTGATGTAGCCGCACTGGCGGATTTTTCCGTACGATATGAGGATCCGTCCTTCGGCTACAACGAGATTGCCATCGAATGGCGCATAGCTGATCCGGAAATACTTTATCTCCGCACCATGACAGGAGTGGCACCGGAGCAGAATACGCTATCGAAGATTGTGAATCTTGCAGACGGGACTGTCTATGAGACATCCTACAGAAGTGTGACTGTCAGGTCTGACGGTTCGTCCGCCATCAATTTCGAGGGAGATCTGTCCGGAGCGCAGAACGGGCCGGAGACTCTCGGACCTGTAGCAGGATTCGATGCATCGGAAAAATTCAGAACTTACGGCTTCGACTGGTATCCTGACAGGATTGTATGGTGGATGCAGGATGCGGAGACGGACGAGAAGATGGTCCTTTGGGAATATGAAGGGACGGAACTGTTCCCCGGACGGCCTTCCGTTACCGGCATTCCTGTGATTCCGTCACGCTGCAGACTCGCTTTCTGGCACAGCAAGATAAGCCCTGTAGAGGGCAATCCTGCGTCTGTCGAAGCTCCGCTGTACCCGTATGAACTCGAAACGGACAGGATATCATACGAACCATTCGAAGACCTGAACAGTGCCTGGTATGAAGAACATTTCAAATAACACTATACACTAATTAGTTAATACTGATTTAACATGAAAACCGGATTTTTATCTGCTGCCGCCATGCTTCTGATGGCAGGAACACTGTCTGCGCAGCCTTCGCAAAGAAACAAGTCTGCGGAACCTGAATTCCACGGACCGTTCATAGAGAATTTCACGGAAAGCGCATCGGAATTCTTCAACTACAACATCAGGCCGCGGGGATATGATTTCCGCTACTATTCCGGAGTGCGTTCTTTTTCCGAAGCCGGAACTGATATCATGATGTACAGGATAGACCCTTCTGATCCTGCAGGAGCGGGCAAGGGTCCTGAAATCATCACGAAGGACTATACTTTCTACGGCACGTATGCAGCCCGCATCAGAGTGCCTGACGTGAAGGACGTACAGCCAAATGTCGGGGCGGTCGTAGGCTATTTTACCTATAATGTGGATCCCAAGTACGGACAGAGTGAAATAGACATAGAGTGGCTCATAGCCGATCCGAGCATCATCTATGTGGGTACATGGACAGGGGTGAGACCTGCACACAACAGGGTGGGCAGGACCATAAATCTCGCTGACGGGACCATATACGAGACCATATACAGGTCTGAGATGAACAAGCCTGACGGAACGAAAGAAGTGCCTTTCAGCGGGAATCTGACAGGAAAGCAGTGCATGCCGAAGAAAATCACTCCGATCGAGAATTTCGACGCTTCCGAAAGATTCTACGTCTATGGCTGGGACTGGTATCCTGACCGTCTGACATGGTGGATAATAAATCCTGACACAAACGAGAAAATCGTCCTCTGGGACTACGAAGGCAAGGTTCTTTTCCCTGGACAGCCGTCTGAGACAGGAATCCCGAACGTGCAGACCCGTTACAGACTGAATTTCTGGCATACCAACAACTGGCCTGTCGAAACCAACCCCGATTCGATAGAACCGCCGCTTTATCCTTACGAACTTGAAATAGACTGGATGTCATATACTCCGTTCGATGAACTCAATCCGTATTACGGGAAATAACTGCAGTACCGGCTCTGTTATAATTGACGGATAAAAAGGACCCGTACCTGCGCGGAAGCTATTCCCGTGGCGTGGAGCGGACGGTGTAAGGTCCGGGAGTGAAATTCTATAAAACGGAACATGATGAATACGAAACTTATCGCGCTGCTTTCTGCTGCGGCCATATCTTTCCCTGTGCTTTATGCCCAGGAGAATCCGGACAATCCGGGTGAAAAATTCCAGTCCGGATTTACCGAAGATTTCAGCAAGCCTGTCTCGAAATATTTCATCCAGAGACGTGACAACCGTGATGAAGCCATGGATTTCCGTTATTTCCCCGGCTCGGTGTCTCTGTCAGAGAAAGGGACAGATGTCATGATATACAGGATAGACCCGTCAGACCCTGCAGGGGCTGGCCGCGGTCCTGAAATCATTTCAAAAAAATATACTACTTACGGTACGTATTCCGCAAGGCTCAGGATACCGGATGTCAGGGACGTACAGCCGAATATCGGTGCCGTGGTCGGCTATTTCACTTACAACAGCGAACCGGGCAAAAGCCTCAGTGAAATAGACTGGGAATGGCTGATCGCTGATCCCGAAATAGTCTATATCGGGACATGGACGGGAGAAAACGGACAGCTGCAGAGAATCGGACGTACCATAAATCTGGCCGAAGGCAAGATTTACTACACCATCTACCGTTCTGCTGCCGACGGCAATGTGAATCATCCTCTGACAGGCCTGCAGAATCAGCCTGAGACAATACCTGCCATAGAGGGCTTCGATGCGTCCAGAAATTTCTATACCTACGGTTTCGACTGGTATCCTGACCGTCTGACATGGTGGATATTGCACCCGAAGACAGGGGAGAGGATCGTGCTTTGGGATTATCAGGGATCGACACCTGACTTTACCGGTATTCCTGACAACCGTACGTATTACAGACTGAATTTCTGGCATACGGACAACTGGCCGGTCGAGACGAATCCTGATTCTGTCGAAGCTCCTGCATATCCGTTCGAACTTGAAGTGGACTGGATGTCATACGAACCGTTTAAAGATCTGGAGAAATGAACAGAATACAGATAAAAGCGACGCTGGCTGTGGCCGGCATGATGGCCGCCTTTTCGGTATCGGCCCAGAACAGTTCCCTCGACGGATTCACGGCCGTCCCTGACGGGACATCAGGCCCCGTGTCTGATGAATTCATGTTCAACGGCTATACGAACCACTGGCAGAACGTCTACAGACAGCAGTACAGATACGGGAATCTATACAGGATAAACATCCCGGATCTGGACAAGACGATAGCACAGTCCAGACGTGATCTGGCGGACAAACTGGGAATCCCAGGACTGCAGATGCAGGAAGGTTTTTTCGCATCATTGGCTGCAGCTCCTGAATACAGGATTCTGGATAATCCTGACGAAGCCGCTATTTCCGGGGCGTTTGCCTCATGCAGCGACGTAGTGGTGATCGCAGACAGGGGTTCCGCTCTGGCGCAAGAGCTGGAAAGCAGGAATCCTGTCGTATTCCCTGAACTGCCGAGCTATCAGGTAAAGGCTGAAGGATTCAGGACTCTTGATGCGTTTTTCCTGAAAAACGGAGACAAGACACTGTATGTGGTGTCGGGTGACCGCGGGGATATCGGAAAATTCCGCAGGATAGTTTGCGGCGCCCTTGAAGTGACTGAAAAATACGATTTGAAACGCGGCTGGTTCGGTACCGGCACCAATATCAGGACTGTCAGCTGCTCGCCGGGAACTCCTATAGATGTTATGTCCCGGGGCATGAACGAGGGAAATTCCTGGTTCGTGTTCAGCGGAGGTTATGAAACCTTTGCCGAGGATGATATCAAGGTATGGGCTGCCGAGGCCGGCATTCCGGTAGTGACGGATATGGGGGCTTCCCCTCTGTTCGGTTGTGATGACTGGAAAGGTTTCCAGAGCCAGCTCATGGGCGGTTGGGATTCCTGGACTGATCTCAAGGCCAGGAAGCACGGCTATCTGTTCAAGAGAGTGGGACCGGACAAGGGAGAAACCGACCGCAATCCGGACGCCGAATTTGACGGATATTTCGCCCAGGTCGGACATGAAAAGCAGATCAATTCTTCCGACAAGCCCTTTGTCATAATGACGGGAAATCTTCTGCGCGGGACAGAGAACTGCATGGTGCTCTTTACAGCTAAAGGCGGGACCTTCGATCGGGACGGAATGTGGAACGCCATCATGGACAGAAGATCCGTGGCGATAGGGGAGAACGGTACTGTGATGGGTTCAGATCTTTTCCGCCAGTCAGTACAGCTGATGATGCTCGACAGGGTCTGGCTTGAAGAGTATTTCGGTGACAGGATCGACATTTCCGCCGAAACTGAAGGGACTTGTCTGCACGTCACACTGACGAACCTTTATGATCATGACGTGACCGGAGTATTCTCACTGAAGCTTCCTTCTCAGATATCTGCAGACGGGAATATGGAGTCAACAGTCAGTCTTCCTGCCGGAGGATCACGTGAAATCTCCATTGATCTCAATCCTTCACCGGAAGCTATGGGAAGACTGAGTGCCATGGCTGTAAAGTTCGACTGGAACGGTTCGTCCAAGGCCGTGATGGCAAAGCTTGACATGCCTCCTGCAGTTTCCGTGCACCAGTTGCTCTATGGCCCTTCTTCCGGAACCGGATTCCCTGTTTCAATTTATAATTTCACCGGAGACGGGAATGTAGATGTGGATCTGACCGTATTCAGGAAGGACAATCCGGACAAGGCCGTTTTCAGGGACAATGCCAGTCTGAAGCTCTCCAAGGGGTCATCCGGAAATCTTTCCTTCGATCTGGATCTCAAGCCGGGAAATTATATTGTCAGGACAAAAGCCATGGGAGTGACAGCGGAAACGCAGCTCGGCATTGGAAAAGTGAAAGGTGATGTCACATTGGAAGCCAGGGACCTGAACGGAGACGGAGTGGACGAGTATATCATGGAGAACAGTCAGGTGCGAGTGACTCTTCTGACTACAGGGGCAAGGGTCATAGAATATATTGTCAAGGACAAGGGAGACAATGTGTTCTTCAAACTCTGGCCGGACAAGCCGGAAGATGTGGACAGACCGTTCAGGGAATGGGCTTTCTGGCCGTTCGGCGGATTTGAGGATTTTCTGGGCCAGGCAAGCATGGAGACACACAAGGTATATGATGCTGAGATTGTCATGGACGGAGGAGATTATGCGGAAGTCAGGATGACGGCCGGATATTACGGAAATACCATCGAAAAGACGTTCACCCTCTACGGAGACACTCCGCTTCTGGGAATACGCTTCGCCATGGACATGACGAATCCGGAACTGGACGTATTCGGGCCGCAGCCCATGCTTTCACTCGGTGATACACACGGAACGGAAGACAAGTTTATCATTCCGGAAACAGGAGGAATACAGGAATACGTCATGGATCCTGAAAGGATGTGGGGCAAGATTCTCGACCTGCAGGAAGGCTGGAATGCCGGTTATGATACGGAGGCTGACATTTCTTTCGTAGGAGCCTATCCTGTCCACCGTCCGTTCTTCCTGCACATGTGGATGAATCTCGAATCGAATCCTGATTCCCATTATCCTTATATTGAACTCCAGCCGTGGGTGCCTCTCTATCACGGGGCCACATCATATTTCTCATACTATATGTGGGCCGACGGTGATTCTTGGGAAACTGGACTCGAGGCCTTGCGCGAAAGAAACCTGATTACAGAACGATAATGATTGAAATGAACGGGATAATGAAAACTGTTACGGCTGCAGCACTGTCATTGGCTGCAGCCTGTCT
>DVIP01000060.1 GCA_018711225.1 Candidatus Cryptobacteroides intestinipullorum | reverse complement strand
CGGCGGTGAAATTATATCCGCCCATGTGGTGTCGTCGACGGATTGCAGTCAAGATTTTTTGAGAAAAATCAAACCGTTTGTAAATTTGCCGGGATTCCGCCGGACGGGCAGCTTTCATGGATGAAATGCATCCCTGTCTTTGGCGGAAAGACGGAAAAACAGAAAAAGGTGAAATCACTCAAGGAATTATACAAAATAGGACGCGGACCGTCCAGCAGCCATACGATGGGACCATCCAAGGCTGCTACCATGTTCGCGCACAGACACCCTGAAGCAGACTCGTTTGAAGTCACTCTCTATGGAAGCCTGGCGGCTACGGGCAAAGGACATCTTACGGATATCGCTGTCATAGACGCCCTTTCCGACAATGGCAGGAAAAGGGTGGATATTATATGGCAGCCTGACATGTTCCTGCCTTATCATCCGAACGGGATGAAGTTTGCGGCCAAGGACTCGGAAGGCAATACAGGTGCGGAATGGACAGTATACAGTATCGGCGGCGGCACCATATCGGAAGGCCCTGGATCAGCGATCGGTGAAGGTCCGGACATCTACGGGCTCAATTCGATCTCGGAAATCATGAAATGGTGTCAGGATAACGGCCGGAATTACTGGGAATATGTCCAGCAGTGCGAGGATGAAGATATCTGGGACTATCTGAAAACTGTCTGGGAGGCCATGAAGGCTTCCGTCATGAGGGGGCTCGACAGTGAAGGAGCCTTGCCTGGCCCGCTCAAATTGTCCAGAAAGGCGGCTACCTACCATATCAAGGCTTCAGGCTACAAAGCCAATCTTCAGACTAGGGGTATGGTCTTTTCATACGCTCTGGCCGTCAGTGAGGAAAATGCATCCGGAGGCGTGGTCGTGACAGCGCCTACATGCGGTTCAAGCGGAGTACTGCCGGCCGTGCTGTATCATATATCCAAAGGCCACGATTTCAATGAAAAGCGGATTCTGCATGCCCTCGCCACTGGCGGGATTTTTGGAAATACCGTGAAATACAATGCGTCCATTTCCGGAGCCGAAGTCGGCTGCCAGGGGGAAGTCGGGGTGGCCTGTGCCATGGCTTCCGCTGCCGTATGCCAGCTTTTCGGAGGGACCCCGACCCAAGTGGAATATGCCGCTGAAATGGGACTGGAACACCATCTGGGGATGACTTGCGACCCTGTATGCGGACTGGTCCAGATACCTTGCATAGAAAGAAACGCATTTGCGGCTGCCAGGGCATTGGATGCCAACATCTATGCGTCCTTTTCCGACGGATTCCACAGGGTCCCGTTCGATGAAGTGGTGCAGGTCATGAAAGAGACGGGACATGATATACCGTCCCTGTATAAGGAGACGGGAGAGGGCGGTCTTGCCAAGGACAGGAAGTCCGGCAGAAATCAGAAACACCAGTAAGGAGACAGACTATGCAGGAAGATAAAGACATACTGAAAGAAATAACCGCACAGGAGTATGAACATGGTTTCGTCACCGATGTGGAGCAGGAATTCATTCCGAAAGGGTTGAATGAAGATATAATCAGGCTTATTTCCGCCAAAAAGGAAGAGCCCGGGTGGCTTCTGGATTTCCGCCTGGACGCTTTCCGCAAATGGAAGAGCATGAAAATGCCGGAATGGGCCCATCTTGACATACCGGAAATAGATTTCCAGGATATAATTTACTTTGCGGCTCCCAAAAAGGACAGGCCGGACAAGATAGACCCTGAGCTGGAAGCCACATTCGAGAAACTGGGCATTCCATTGCATGAAAGGGAGGCTCTGGCAGGAGTCGCGGTGGATGCCGTGTTTGACTCTGTTTCCGTCAAGACTACATTCCGGAAAACTCTGGCAGAAAAGGGGATAATCTTCTGTCCTTTTTCCGAAGCGGTGAAAGAATATCCGGAACTTGTCCGCAAATATCTGGCTACTGTGGTCCCTCCGGGTGACAATTTCTATGCAGCCCTGAATTCGGCAGTGTTCAGCGACGGATCATTCTGCTATATACCGAAAGGAGTCCGTTGTCCGATGGAGCTTTCCAGTTATTTCCGCATCAATGCGAGCGGCACGGGTCAGTTCGAAAGGACCTTGATTGTGGCTGATGAAGGCTCATACGTCAGCTACCTTGAGGGATGTACGGCCCCAATGAGGGATGAAAACCAGCTGCATGCCGCTGTCGTGGAAATAGTCGTGGAGAAGGATGCGGATGTGAAGTATTCCACTGTCCAGAACTGGTATCCCGGAGATGCGCAGGGTCGTGGAGGTATATTCAATTTCGTGACCAAGAGGGGAATATGCAAGGGCGAAGGCAGCCATTTGTCCTGGACCCAGGTGGAAACGGGATCAGCCATTACATGGAAATATCCGAGCACCATCCTGAAAGGAGACAATTCCTCTTCCGAATTCTATTCCGTGGCCGTAACCAACAATATGCAGCAGGCCGATACCGGAACCAAGATGATACATATCGGAAAGAATACCAGGAGCCGTATCATCAGCAAGGGCATCTCGGCCGGACACAGCCAGAACAGCTATCGCGGTCTTGTCAGAATAGAATCCAGGGCAGACAACGCGCGGAACTATTCCCAGTGCGACAGCCTGCTGATAGGGGACAAATGCGGGGCCCACACTTTCCCTCACATAGTGAATTCGAGCAAGACTTCGGTAGTGGAGCACGAGGCCACTACATCCAAAATCAGCGAAGAACAGCTTTTCTATTGCAACCAGAGAGGCATCGGTCCTGAGGACGCCGTAGGACTTATCGTAAACGGCTATGCGCAGGAAGTCCTGGCGAAACTGCCTATGGAATTTGCCGTGGAAGCCCGGAAACTGCTGCAGGTATCTCTGGAAGGCTCCGTAGGATAACAGAACAGAAGCGATATGCACGATATAATCAATTATACTTTATTCACAATCGGCGGTGATACTCCTGTCCTGCTGATTGACCTGGTGACCTCCGTCTGCGGACTTGCCTGTGTCGTATTGGCAGGAAGGAACAGCAAGTACAATTTCTGGGTGGGCTACATCTATACCGTACTCCTGTTCCTGATGTTCTGGAACAAGCATCTGTATGCGAGTCTTATACTCCAGCCGGTCTCTCTGGGAATAAATATTCTCGGGCATTACAGGTGGACACATCCGCGCAGGGACGAGGAAAGTTCTCAGGATCATTCGGCACTGAAGGTGACTATGCTGACATGGCCGCAGAGACTTGCTGCCATTGTTTCCGTATTCATCCTGGCCCTGCTGTGGGGAAAACTGCTCAGCCTCCTGGGGAACAGGTGGTTTACAGGTGTCTTTCCTGCGGATCCGGTCCCTTATCTTGATTCGTGTGTGACAGTGCTGATACTTGTGGCGCAGTTCCTTTCCGCTTTGAAGAAATGGGACTGCTGGATAGCCTGGCTGCTCGTGAATGTCACCCAGATGTGGCTGCATGTTTCTGTCGGACATGTTTTCATGCCGATAGTCTGCGGCCTGTACCTGATAAACGGGATTGTCTCATTGTGGAACTGGTCCCGGCTTTATTCCAGAAAAGCCTGATAAAGGCAGCCGCCGGTTTCCGCGATGTCCGGACTTTCATAAAACCGGTGCTGAAATATCGGGAATTTATATGTAAGTTTGCCTTTGATAAAATAATGTGAATTTGAAGAAAATATGGAAAACGATATCCTGTTGAAGATAGAAGGTCTGAAAGCCTGTGTGGAGGACAAGGAGATCCTGAAAGGGGTCGATCTTACAGTCCGGAAAGGCGAAACGCACGTGGTGATGGGGCCTAACGGAGCGGGAAAGAGCACTCTTTCTTCGGTCCTTGCAGGAAAGCCCCAATATACCGTTACTGCAGGCCGGATTACCTTCATGGGGAAAGACCTTCTGAAAATGAGCCCGGAGGAACGTTCCTGGGCAGGCATTTTCCTCTCTTTCCAATATCCGGTGGAGATTCCCGGGGTGACTATAACCAATTTCATGAAGACAGCTGTCAACTCCAGACGCAAGGCTCTGGGAGAAGAGCCTCTTCCGGCAGCAGGTTTCCTGAAACTTATGAAAGAGAAAATGGCTCTGGTGCAGATGAAGCCGGAGTTTGCCAAACGTGAAGTCAATGTCGGATTTTCCGGCGGGGAAAAGAAACGGAACGAAATATTCCAGATGGCCATGCTCGACCCCGTACTTTCAATACTGGACGAGACGGACAGCGGACTGGACGTAGATGCGCTCAGAATAGTGGCAGAAGGCGTGAATACGCTCAAGACACCTGAAAAAGCCACGATAGTCATCACTCATTACCAGCGTCTTCTCGACTACATTGTCCCTGATATTGTCCATGTCCTGAAAGACGGCAGGATAGTCAGGACGGCCGGCAGGGAACTTGTCGCACAGATCGAAGAGTCGGGTTATGACAATATCAACTGAACCGGAGCCTATGGACAATATCTTCACAATAAAGTCCGGAGACATATCCAGGACAATGCTTGTGGCGGCCGGGCAGAATGCCGTGGAGTCCCTGGGGAGACGTGTCTGCGGATTCGATGTGTTCGCAGGGGACGGATTCGTGCGAAATATGCTGATAGAAGAAAACGCCGTGGCAGATATTCTGGTCCTGGTGTTGCCGGGACAGGATGCAAACCTGGATTTAAGGATAGAAATGGCAGGGCAGGGGGCTTCATGCAGGCTTTTCGGCCTGTATCTGTGTCCTGACAATGAAAGGTTGTCCGTCAATGTCGGACTTGTCCACAAGGTCGGCAGGTGCAAGTCCCATCAGTTGTTCAAGGGAATCGTTTCCGGGACGTCCAGGACAAGTTTTTACGGACGGATAGTCGTGGACAGCGATGCCCAGGTCACGGAAGCGTATCAGGAGAACCACAACCTCCTGCTTTCCGATACCGCGAAAGTCGATACCATGCCCCAGCTGGAAATCTACGCCGATGATGTCAAATGTTCGCACGGGGCGACCATAGGAAAACTGAACGAAGACGAACAGTTCTACATGAGATCCAGAGGAATACCTGAAAGCGAGGCGAAAGTACTCCAGATGGTTTCTTTCATATCTCCGGTCCTGGACATACTTCCGGACGGAGAGGAAAAGACACGGCTGGCGTCTTATGTGGAACATTGCGTAAGAACCGGATTCTGATATGGTTACATATCCTTTTGTCAAAATCAATCTCGGACTTGATGTCCTCCGCAAGAGAGAGGACGGCTATCATGATCTGGAGACTTTGTTTGTCCCGTATCATGACATCCATGACACGCTTGAAATCATAGAGGCGGACGGGTACGGATCTACGGTTGCAAGGCTGCAGGCTGCCTACGACCCCTCGGCCGGGCAGGTCGTACAGGCTGTGAGTGACGATGCCAGGGTGATGGTGACTGTCGCAAGAAAGGAAGGGGTGGACTGGAATCCTCTGGATGACCTTACCGTCAGAGCGTACAGGCTCCTTGAACAGGACTTTTCACTTGGTCCTGTGAAGATATTCCTGGAAAAGGGATCCCCGGTAGGGGCTGGCCTCGGAGGCGGTTCGGCGGATGCGGCATTTGCATTGAGGATGCTGTCTGGTATATTCTCCCTGAATCTGACTGATGACGTGTTGTCAGGCTATGCCGCCAGGCTGGGCAGCGACTGTGCTTTCTTCCTGTACGACAGGCCGATGTTCGGGACCGGGAGAGGGGAAATTCTTTCAGAATATGATCTTCCTGCGGATTTCCATGAAAAATATGAAATAAAGGTAGTCGTGCCTGAAGGCATATCCGTATCAACCGCCGATGCATATAAGGGAATAGAGCCGTCCGTACCGTCTGAGCCTCTCGCGGAAAGGCTTTCCATGCCTGTGGAAATGTGGAAAGACCATATTACCAATTCTTTCGAAAAAACCGTATTCAGAAAATATCCGCTTCTGCAGGAAATAAAGAGGTCTCTGTACGATACGGGGGCAGTGTATGCATCCATGTCCGGAAGCGGCTCGGCCTTTTTCGCCATATATCCGTTATAATTTGCCCTGGTCCGTTCCGGTTTACCATCTGTTGAGGCAGAACTCCAGTTCCGTTGAGGGTGATCCGTTGCAGCAGATCATCAGTTCCGTTGCGGCAGATCATCAGTTTCGTTGGGGCTGGGTCAAAAGTCCCGAAGGGACCGCGACTGGGAGTCGCACAATCCCCCTAATAGGGGGTGCAGGGGGTTAGGATGGGTCCAGTCTTTCGAAGAAAGACGTTTGAGGGTGACCAAAAGTCACTTT
>DVIP01000059.1 GCA_018711225.1 Candidatus Cryptobacteroides intestinipullorum | reverse complement strand
TAAGAGACAGGATTAGACGTCTGCCGGCCTGAAATGCAGCCGGATTGCAAATCCGGCTGAACGTAAGCAAACTATTTCCCGGTGGTACGCAGGGTAAGCTATTCGCCTTTAAGGGCTTTGAGCGAGGCTTCCGCAGCCGCTATCTTGGCCAGGGAATCCGACTCTTTCTTCCTCTCCATAGCCACCACCTTCTCAGGCGCGCTGTTCACGAATTTCTCGTTCGAAAGCTTTTTGCGCACGCTTTCCAGGAATTTTTTCTGGTAATCAATGACGGCTTCAAGTCTGGCTATCTCCTCTCCGACATTCACCATATCGGTCAGCGGCACGTACATTTCGAAGGTTTTAACCATGAAAGTCACTCCTGCCGCAGTTCCTCCGAACGTATCGCTGACTTTCACCCGGACGTTTGCCATTTTCTCGATTACCGGAATCACTTCTTCCGGAAAACCGGTCCTGACGTTCAGTTCAAGCCCTTCCTTCGGTGAAATATTCTTCTGCTGCCTGATATTCCTGATACCGGCGACTGCTTCGCAGGCATTCTCGAAGTCCTCAATGATTTTTCCGTCCGCTTCTCCGAAGGCAGGATAGCGCTGGAGCATGATGGTCTCCCCCTCCCCGCGCTCTGCCATGGCCTGCCAGAGCTCTTCGGTTATGAACGGCATCACAGGATGAATCATCTTTAGAAGCGCTTCGAAATACCCGTATGTGGCCGTGTATGTCTCCTTGTCCATGCCTGTGTTGTAGGCAGGTTTGACCGCTTCCAGGTACCATGAACAGAAGTCATCCCAGAAGAACTTGTATATAGTCATCAGTGCATCCGAAATCCTGAACTTGGAGAAATGGTCTTCCACCTGGGCAAGAACCTGGTACATCCTGTTCCTGAACCATTTCACGGCCACGGCGGAAGCTTCCGGCTGGACTGCAGCCCCGTCGGTCTTCCATCCGGAAATCAGCCTGAACGCGTTCCATATCTTGTTGCAGAAATTCCTGCCCTGCTCTATCTGTGCCTCGTCATACAGGATATCGTTTCCGGCCGAACTGCACAGAAGCATTCCGAGGCGCACCGCATCGGCCCCGTACTTGTCTATCAGGTCGAGCGGGTCGGGTGAATTGCCGAGAGTCTTGGACATCTTCCTTCCGAGCTTGTCCCTGACGATGCCTGTCAGGTAGACATTATGGAAAGGCACGTCATGCATGAATTCGTTTCCGGCCATTATCATCCTGGCCACCCAGAAGAAAAGGATGTCCGGAGCCGTCACCAAGTCGTTTGTAGGATAATAATATGCAAGGTCCCTGTTCGGCTTGTGGTCCGGATGCCCAGGCATCTCAGGGTCGAATACGGATATCGGCCACAGCCATGAAGAGAACCATGTGTCAAGTACGTCTTCGTCCTGTTTCAGGTCTTCTGCCTTGATGTCCGGATTTGTCTTTCTGGCAGCCTTGAGAGCTGATTCAGCGTCAGGCTCCACTACGAACGAGCCGTCAGGCAGGTAATATGCAGGTATGCGCTGCCCCCACCAGAGCTGGCGTGAGATGCACCAGTCCCGAACATTCTCCATCCAGTGCCTGTATGTGTTCCTGTATTTGTCCGGTATCAGGTTCACACGTCCGCTTTCCACGGATTCGAGGGCATCTTTGGCGAGTGCGTCCATTTTCAGGAACCACTGCATCGAAAGACGCGGTTCGATGACGGCATTCGTCCTTTCAGAATAACCTACAGGGGATGTGTAATCCTCCACCTTTTCCAGGTTTCCGGCTTCACGGAGCATGCCTTCTATCTTGTGGCGGGCATCGAATCTGTCCTCGCCTACAAGAATCTGCGCTTTCTCGTTCAGACGGCCGTGGTCATCAATGATGTCGAGCACGGGGAGATTGTGCCTGAGTCCTATTTCGTAGTCATTCACGTCATGTGCCGGAGTCACTTTAAGGCATCCGGTACCGAATCCCATTTCGACATAACTGTCCTCAATAATAGGTATCTCTTTGTTAATAAGAGGGATAAGCACTTTCTTTCCCCTGAGCCAGTGATACCTTTCGTCTTCCGGATTGATGCAGACTGCCGCATCGGCCATTATAGTCTCAGGACGTGTGGTCGCGATGATTATGTATTTGTCGGTAGGATTCCCGTTTCCGTCTGAAATGAAATATCTCAGATGGTAGAACTTGCTGACCGTTTCCCTGTGTATGACTTCCTCGTCGCTTACGGCCGTGTGTCCCACGGGATCCCAGTTCACCATCCTGATGCCCCGGTATATGTAACCCTTCCTGTAGAAGTGCACGAAGGTATTTATGACGGCTTCGCTCAGGTCAGGGTCCATGGTGAACCTGGTCCTGTCCCAGTCGCATGAAGCCCCGAGCTTGCGCAGCTGGGTGAGGATTATGCCTCCATGCTTTTCCTTCCATTCCCAGGCGTACTTGAGGAACTCTTCGCGCGTAAGGTCTTCCTTCTCTATGCCTTCCGCTTTCAGCTTGGCCACCACCTTGTTTTCAGTGGCTATCGAAGCATGGTCGGTGCCCGGCACCCAGCATGCGTTCTTTCCGTCCATTCTGGCCTTTCTGATCAGGACATCGTTCAGAGTGTTGTTCAGGACGTGGCCCATGTGCAGTATGCCTGTGACATTCGGCGGCGGAATGACTATGGTATAGGGTTCCCTTGCATCCGGCTCCGAGTGGAAGAACTTGTGTTCCAGCCAGTATGCGTACCATTTGTCTTCAGTGGCGGAAGGATTGTATTTTGCGGACAGTTCCATAATAATACCTGTTTTTCAATAAATCGTGCAAAGATAGCAAGTTTTTTCAGACTTCGGAGAGAAATTTCTCCAGATGCCTGTAGACCTGGAATACCGGTAATCCCATTATCGTATAGAAAGAACCTTCGATGGATTCTATCCCGATATAGCCTATCCATTCCTGGACAGCATAGGCCCCGGCCTTGTCGTATGGCCTGTATTTGTCTATGTAGTAGTCAATTTCCTCTTTTCCGAGTTCCCTGAACCGTACAAATGCGGTATCGGAGAATGTCTCTTCCTTTCCGGCCGATCTGATCGTCACTGCCGTCACCACTTCATGCCGTCTTCCTGACAGTTTCCGCAACATGCGCACGGCATCTTCCCTGTCCCGCGGCTTTCCCATCACCTCATCACCGCAAATGACCACAGTATCCGAAGTGATGAGAATCTCGTCCGGGGAAAGCTGCCGGTGAAACCCGTGGGATTTCCCTCGTGACATCATGGCCGGAATTTCATGCAGTGAAGTGATATTCCTGAAATCTTCCGTAAATGTGTTGCCCGTATCGGTCTCGAATTCCAGGTCAAGCCCCCGCAGCAATTCCTTTCTCCGCGGAGAGGCGCTTCCCAATATGATGCGTTTCCCGTGCAGGTCCATGTCAGAAATTCTTTTTGTACAAGGCCACGTCGAGCTGCCATTTGCCGTGGAGCTTCATCACCGTTTCGACAGTATGCCTTACACAGCCTCTGCCTCCGGGATAAGGTGACACGTAATCGGCCTTTTCGAGCACTTCCGGCACGGCATCGGCCGGCGCCACGCCGCATCCGCATTCCAGCATCACCGGGAGATCCGGCAGGTCGTCGCCGAAATACATGACTTCACAGGCCTTCAGCCCGTACTTGGAGCAGAAGTCCGTGAAATCCTCCATCTTGTCCCTGGAACCCAGATATACATCCTCGGCCCTGACCCCGCATGTGAGGAATCTCTTGCGAATGCTTTCGGACCGGCCACCGGTGATTATAGCCAGGGGATATCCTCCCATCGAGGCCATCCTGAGACCGAAGCCGTCCTTGGAATCGAACGTGCGGAACAGCTCTCCGTCCAGATCGGCGAAAATGCCTCCGTTTGTCAGGACGCCGTCCACGTCAAATGCAAAAGCCTTTATATTACGGAACAGTTCTTCTGAATACTTTTTTTCGTCCATATCAAATTCCGGAAAAACCTGGTGACACCTTAAGAAATATTCCCTCCCTGAGGGCCGTGGCCTCCGCCGAACGGCAGTGTTATCTTCTGCTGGTCGGATGCGAACCGGATCTGGCCGAACTGGCTTTCATATTTCCCGATATTGTCCTGAAGCGCGAGCATCAGCCGCTTTGCGGTTTCCGGAGTCATTATCGTCCGGCTTACGACTTCCGCTTTCGGGTATCCCGGCAGGTTGGACACGAAATCCACGACGAACTCCGTAGGAGAATGGGTGATCAGGGCCAGATTCGAATAGACGCCTTTGGCTATATCCGGCTTGATTTCAATACTGAACTGTGCATTTTTCTTATTGTTGTTCTGGTCTTCCATAATAATGTTGTTTTGAATGACACATCCTGCAAATTTACGAATAATTAACGACAAAAAAGATTGCGGGATTTATTTAGGCATATATTTGTATTGAAATTTTCAGGAACATGCAGATGAAAAGAATGAATTTTATATTTCCGGCATTGTTTTTTACGTTTTTTTCCGGTATTGGTACGATATCGGCAGAGACCTCATGCCCGGGAATCCGGGAAAAGACCTGTAAAGACGGAAAGAATATGAAGATAGTGGTCATGTCAGACATACATGTGATGGCGCCGGAGCTGTTGAAAAAAGAGGGAAAGGCATACAGCGAATATATCGCCGGTGACCGGAAGCTGCTCAAGGAAAGTTCCGCGATACTTGAGGCCGCCGTAGCCGAAATCCTGAAGCAGAAGCCCGATGCAGTGCTCGTGACAGGCGACCTGACCAAAGACGGGGAATATGTCTCCCACGAACTCGTGTCAGGGAAACTTCTCAGACCGCTGGCCGCAAACGGGATCAGGACTTTTGTCATACCGGGAAACCATGACATAAACAATCCGCATGCGGCGGAATACGACGGTGACACATCCCGAAGGGTGCGGACCGTGACTCCGGAGGAATTTGCCGCCTTTTACGGTGACTATGGCTATGGAGAGGCACTGGCGCGGGACACGGCTTCACTTTCCTACGTGGCTCAGCTGGACGGGAACGTAAGACTTCTGGCTGTCGACGCCTGCAGGTATGAGGACAATGATTTTGCGAAAAACGTATCCGTGGTAGGAGGCCGCATCAAGGATGCCACCATGGATTTCATAATATCCCAGGCCAGGAAAGCGGAACAGGACGGATGCAGGATGCTTACAATGATCCATCACGGCATCGTAAGGCACTGGAAATGGGAAGACAAGGCAATGGCCGACTATCTGGTGGCCGACTGGAAGAAATGCAGGCGCATATTCAGTGAAAACGGACTCAATGTCGTGTTTTCCGGACATTTCCATGCGCAGGATATTTCTGTTTACGGAAAAGGCAAGTCAGCTGTATACGACATAGAGACGGGTTCTACGGTAAGCTATCCCCTTCCCGTGAGGAATATTGTCCTGGACGGTGATTCAATGGCCATAACCACATGGCATATCTCCCCTCTCATGAAGGACAGCTCGCTGGATGACAAGGCCGTGCACTATGCCCGTGAAGCCATCGCCTCCATAGTCAGAGGTCTTACGGACGGAGCACTGCCCCATGACATAGTGGAAGAGGCAGCGGCCGTTGCCGGGGACGCATACGTGGCTCACATACGCGGAGACGAGTCCATGACTGAAGATGACATGAAAAAACTGAAGGCGACCGTCAGGAAAGTCAGGAAACATTCCTTCAAGTACGCCTTCATTCTCGACCATATCGTCCGCTATCTCCACACGGACCAGGATAATACAGGAGACAATGACTGCATCATCAGCCCCGGCCGTGCGGACCGCTCACGCTGATTTCAGAATGCCGCAATCAGTTCCTCGTTGGAATATGCTTCGGCGCCGTAGCAGGTCTTCAGATATGCCAGTCCGGACTTGTAGTCTTCTTCCGTGAAGGAATCCGTGGCTTCCTTTGCCACTACCACGTCATAGCCCAGGCAGAAGGCGTCTGCTGAAGTATGCCTTACGCACATGTGGGTATGCAGCCCCGTCATGACTACTGTCTTCACTCCCAGTTCCCTGAGAAGTATGTCCAGATCTGTCTGGAAGAATCCGCTGTAACGGCGTTTCGGTACTACATAATCCTTTTCCGACAGTTTCAGTTCCGGAATGACTTCCGCCCCTTCCGTTCCGGCAATGGCATGGTCGCCCCATATCGCAAGTTCCCTGTCGATGCCAGCGACGTGGGCGTCATTGCAGAATATGACAGGGACTCCTGCGGCTCTTGCCGCATCCAGAAGTCTGGCAGTGGCGGGCACTATTGCCCTGCCTCTTTCGCATGTAAGCGCTCCGGTCACGAAATCATTGAGCATATCGACGACCAGTATCGCCGGTTTTACGAGTTTTTCCATAGATTTATTCTTTTTCACATGAGAGAAGTTTCCAAACACCTGCACTCAGGGTTGCTCCCACAAACGGGGCTACTATGAAGAGCCAGAGCTGTCTGAGTGCCGTACCTCCTTCGAAGATGGCCGGGCCTATGCTTCTGGCAGGATTGACAGAGGTTCCCGTGATGGGTATGCAGACAATGTGTATCAGAACCAGGGAAAGGCCTATGGCAAGTCCCGCGAAATTCCTGGCCCCTTTCCGCGGATCAGTCGTGCCGAGGACCACCAGGACGAAGATAAACGTGAAGACCGCCTCGGCTATGAAAGCCTGGAGTCCCATACCTTCCTTGAAACTGTTGGAGCCTGTCATTGTAGGTCCGTCGTGAGTCCCTGTGGAGACAAGGGCAAAAAGGACGGCCGAGCCGATTACGGCTCCGATGACCTGGAAAAGCATGTACATTCCGGCATCCTTGCCGCTCATCCTGCCGCTCAGATATACACCGAGTGTTATGGCAGGGTTTATATGGCATCCGGATATGCCGCCTATCGTATAAGCCATGGCCACGACAGCAAGTCCGAACGCAAGGGCTACACCGAGAGTACCCACGCCTGCACCGACTGTTCCTGCAATACTGCCTGCGAATACTGCGCTACCGCATCCCATGATGACAAGCACCATGGTTCCGATCATTTCAGCCAAATATTTTTTCATGATATACAGAATTTTGAAAATTTGCCATCAAATATAGTCTTTTTATTGGATGCATGCAATATGCGGACGTGGTCCTGACAAGCCGGAAATATTGTAAATTTGCCGGCTGCGGACAAAAATTGCCGATATGCATGTAAGACAGGAAATCCTCGATTATCTTTACGGGGAGATAGTTCCCCGCTACGCGGCGTTCGACCCGGCCCACAGGGAAGACCACGCCGAAGCCGTGATGGAAAATTCCATGGAAATTTACAGGAATGCGCCGGAGGAAACAAAGGCGGAAATAAATCCTGAAATATTGCTGGTGGCCGCGGCCTGCCATGATCTCGGGAGAATCAACGGCAAGGAAATGCATCATGCGGACTCCGGGAAGATGATAAGGGCTGACGGGAATCTCCGCAGATGGTTCAGCGAAGACCAGATAGAAACCATCGCCCAGGCTGCAGAAGACCACAGGGCATCCAGGGAAAGCGAGCCGCGCAGTATTTACGGTAAGATAGTCGCCGAGGCTGACCGTCTGATAGATGCGGAGACAATTATCCGGCGCACGCTCCAGTACGGAATCTCCCGTTATCCCGGAATGTCCGCGGAAGAGCATGTTGACAGAGCCCTCGGACATCTTTATGACAAGTACGGGGACAACGGTTATCTGAAACTCTGGATTCCGTGGAGCGGCAATGCGGCGAAACTTCAGGAGTTCCGTCGTCTGCTTGCGGATCCCGTGAAAGCCAGGGCCGAGACGGAACGGATATTCAAGTCCCTGGAATCCTGACAGAAGGCTGTCTCAGGATTCATTGACGCCCAATTTACCGTTTAACATTACCGTTCAACTTTGTCGTTCAACCGGATTTGCAATCCGGTTGTTTCCTGATATTTATCCGGCAGATTGCAAATCTGCCGGAACGAACAATGATCTGCCGGAACGGTGTCCTGCCGAGACGAGATTGCAAATCTGCCAAAACGATGGTCTTCCGGAACGAAGGGAACGAAAAAGAGGGAAAATCTTTTAAAAGCTGTTCCAACAGAAGAAGTTTTGGAATATATTTGCGCCCGGTTTTTTGAGAAGTGTAATAATAGGCGGCCTCCGTATTGAAGGACGAGGCATGCCCTTAATTTGAATTTCATTATGGAAGCGGATATTGTCAGGCAGGAAAGTGTGAAGAAGCCGGCGTCGTTGCTGCCGGTACTCGGGCTTACCTTCGCGACATTCATTTTCAATACATCCGAATTTGTCCCTATCGGTCTTCTGACAGACATTGCCAGGGATTTTTCAATCACCGAATCCAATGCAGGAATGCTGATTACGGTCTATGCCTGGGTTGTAGCCATCGCATCGCTGCCTCTCATGCTGGTGTTCGCCAAGACGGAAAACAAGAAGCTGATGCTTTCCATCACCGCCCTTTTCGTGGCCAGCCATGTGATTTCCGGCTTTTCGCGTGATTTCTACATGCTTATGATATCCAGAATAGGCGTCGCATGCGCCCATGCCATATTCTGGTCGATAGTGACTCCGTTTGCAGTACGTATAGCTCCTGAAGGAAAGGAATCCGCAGCGCTTGGCATGGTGGTTTGCGGCTCGTCGATAGCCATGATTGTTGGCCTCCCTCTGGGAAGGACGATAGGACTGTATATGGGCTGGCGCGCCACGTTTTTTGTCATAGGTGCCCTCGCTGCCGTCATCTGGTGCATCATGGCGGCAATACTTCCGAGGACTCCGAGCGACAGTTCCATCTCCCTGAGGAAACTCCCTGCCCTTATCAAGTCTCCTGCGCTTCTGAACATCTATCTGGTGACAGTCATAGCCATTACGGGACATTTTACAAGCTACAGCTACATCGAGCCTTTCCTCGCCCAGAGTGCCGGACTCGGTGAAAACGCCATCACACTGGTACTTACGCTGTTCGGCATAGTGGGACTTGTCTGCAGCTTTATCTTTTCACGATATTATTCCAGGCATCCGGAAAGATATATAGGGTTCGCCGTAGGCGGCATATGCGTTTTCATGTTTCTGCTCCATGCAGCTTCCATGAATACTGTCACTGCTGTCCTGCTCTGCATATTATGGGGATTCGCCATAAATTTCTATAATCTGTCTTTCCAGTCGGAAATCATCAGGAATGCCCCCAAAGGCACTGCAGTGGCGATGTCCATATATTCTGGAATATACAATATCGGGATAGGTGCCGGAGCACTGATAGGCGGCTATGTATGTTCCGGCCTGTCCGTAAATTATGTCGGCTATGCGGGCGGCATAATAGCTTCCGCCGCCGCAGTCGTATGTTTCAGGTATCTGATGCCTGCATTGAAAAGATAAAACAAGCCATACGGAAATTCGTGGGGCTGGGTCAAAAGTCCCGAAGGGACCGCGACTGGGAGTCGCACAATCCCCCTAATAGGGGGTGCAGGGGGTTAGGATGGGTCCAGTCTTTCGAAGAAAGACGTTTGAGGGTGACCAAAAGTCACTTT
>DVIP01000058.1 GCA_018711225.1 Candidatus Cryptobacteroides intestinipullorum | reverse complement strand
AATGGCATAAGCCACTCTCTTCCTTAATTAAATAATAGCAAAGAAGAGTGATTCGTTCATTGTAATCACTCTTCTAAATCGTGGACGAAAAAAGTTAAAATAAATTTGGTCTTAACTTAGAATTCACCCTCAGAAAAGCATCATAAAAAAGAAAAAGGTTATAAAAAAAGAAAACTGTGGCGTAATGCCGGTATATGAGGCCAAAAATTTCCGTTGTCCCGAGCTATTGTTTTCCTTTGCCGGAAAAAAGCCATGAGACGAGTGTTTATGTTATTATGCCTTTCGGCGGCAGTAGCCGCAGGTGTTTCCTGCAACCCTGAAAACTGCGAATGTCCCTTTCAGTCCGGAGAAGAAACCGGACCTGACGGAGAAGACCCCGGGAAAGAGCCCGAAGAGGAACCGGAAGATCAGAAGAAGATTCCGGTATTCAATATCGCATTGGCCAGCTATCCGGAAGGATATGACTGGCTGCGTGATCCTGATTACGGGATAATAGAATGTTACATAAAGCTTTTGCGGGACGGAGAGGAAGTCTTGAGTTTTGCTGCCGGCCACTCTTATGGCATATCGGCTTATATCGGCAGGGTACACTGCACAGGCAGTCATGTCTATACTGATTATACGATATCTTCCGAAACCATAATAGGAAAGGACGGGAAAGAACTGTTCCGTTATTCCGGAAACGAGATGATAGAGGAATTTGCTGCGGACGGGGAGACCTGCATCTATACACTCGGTATTCCGGAGGACGGGGAAGGCTGGATTTTCAGAAAGAACGGCGCCATCGTGGCGTCTTCCTCATCCGGCAGGATTATCTCCGGTTTCAGGTTGGACGGAGGGGTGCCGGTTTTCGCCTGTGCGGAATATGCCGAATATGTCACGGGAACAGTTCCGGAATATTATCTTGTCCGTGACGGAGAAATGTCGGCAATCAGTCCGGGAAGCCCGCAGGAGACTTTTTACTCTGTCATGAGCGTAAACGGGACTGTCTATGCCCTGTCTTCGGATCCGGATTCGGGAAAAGCGTATTTCCACGAAGGGGATGACAGGACAGAACTTTCATATTCCGGAAACGGCAGTATTGTACCTGAATGTCTTCTGACAGACGGCAGTTCGGTCTATGCCCTGGCCGGAGTTCCGGAATACGGGGACGACGGTCCTGCCAGAGAAATCCTCTGGAAAGACGGTGAGGTGCTTGTGGCTTTCGAAGAGTCCTTTAAAGTCCTGGCCTGCTATCCTGAGGAAGACAGGGTGCTGGCTGTGGGATATTACGGTGATGACTGGGGTTCGCAGTTCATGTTCCTGGACGGGGAGTATCTTCCGTTTCCGGAAAATTACGGACTTGCCGCAGTGTCTGCAGGAATCATGACAGCCGGACATTATTGCCTTTGTCTGAATCCTTTCGAGATATCCATGCCTCCTTTATGTATTCTGGACGGAGAAATAGTCGAGATTGATGCCAACGGCTGTTTCCTCGGAGTCGGCCATACATGGGAATACGTGACGGATGCGGATGCAGGCCATGATGATTCGTCTGAAAATGTCTGAAATCAAGGCTGCCCGAACGGAAATGTCCCGCCTTTCTCCATGATATTGCGGGCAAGGGAATTGGCACAGACGAATTTGCGGAGTTCCTGGCAGTCGGTGCTGAATATGCTGTGTCTGTCCCCCTGCCACAGCATGCGTCCCTGATGCAGGAATCCTATATTGTCCCCGATTTCCAGAATGGAATTCATGTCATGGGTATTGATTACCGTCGTCATTCCGAATTCTCTGGTGAGTCCGTGGATAAGCTGGTCTATGAGTATGGATGTCTCCGGATCCAGACCAGAATTAGGCTCGTCGCATATCAGGTATTTGGGGTTCAGGGCTATGGCTCTGGCTATGCCGACACGTTTCTGCATTCCGCCGCTCAGCTCGGAAGGATATTTCTTTTCGTTGCCCTGCACGTTTACCCGTTCCAGACAGTATTGCGCCCTTTCGATTTTCTGCTTCCTGGACCAGTCCGTGAAGAAGTCCATCGGGAACATCACGTTCTCTATGACATTGGCGAAGTCGAAAAGCGCACTGTTCTGGAAAAGGACCCCGATGTTCTGCCTGAACTGTTTCTTTTCGGAATACGGCATCGTGGAAATGTCCTGGCCGTTGAATGTGACTGTGCCGCTGTCGGGCTTCATGAGTCCTATGAGCGTTTTCAGCAGAACGGTCTTTCCGGACCCGCTTGCCCCTATTATCATGTTGCACAGGCCCTGCTTGTATTCTATGGAAATGTCTTTCAGGACATGCAGGTCTCCGAAGCTCTTGTTCAGATGGTCAATTCTTATCATAATGCCGGGCAGGTTAATAAAGCATGAGCTGTGTGATGATAAGGTCAAGCATGAGTATGAGTATGCAGGATATGACGATGGATTTCGTGCTGGAGCGTCCGACTCCCAGAGCCCCGCCCTTGGCATAATATCCGTTGAAAGCCGACAGCGATGATATGATGAAGCAGAAAACGGCCATCTTGAAACAGCTGTAGACTACATAGAATTCCGTGAAACTGTATTTCAGTCCCGCCATGTATTTTGCCAGAGGGATTATGGATGTCATGTAGACCACGACCCAGCCGCCCAGCAGTCCCAGGCAGAAACTGAGTAGGACCAGAATAGGGCAGAGAAGGGTGGCGGACATCACTTTCGGAAGGACAAGGAATGATGCGGAGTTCACTCCCATCATTTCTATGGCGTCTATCTGTTCGGTGATACGCATGCTTCCCAGTTCGGAGGCTATGTTGGAGCCGATTTTTCCGGCCAGGATGAGAGCCACCATGGTGGAGCAGAATTCCAGTATGAGGCTTTCACGGACCATATAGCCCACAAGCATCCTGTCCAGGAAAGGATTCTGCATGTTGGATGCGGTCTGGATTACCAGGACTCCTCCGATGAACAGTGATATTACGGCTACCAGGACGACAGACGAGACTATGAGCTTGTCTGCCTCCAGGAAGAACTGTTTCCAGAAGATCTTCCATTTCTCGGGCTTCTTGAATACTATTTTGAGAAAAAGGAAGTATCGTCCTGTCTGTATGAAAAAATCCCGAAGCATGTGAATGAAAAATTTCAATTGCAAAGTTAAACTTTTTCTTTTTCATGAAGTCCTTTTTCTTTTTATTGCACTCTGTTTCCGTCCGGATGCCGAGATTTGCCGAAAAAAAATGTTGACGACAGTCCATAGTGCGAAGTGTATAGGCATAAATGCCGTTCCTGTCAATGTCGAGGTGAACATATCTTCAGGTATCGGAATACATCTGGTGGGTCTTGCCGATGCGGCGGTGAAGGAAAGTCTGCTCAGGACCATCACGGCGCTGCAGTCTGTGGGATTCCGGATTCCTGGGAAGAAGATAGTCATAAATCTGGCACCCGCCGACATGCACAAGAAAGGCAGCGGTTACGATTTGCCGATAGCCCTGGGGATTATTTCCGCTTCAGGTCAGGCGGATATAAGGGGATTGGACAGATATATTGTCATGGGCGAACTCGGTCTGGATGCCTCGGTAAGGGATATTCCGGGTGCCTTGCCCATAGCTGGCCTGGCCGGGGAGTGCGGGCTCGGATGCATATTGCCTGCAGGGTCGGCCATGGAAGCCGTGGAGTACGGTGATTGCGAAATATATGGCGTGAAGACGCTGACGGAGGTGATCGGCATATTGAGTGATCCGGAAGCATTTTCCGGGCTGCTGGTCAGGAATATGGACAGGTCTGCCGCGGATACTCCGGCAAACAGGGAGTCCGGAGATGCGGATTTCGAAGACATATACGGACAGGACGGGGCGAAACGCGGGCTTGAAATAGCTGCAGCCGGCGGACACAATGTCCTGCTTATAGGTCCTCCGGGCTCAGGAAAAAGTTCTCTGGCGAAAGCTTTCCCCGGCATTCTGCCTCCGATGTCCAGAGAAGAGTCGGTCGAGACCAGCAAGATTTATTCAGTGGCCGGAAAAGGCGGGATGTGCGGCGGACTCATCCGGCGGAGACCGTTCAGGGCCCCTCATTACAGTTCGTCGCTGAATGCCGTAATAGGAGGGGGTTCGGAAAACATAATGCCGGGTGAAATATCCCTGGCTCATAACGGAGTCCTCTTCCTGGACGAATTCTGTGAAATGCCGAGGAAGGTTATAGAGGCTCTCCGGGGCCCTCTTGAAGACAGGAAAGTGGCTATATCCAGGCTGCGTAACCGTGTGGAATACCCCGCTTCCTTCATGCTGGTGGCGGCTACCAATCCATGTCCGTGCGGATATTACGGAATCGGTGACAAATGCACCTGCTCTCCCGGGAAAAGGAGCGCGTATCTGTCACGTCTTTCCGGACCGGTAGCGGACAGGATAGACATACAGTTGTGGCTTGACCCGGTGGATGCCGGAAGGCTTGTGGCAGGGAAAAAGGAGGAACCTTCGTCCGCCGTGGCGGAGCGGGTGTCGGAAGCCAGGGAGATACAGGAGCGCAGGTTTGCCGGAACGGGTATTCATACCAATGCGGAAATGACAGGCAGAATGATAGAGGCGTATTGCCGCACGGATTCCGTCTGCACGGCCTTTCTGGAAAACCTTATCAGAAAAGAGGACCTTTCCGCCCGCGCATACGGGAGGATATTGAAAGTGTCCCGGACTATTGCAGATCTGGCAGGTGCTCCGGACATACAGCTCCGCCATATATCGGAAGCGACCCGTTACCGGTTTCTTGACAGGAAAAATTTGATATTCTGATTTTATGCCTATTTTTACGGAAAAATCAGCAGATAAAGTGAAACAGGAAATCAACATAAGGAATCTGGAAGATCTGGACAGGGCGGCAGCAGAGTTCCTGGAGAAAACTGCCGGTCACAGGATTATCGCTTTTTTCGCTCCGATGGGAGCCGGGAAGACGACATTCACGACGGCATTGTGCCGGCAGCTGGGAGTGAAGGATGCGGTGTGCTCACCGACATTTACCATTGTGAACGAATACCTCACAGCTGACGGAGAGCCGGTATATCATTTTGACTTCTACAGGATAAACAATGCTGCAGAGGCTTTGGACATAGGGCTTTACGATTATATGGACAGCGGGTGTCTGTGTCTGGTAGAGTGGCCTGAAAATGTGGAGGGTCTGCTTCCGGAAGAGACTCTGGCTGTCAGGATAAGCGTGAATCCGGACCAGTCGCGTACATTGTCGTGGGAAGAATAGATTAGGATTTCCGGGAATCGGACGGAGACGGCTATACTGTGCGGATTTTCTTCTGTCTGCAAGAAGGGCTGGATCCGATCAGAGGTGTATTCTCACACCAAGTTCAAGTCCGAACATGAGAGGCTGGGCTGTCCTGATGCTGCGCGGCTGACGTGAATCCGGGAAATAATAGCGCAGGCTCGGATCGACATAGATGCCGAAGGTTCTGGCTATGATGAATTCCATGCCAAGTCCGACATTTGCCGAGAACTGGAATCCCTTTACAGGCTCTTTCAGATACATGCTCCGGTCATCCGGAGCGGTGAATCTGTTGGATACGCATTTTTCCGCGGTGCCTCCGGCATAGGCATAGAAATCCAGGAAGCTGTTTCTCATGATGCTGAAATATACATTCACCGGGATTCCGATATAATCCTGCCTGTTGAGGATATTGGAATAGCCGGTTTCGGTGAATGTGCCGTCATCATGCACATCAAAGTAATTCCCGGCGAAAGTCCTTCTGAGGTGTGAATAATTCACTCCTGCAGACAGTGCCCATCTTTCGGTGAAGTCTATCTTGACGCCGACGCCGACTGAGACCGGTACCGAATATGATGATTCGCTGGATTCGCTTATGATATCTTCAGTGAGTTCGTTTTTGCCCGGCAGGAAAGCCATGTCCATGTTCGTGCGGCCGGATGCGGAAGCGTTGGTGTTGCTGATTGCGTTGCCGGACAATGTGAGGGCTGCTTTCGGCCTTCTTCTTGAAGATGATTCCTCATTCATGAATTTCTCCCATTGGGCGGCTGCATCCGCATCATATTCCGCTGTATTTTGAGGCTGTTCCGCAGATGTCCCGTCGTCTGCCGCGGAGGATTCTTTTCCGGCCGGCTCCTGTCCGGAGATAACGGCGGTGTCTTCTGTCCCGGACATCGGAGTTTCTTCCTGTGATTCAGTACCTGCCTGCTGTCCCGCGTCCGTGACGGCTGATGTTTCCGTCTGTCCGCCGTTTTCTGCCGGCTGTTTCTGATCCGTGACGGAAGGTCTTGCCGGTCCGGTCATTTCATACAGGTCTCCGGCTGCAGGGATGTCTGCGACAATGACGGATGCCCCTGCATCCTTTATCGTGATGTCTTGTCTGTCACCGGAATCAGCCAGCCTGTCGTATCTGAAGTCTGAAACCGTGTCATCGAAAATGCCTGAAAGGAAAATTCCTGCAGCCAGGGCTGCTGCAACGGCTGTTCCTGACGCTATCCTGAACCACAGAGGGACGACGCGGGTCTTCCCGTCGTTCGCGGCGGGCACGCTTGCAGTCC
>DVIP01000057.1 GCA_018711225.1 Candidatus Cryptobacteroides intestinipullorum | reverse complement strand
AACAATGCCTGTCAGAACATCTCCGAGATAATGTTTGCCGACGAATATCCTGCTGATGCTTACCATTGCCGCCCAGAAGAAAATCCAGGCTGACCATCCCCTGTATTTCAGCCTTTTGTCATTTCTGAAAGCCATGGAGGAACTCACTGCGAATCCGAAGGCATTGGAGGCATGCCCTGAAAAGAATCCGTACATTCCGCCCTTGCCTTCCAGAATCCTCAGTCCGTGGTCCAGCATGAAACCGTTGTGGCATGGTCTCAGTCTGGCTATCCCGTCCTTGAAAAGATTTGCTATCTGGTCGCAGAGCAGGAAGGTAAGCGCTATGGAAAGCACTGCCACTGTGGCTTTTTTCCATCCCAGACGGAAAAACAGGAATACCGCCACCAGGACGTACATGGGAATCCATACCGGCACCTTCGAGAAAAATACCATTATACTGTCTGTCACTCCGCAGTGCAGCCCGTTCAGGAACAATGTGGCCTGCTGGTCTATTTCATGCAAATTACTCCAGAACATCCGTCTTGTCTTTATTTTTCATGCAATGTCTTCCACAGCATATCCTTGAGCTGCTGTATGTTTTCTCCTGTCTTCGAGGAAAACAGCAGATGCGGCACGTCATCAGGCAGGACTGCCTCGATTTCCGCTTTCCGCTTTTCGTCAAGCATGTCCGATTTGGATATGGCGAGTATCCGTCCTTTGACCAGAAGTTCGGGATTGTATTCCTTCAGTTCGTTGAGCAGGATTCCGTATTCTTTCACAGGGTCTTCGCAGTCTGCCGGCACCATGAAAAGCAGGATGGAATTCCTTTCTATATGGCGCAGGAACCTGAGTCCGATTCCCTTTCCCAGATGCGCTCCCTCTATTATACCGGGTATGTCCGCCATCACGAAGGACTTGTCTTCATAGTACCGGACAATCCCCAGATTCGGTTCGAGAGTCGTGAACGGATAATCTGCTATTTTCGGTCTGGCAGCCGATATTGTGGACAGTAGGGTGGATTTTCCCGCATTCGGGAAACCGACAAGGCCGACATCCGCCAGAATCTTCAGTTCCAGGATGAACCAGCCTTCCTGTCCGGGTTCTCCGGGCTGCGAGTATCGGGGCGTCTGGTTTGTCGGAGACTTGAAATTATTGTTTCCGAGTCCTCCTCGTCCGCCTCTGACAAGGATTCTTTCTTCGCCTGCTTCAAGCAGTTCGAACAGGGTTTCTCCGGTCTCGGCATCTTTTGCGACAGTGCCTACCGGCACATCCAGGTAAATGTCTTCCCCGTTTTTGCCCTTGCATAACTGGCCGCTTCCCGCGCCTCCCTGCTCCGCTTTTATGTGCTTTCTGTATTTCAGGTGAATCAGGGTCCAGAACTGGGGATTAGCGCGCAGGATGATATGCCCTCCGCGCCCTCCGTCACCTCCGTCAGGACCGCCTTTCGGAATATACTTGGCCCTTCTGAGATGAGTTGAACCTGCGCCTCCGGCTCCGGAAGCGCAGAATATCTTTACGTAGTCTATGAAGTTCGAATCAGCCATGCACCGGACATTTTCAGAATTTGTCCATGAGTGTGCAGATCCCAGCCTTTACCTCTTCAATAGTGCCTGTACCGTCTATTTCGTGGTATTTTCCTTTTTCCTTGTAATACCCTACAAGAGGTTCCGTCTTGTCATGGTAGGTCCTGATCCTGTTTGAAATGGTCTCGTCATTCGCGTCATCAGCCCTGCCTTCGATAGAGGCTCTGTGCTTTATGCGCTCTCTGATCATTTCGTCAGGAATCATGATGGACACTACTGCCGTGACTTCCTCGGAAGTCTTTTCAAGCATGCGGTCCAGGGCAGCGGCCTGTGCCGTAGTGCGTGGAAAGCCGTCGAGCAGGAAACCGGCCACACCCTTCACTGTCCTGAATTCGGATTCTATCATGCCTTCCACTATTTCGTCAGGTACCAGCGCCCCTGCATCAATCAGGGATTTGGCCTTGAGACCGAGTTCGCTGCCTGCAGCGATTTCCTTGCGGAGAAGTTCTCCCGTGGAAATGTGATGAAGGTTGTATTTTTCCACCATTGTTGAGGCCTGAGTGCCTTTGCCTGCACCCGGAGGCCCGAAAAGAATGTAATATTTCATACTTTGGCTTTTGATTTAATATGTATCCGCTGTCCCGGCCCTGTCTTTTACGGAGCACCCCTCAGGTCACGCTTCCGGGTCCAGGACGTATATGTCTTTAAGGTTGCGGCCTATTTCGTTATAATCCAGCCCGAACCCTACTATGAAGTCATTCGGTATCTCCATGGCTACGTAGTCCGGATGGAGGTCTTTCCTGCAAGATTCCGGCTTGAGCAGCATGGTGCAGATGTATGAAGCGGCGGCTCCGTGGTCCGCAAGTATTTTCTGCAGTTCCAGTATGGTGTTCCCGGAGTCTACGATATCCTCCACGATAATCACCCTTCTTCCCTTTATGCCTGCAGTGAGACCCATGGCCTGGCGGACCTTGCCCGTACTTTCTGTCCCGCAGTATGATGTGAGCTTTATAGAGACCAGTTCGCAGTTGAACTCCAGTCTCTTCATCAGCTCGGCAGTGAACATTATCGAGCCGTTGAGAACACACAGCAGTATGGGGATGTCAGTACACCCTCTGAAGTCGGCATTGACTTTTTCTGCAACATTGTCGATGGCTTTCTCGATTTCTTCATTGGGAATGAATGTCTTGAAAGTCTTGTCGAAAAGTTTGACGCGCTCCATTATATCCGATATTAGTTTTGAACAGGTGCAAAATTAGCAAAATACTCCGAAGCATCTTTATCGAAAAGGAAAAAACTTATAAAAAAAGAAAAACCGTCATCCGGCATATTGTAAAACAACACCGGAATCGGGAAAAGGAAATATTTTCGCGGAAAACAGTTGCCCGTTCATGAGGACGGCCGAAATGATATGAGGATGAGAGGAAGAGAGTTGGTTTGTCTGGCCTTGTTGTCGTGGACGGGCATTTGCATGTGCGGTGCCGCAGATGATGATGACGGTTTCCTGTCAGCGGTGATGGAGTTTACGGGATGTACGGATGCCGGAGAGGTGGACGGTGATGAAGTCGGAAGACTTTCCGAATATTACGAACATCCTCTGATGCTTAATTACGCTTCGCGGTCCAGACTCCTGTCCAGCGGACTGCTCTCAGCCTATCAGGTGGCTGTACTGACGGATTACAGGGAAAGGACAGGGGACATATTGTCATTCGAGGAACTGGCAGTTCTGGACGGCTTCGGCCGTGATTTCGTGTCAGGTCTGAAATATTTCGTGTCCCTCGAATCACATTCCCTGCCCGGTATTCCGTCTTCAAGACCCGCGGCGGTAAGGAATTCGGCGACTTTCAGATCAGGAGTCAGGACCGGAGAGGACAGGTACGGGCCGGAAGGGACGTATTCCATGAAGTACAGTGTCCGGGCCGGAGAGAGGTTCGAAGCCGGCATTTCCATGCGCAGTGCATATCAGGAAAGCCATTTCCCTCCGGAGAAGATATCTTTTCATGCGGTTTTATACGGACGCAGGCGGCCGTGGAAAATACTGGCAGGGGATTTCCGGCTGCGTTTCGGACAAGGGCTGGCGTTATGGCCGGGCTTTTCCATGAGCGGAGTTTCCACACCGGATGCCTTCGCCAGAAAGCCTTCCGGCATTTCTCCTTATAATTCATATTCCGGAGAGGGAGCTTTCAGGGGCATTGCCGCAGATTTCAGCCTGAAACATTTCACGGTATCGGCGTTCGTGTCCGGACTCGGGCTGAGAGACCTGGCGGAAGGAGGGAAGGAGATTTCACCGGATTTGCTTTACGGACTGAATGCAGGGTGGTACGGGATGTCGGGGCAGATGTCGATTACCTGTTTCGCCGTGACCCCTCTGGTCCTGCCAGCAATTCCTTCCGGAACAGGGCTGAAGGAATATTTTCCGACAGCCAGGATTTCCGTCGATACCCGTTTCTCGTTCAGAGGGACAGGACTTTTTTCGGAGGTGGCCTGTGATATGGTGTCCGGCAGCATCGCTGCCCTGGCAGGTGCCGTATTGCCCGTATCGGACGGGGTCCGTGCAGCCATGATGCTCAGGTATTACCCGCCAGGCTATTCGGGGGAATATTCCGGGGCTGTCCGGAGCGGCAGCCGGTGCAGCAACGAATACGGTGCATCCATGGCGCTGTCACATTCTTGCGGCAGATGGATAGACATTGCGGGAAAGACCGGTTTCGGATCATCCGAAAGACGGTATTCAGGCTCGTTTTCAGCGGATGCCTGCTATTCTCCAGAGCCGAAATACGGTACGGACACGTCGTCATTCCAGGTAAAGGTCATAGTCTCGGAAGATATCAGGATATCTCCGTATTTCAGTCTGGGACTGAGGTTTTCCGGAAGATACAGATCATACGGAGAGCCTGTCCGTGCGGATGTCCGTACTGATTTCAGAACTTCTTTCGGAAACTGGAAATGGAATCTGCGACTGAATCTGCTGCATTGTGCCGGTATGTCGGCTCTGTCATATCTTGAGACCGGATATGGAACCGGTAAAGTCGGAATATGGCTGCGTGCAGGCATTTTCAGGGTGGATGACTGGGATGACAGGATATATGCGTATGAAAGAGATGCGCCCGGAAATTTTTCCGTACCGGCTTATTACGGAAGGGGATATTGGACAGCCCTGACGGCCGGATGGAAGTTCGCCAGGGGATTGAGGCTGTATTTCAGGGGGTCTTTTCAGGATTATCCGTGGCTGAGTCCTTCCGAAACACGGAAAAAACCGGCCCGGGCGGAACTGAAATTTCAACTGTCGGTAGATCTGTTCTCTTTACGCAGGGATTCCGGGCCGCGGTCAGGGAAGACCTCCGGCCCGATGGCCTGCCGGGGTTCACCTTAGAAAAGCTCGGTGGCGACGCTTTCAGCAGAGTCCTGCAGTTCCTTAGGTACATTCGCATACAGGTCGAATCCGCATATTTCCTCTATTTCGTCAATGGTAGTAGCGAATTGGCCGTAGCCGCCGCTGAAGGATTCGTTCCCAGGGAAATAGTAGCCTATCCCTTTGGCGCCGGTCATGTTTCCCGAACTGTCGAAGGAGCATAACATTATACACTTCCAGTATGCCACCGGCAGCGGGATTGTGATGCCTTCCTTGTCCTTGATGGTGACTCCGTCTTCGAAAACCGGTCCGGTCACCACATACATGGTATCACGGCCTGTCGGTGCGCTGCCCTGTATGGCATTTTCAAGGCTGCTCCATACACCTCCGTTGAATCCGTTCTGCCATTGCGGCGCCTGGTTGCTGTGATAGAATGTCTGCTTGTTGGCCGTGACGCTTACTTGCCTGTCTCCGGATGCTATCTGGTGACCGCGGCTGTATGGCGAACTGCATCCTCTTGACTGCCAGTCAGAAGGTATTGCAGGGTCGTCTTTCCATGAATCGTTCCTGCCGGAATTTCCGTCCCATACGTTCTTGTGCATTCCGAACGCCACCCACAGGGATGCTTTTTTCGTCCTGTCGAAAAGAAGCGTATAGTTCCTGTATCTTTCCCCTCCTTCCGTGAATGTATGCGTCACTATCAGCTGGTCAGGATTTTCTGTCTCGTAAACGTATGCGAGGGCTCCAGAATAGGATTCGCTTACGGTTTCGCTGTAAGGCGCTCCTTCCGGAAGGCTGACAGAGGCGGACGGCACTTCAGGATTCATCAGCCATCCGTTTGAATTGGCTCCGTCTCCCGGCTGCGGATCGGGGTCAGGATCTGGATCGGGGTCAGGATCAGGGTCCGGATCAGAGGGTTGGCCTGAAGATATTGTTACACTGCGTTTGTAAAGTGTCACAGGCTCGCAGTTGCCGGAACTTGATTTGTAGCAGGCGAAACGTGGCGCCGACAAGTTCCATTTCAATGTCCTGTCAGGAGAATTGGCCGGAGACAGTCCTTCTGATGACGATATGTTCCATACATCGGTTTGTCCGGACGGACTGTCATCCGGGTTCTGTGCAAGGCTGTTTTCCGTCCCGGTATATCCTATATAGCCGATTCCGGTCACATATATAGAATACCCGTCCATGAATTTTCTGATTTCAGCCCTGTATTTGTCCCCGGTGCCGGCACTGATGCCGTTTTCTGTCAGCTCCTGTGCCAAGTCGGTATCGCCTGTGCCGTAGGTCTTTTCATATCCGTCGAGGACCTTTATGCTTTCCGCCGATGTATAGGTGATGAGGTAGTCGCCTTCCCAGTCGGTCTGCCCTGATGTCACTTTCCGGTAGAATGCTTCCCCGATTTCGCGTGTTATCCTGTTCCGGCTTCCCGCATTTATCTGACATCCGTTTTCTGGAATGTCGCACGGGAATGAGAGGGTCCCGTTTCCTGACGTCAGGACTTCCAGACTGAAACTGTCTTCTGCCGAAAGGGAGAACGGGGCGCAGTCCATATAGAAGACAGCCGTTTCTCCTGGAGCAATGATGCCGTCTGTTACTGCCGCCGTCGCTTTTTCGCTGCCTTTTCCGTCATTCATGAAATCGGAAGTGCCGAAGGCTGGGCGGAAATCTCCGGAGAGCGTATGTCCGGTATCGGAGGACAGTTCCAGCCCTGTAACTTCAATATTCCCTTCGGTGCTGTTGGCAAGCGTTATTTCAAACAGTGCCGATGCATGTTCCAAAATGACGTTTATCCCTGATTCCGTTTCGGATATGATATGTCCGCAGAGCGGATAGGATGTTTCAATGCGGTCCTTGCCGCCGCGTATGGCGTCTCCGGTTCCGATACTGACGGTCACGTTGCCTGTGAGGTCATCTCCTGCAGACGTGAAGTCCTCGTCATAAGGATAAAGTATGCAGAATTCATATTCCTGTCCAGGGGCAGGGGAGAATTTGTCGCAGTAGAATTTGTCCTGTCCTTCGGCTTTTTCGAATGCATAGTGCGACCATGCTCCGGAGCCTGCCCTGACCAGCACTGCAAGGTTGTCGTCGTCAGACCAGTCCACGTGCAGGTCAGACGGGTCGAATACCGTCTTTGTCTGTTCCGTGTTTTTCACGGATGCATTGATATAGAATCGTCCGTCTTCCGGTGCCGGAGTGATGTCGGAATCCGTTCCGGTACAGCCTGACAGTATTCCGGATGCCAGAGCATACAGTACAGGCATGCAGCGGAACAACCCCGGTTTTGCGTGTTTTTTCATTTTTGTCATTGTTTTGTGCAAAAATAAAAAAAAGACGAGGGTGAACTCAAAAGGATTTTTGGTCACCCTCAAACGTCTTTCTTCGAAAGACAGGACCCATCCTAACCCCCTGCACCCCCTATTAGGGGGACTGTGCGACTCCCAGTCGCGGTCCCTTCGGGACTTTTGACCCGCCTTTCAAAGTCTGGGTGCAGCCGCTTTTATATCATCAGCGCTCCTACGAGGGCAAGGATGGCGTAAAATTCAGGGAGTGCGGCATAAATCATGGTGTTTGTCTGCACGTCGTGTCCCTGTGAGATGCCTACGATACCGTTGGCGCATACCTGTCCCTGACGGATAGCTGAAATAAGGAGAACCGCCCCTATACCCAGACCCATGCCGAAAAGAATCGGTCCGTCAGTGGCGAAGTCCTTTCCGAGCCACATGAGGAATGCCACGAAACCGTAAAGCCCCTGTGTGGCAGGCATCGCTGAAAGGATCATGTAACTTGCCGATTTTTCAGGATTCTTTTTCAAAGCGCCCTCGGCAGCATTTCCCGTAATAGTTGTTCCGATACTGCTCCCGATTCCGGAAAGTCCCAGAAGGAGGCCTAATCCTACATAACCAAGAATTAAATTCAACATAATTTTTATTTTTTAATTGTTAATATCCGTTTGTCCCGCCGGTTTTCCGGCACAATGTCATTGGCGTGCAAGCGGGTTGTATGCTGCCCCCCTGCCTTCATATCCGGAGTTCTTGAAATATTCCACGAATGTCAGACGCAGAGGGTGTACGAAAGCCCCCAGACATGACATTGCGAGATTCAGACAGTGCCCGAGCAGCAGGATGAGCACGAAGCCTATCCAGTTAATCCCCGGTACTGGTATTCCGTCCTGGAACATGAAAGCCAGGTTGTTGAACGCGTTGCCCAGCATGCCGCCGGAAAGCCCCAGGGCATAAAGACGTATGTAGCTCAACGTGTCGCCGAGAAGTCCAGTCGCCATGTTGTAAGTGTCCCAAAGTCCGGACCCTACGTTTATCAGCGGATTCCTTCCCGGAACATTGAAAATATAGATTCCGAGACCCGATATTATTCCCAGTACAATGACTGTCCATTTGATGACCGGTTCCGAAATCACGCCGAGAAGCGCCATCCCTGCCGTTGTCAGGCCTCCCAGTATGAGAATCAGCCATGCCCAGGTGCTGATATTGGCCTTGAATCCGAATCTTTTGGTGTAACATATCGCCTTGACGGTCATGGCAAGGCATATATGCAGTATGCCTATTCCCAGCGCCAGGACCATCTGGGCCGAATATCCTGCTATTTCTCCGGAAATCATGCATTTCTTCAGCCAGCCGGGAACCCATGAAGCCTCAGTCAGATTGATTCCGAAGAATGTGCCGAGAATGATGCCGACGAAAATGCATCCTGTCCCGAGTGTAGTCACTATGGGACCGAGCTTTGCCATGCTTCCGTTCGTCTTCTTCAGGAACTGGCCTATGAGTATCAGCAGTATACCGTAGCCGGCGTCTCCCATGCACATGGCGAAGAACAGCAGGAAGAACGGGCCGAGAATCGGGGTAGGGTCGAATTCGCTGTAGACAGGCATTCCATACATGCCGGTAAGCACTTCGAACTGGCGTATGAAACGGTTGTTTTTCAGCTTGATCGGAGGATTGTCCTCTTCTACAGCGCTTTCCTTTACATAGGCTACGTCCATTTTGTCAAATTCGGCGCACAGCTTTCCGTCATCTTCCGTAGGGGCGAAACCGGTGAAAACCGTAATCATGTTTTCCGCGGCGAGTTCTTTTGAAACGTCGGCCAGGTACAGGTCCAGCCTCGACATCTCGTCTTTGTATGCTTCCTGAAGCTGCGGTATGGCCTCTTTCATTTTCAGAAGAAGGGCCTTGGCTTCTATGACTGCGGCTTCTGTCTTTTCCTTTTCTGCCTGTGATTCCTTCCACGTGCCTTCAGGTGCGGCAGTCTCTTCAACCGGGAAACTGTAGCCGTCCCCGGCTTCGGAAACTGTCACGAACCAGACGTACGAGCTGTTTTCGCTGATGACTTGCAATGCGTATTCGTCTTTCCAGCTGTCCTGGAATTTCTTTTTGGGTACGATGTACCACCTCAGGACGAGCCCGTCATCTGCCAGTCTGCCGACGGCTTCCTTGTCGAAGTCCCCCCACGGAGATCTGTCCATGATTTCCCTGGACAGAGAATCGAGTCTGGCTTTCAGCCTTTCCAGTTCGGCGGCAGTGTCCAGCGCGGATTTCACGACATCATCAGGGAGTTCTGCCGATGCGCACGCATGTGTGATGGCATCGGCATCGGTGTCCTTTCCGTAGTCGGTCTTTTCCAGCATGGAAATGACTTTCCTGATTTCCATGGCCTTCTCCAGTATGGCGGAGGACCACATGTCCACAGGCTTCTTCGATCTGGTGATGTCCACCACGCCGAGATCCTGCAGCCTTGCAAGAAAGGATTTCGCTTCACCGCTGAGCAGGATGAATGAATATTTGGTCATTCTGGTAATCATATCTGTGCCTCCTCTTCAGCTTCGTGTCTGCTTTTGACTATCTTGGATGATGCCTTGGACAGGTTTTCCTCATCTTCCATGAACCTCTTGATTTTCCTTATGGCCTCCTGATATCCGGGTATCTGCACTTTCTCGTAGAGATTCACTTTCTGCGTGGTCTTTTTTCTCTGGAAATCCAGAATCCTGCTCTTTTCCCTGTAGATTTCCGATTCTATTCCAAGTCTGGAAAGTTCTTTCAGTATGGCAACACCGTCAGCATACCATGCAGGTTTTGCAAATGCGTTGAAATCATGGATTTCATAGTGGATGTCCTTCAGTCCCGGGGTCTTCACTCCGGCCACTTTCACCGTTTCCAGATCCACGTCCGTGACGGATATGAGTCCCGGTTCGAATTCGTTCCACAATGCAGACAGGTAGTCGTATTTTTTCAGAGAGGCATCAAGATCCGCAATAAGTTCGGCAGCTTTCGCCTTGGCTTTCCGCACTTCAAGCCGCAGCGCTGATTCTTTGTTTTTCAGCGTGGGAAGCGCGTTCTGCCTGACCTTGAGCTGCTTGCCCATGTCGTTGAGCGATGTCTTGTTATATTGGAATTTTATTGCCATATAGTCTTTTTATTCTTTTGGACGATTACGTCGTCATGCTTCGCATCCTCGTTTTACGGGAGTAAACCGATACGTCAGTTTTTGCCGGCCGGCCAATACTTGTCTATCAGGTCCTGCCTGATTCCGGTTTCCGCTTTCGAGAAGTATTTTCCGAAAAGCTCCCATGCGGTATCGAGCATCTCGTCTATCCTGATATTCACGTCGATAGCCAGCAGTCTGGTGGCATACTCCTTGGCGTAGTCCAGACAGCGCATGTCGTAGTCGCTCAGGTCGAATCCGTTTTCCAGCTTTGTCTTCGCGTTCTGTGCGTCGGCATACAGTCTGACGCCGGCATTCATGACCTGGTTGTGGTCTTCCCTGGTCTGCTTTCCTATCACGAGCTGTTTCAGACGGGACAATGACCTGAAAGGATCTATGATGATCTTTCCCGAATCCGGATCGGCTCTCAGGTAGAGCTGGCCTTCAGTGATGTAACCTGTATTGTCCGGTATCGCGTGGGTGATGTCTCCGTCATTCAGCGTCGTCACGGCTATGATGGTGATGGAGCCTCCGTCAGGCAGCTGCACCGCTTTTTCGTATATCTTGGCCAGATCCGAGTAGAGAGAACCGGGCATGGAGTCTTTCGACGGAATCTGGTCCATACGGTTGCTCACAATACTCAGCGCGTCCGCATACAGGGTCATGTCCGTCAGGAGCACAAGCACCTTTTCGTTCTTGTCGACCGCGAAATACTCGGCGGCAGTCAGTGCCATGTCCGGAATCAGAAGCCTTTCTACAGGCGGCTGTTCCGTAGTGTTCACGAAGCAGATGATTTTGTCCAGGGCTCCCGCACTTTCGAATTCATGCCTGAAATAGAGATAGTCATCGTTCGACAGCCCCATTCCTCCGAGGATAATCTTGTCCACATCCGCACGCAGGGCGACCTGAGCCATAACATTGTTGTACGGCTGGTCCGGGTCTGCGAAGAACGGTATCTTCTGACCTGAAACCAGAGTGTTGTTCAGGTCGATTCCGGCTATTCCCGTAGGGATAAGCTGGGACGGCTGTTTTCTCTTGTACGGGTTTACGGACGGACCTCCCGTTTCCCTTTTTTCACCCTCGATTTCCGGACCTCCGTCTATAGGCTGTCCGTATGCATTGAAAAACCGTCCGGCAAGCTCGTCGCTGACCTTCAGTGTAGGAGGTTCGCCGAGGAAGGTCACTTCCGCATCGGTGGGAATACCTTCTGTTCCTGCGAAAATCTGCAGGGTGACAAGGTCACCTCTAGTCTTGACCACCTGGGCCAGTCTGCCTTCCACTGTGGCGAGTTCATCGTTCGAGATACCCTTAGCCTTCAGCGTGACAGTAGCCTTGGTGATAGCTTCAAGCTGTGTATATACTTTTTGAAATGCCTTATTTGCCATTGTTCAGAAGATTATTTAGTTGTTCCCGGTATTTGTCGAAATCGGCGCCCCTGAATTCGGAGTAGTTCATCTGCTTCAGGAGATTGATCATTTCCTTGAAGAAATTACGGCATTCTTCGAAGTCCTCGAACGTGAATTCCCTGTCGCAGATATCCAGTACTAGGTCGAGCATGTAGCGCTGTCTTTCCAGCGGCGTCAGGCTGTCCACGGGGTCGAACGCATCCTGCTGCAGGATTATGAAATCCACAAGTTCCGATTTCCAGAAGAGTTCATGGTAGCTCATAGGCACTCCGTCATCTCCGAGGATATTGATCTGGTCGTTCGCCTCCTTTCCCCTCCGGATAATATATTTCGCCTTTTCTACCTTTTCCACCCATCCTTTTTCCATCTTTTCCGAAAGATAGTCCCTGATTTCCGGATATTCCAGGTATTTCGAGTAGGATTCTATCGGATTGACTGCTGGATATCTTTTCTGGTCGGCTCGTTTCTGCTCCAGGGCATAGAAACATCTTGCGGCTTTCTTTGTGGATTCTGTCACCGGCTCTTTCAGGTTGCCTCCTGCAGGTGATACCGTACCTATGAAGGTTACGGAACCGGTCTGGCCGTTGTTCAGGACCACCATCCCCGCCCTGGCATAGAAGCCGGATATGATGGCCGACAGGTCGACAGGGAAGGCGTCGGCTCCCGGAAGTTCTTCCATCCTGTTGCTCATTTCCCTCAGCGCCTGCGCCCAGCGTGATGTCGAGTCTGCCAGAAGCAGGACCTTGAGACCCATGGCCCTGTAATATTCACAGATGGTCATGGCCGTGTACACGGAGGCTTCACGGGCAGCCACAGGCATATTGGATGTATTGCAGATGATGGTGGTACGGTCCATGAGGTGACGTCCCGTATGCGGGTCTATCAGTTCCGGAAATTCGGAGAATATCTCCACGACTTCGTTCGCACGCTCTCCGCAGGCCGCCATCACGATGACGTCGGCATCTCCCTGCTTGGCTATCGCATGCTGGAGGACTGTCTTTCCGCAGCCGAACGGTCCAGGGATAAACCCTGTCCCTCCTTCCGCCATCGGATTCAACGTATCTATGACACGGACGCCGGTCTCCATTATCCTGGATGGTCTCGGCTTTTCCCTGTAGGCCCTGATGGCTACCTTGACAGGCCATTTCTGGGTCATCGTCACTTCATGCTCTTCCCCGGCGCCGTCTGTCAGGACAGCTATCGTCTGGTTGATGGTGTATTGTCCTGCAGGGGCTACGGACTTGACCGTATATTCCCCTTCGAACGAAAACGGCACCATTATCTTGTGAGGAAGCCAGCCTTCCTTGACTTCCCCGAGCCAGTCGGCGGCAATCACCTTGTCTCCCGGACCGGCAACAGGGGTGAAATCCCATTTCCTATTCTCGTCGAGAGGGTTTGTGTATTCCCCTTTTTTCAGAAAGACACCCGTCATGGTCGTCAGGTCATTCTGGAGTCCGTCATAACTGCTGGACAGAAGTCCCGGACCCAATGTGGCCTCCAGCATCTTGCCTTCAAATTCCACATTGTCACCGTTCCTGAGTCCGCGGGTGCTCTCGAATACCTGTATGGAAGCATTCTTTCCGTTGACCTTGATGACTTCGGCCATAAGCCTGGTGCCGCCGGAAGTCACGAAACACAGTTCGTTCTGCGACACAGGGCCTGATGTCTCCACTGTGACGAGGTTGGAAACGATACCCGTAACCTTTCCTGTACTTTTCATATAATGTCTTGTTTTTGTTTGTCAAATGTCTCCATGACTTCGTCGACAAGCTTCTTGAACATTTCCCTGCCTGTCTCTTCATCCAGTTTCAGCCACCTGTCTATGATTTTCAGTCTGGCAATGAATCCGAGGATGACGGTAAGGTCGAAGTAATGGAATACCGTAAGCGAGTCTGCCTTGGCCCAATACAAGTCGTCAATGCCGCGCTCGCGGGCGAGTATGTCATTGTCCGAAAGGATGCGTTCCAATTCCGGATTCCCTTCCGTTTCCCTGCCGGGAATGGAAATCACGTCTTTCGAAGCCTCTCTTCCAAGAGCCTTGTTCAGGTATTTCACCTTCGCGTTCCGTACGTCCAGATCGAAGCCGAACCACTCCCGTATGAAACGGACTTTGTGCTTCAGGGCTTCGCCGTAGAAATCCGGAGAAAGCTCTTCCGCCGCATAGCCTTTTTCAAGGAATTCTATCACGGCCCTGTCCCTGGCGGAACATTGCCCCTTGATTTCCCCGATTATGGCATCGGCATCCTTTTCTCCGGCCGTCCAGTCCCTGGACAGTTCCGGAAGGCCCGCTATTATGTAATAGTAATTGTTCATCAGAATGCAGGATTATTCTCCGAACAGGATTTTCTTGGTCACCGGCCTGAGATAGCCTGAAATCAGTTCCCTGAAAGTCTCGTCGGTGAAGCTGACGAACCATCCTTCCCCTTTGGGGCCGATGGTGAAACCGCCGGAAACCTTTCTGGAGAAACCGGCTTCCACGCCTGCGCCGAGAACGGATGCCAGTTCCTTCTTAAGGAAAGGCTCCACATCCTTTTTGAGCGATTCCGGAAGGATCACGGACAGTGCGACAGGTTCTGATGCTCCGGCATTGAATGCCTGTGCTACAGCCATTATCACCTGCTTCACAAATTCGGCGGATGTGAGTGCTGTCGTTATGTCCTTGTCTGAAACCTTGTTCACGAGCAGATTACCTATATCGTTCTTCGTGGCGGCTATGCATTGCCCTGCGGCCATTTTGAGGTCACTTTCCACCTTGGCCTTGAGTTCAGAGGCTTCCTTTTCGGCATCGGCTGTTATCCTGGCCGCCTCAGCCCTGGCCTTCGATATGATTTCTTCGGCCTGGGATCTGGCCTCGTTCAATATGGCTTCGCCTTCCTGCCTGCCTTTGGACAGACCTTCGTTGTAAAGCTTGTCTGTCAGCTCCTGCAATTTGTTCTGCATATATATTGATCTTTGGTTATAATCGTGTCGCTGCGGTTGTGCAAAATTCAATCCAAACAAAGTTAATAGAAAAACCGGAAGAGAGGTCAAAAAAATCTCCTTTTTGATGTCTCTTCCGGTCGGACAGGTTATAATTTCCGAAACGGGGGTTTCGTACTGCCAGATTTACAATATCTTTATACCGTGGTCGGGTGTCAGAAACATTCCCGAAGGATTCTGACAATGTTTTCGGCCTTGCCCATGGTGTAGAAGTGGACGGCGGGAACTCCGTGCGCCAGCAGGTCTTTGCATTGGGCTATGCACCAGTCTGTACCTGTCCGGTAAACTGCCTCCCGGTCATCTCCTGCGGCCTGTATTTCGGCTGTCAGTTCCACCGGGATATCTATGGAGAATGCCTCCGGAAGCAGAGACACCTGGCGGGCGGTAGTCAGCGGTTTCAGACCAGGAATGACGGGGACGGTGATCCCTGCCTTGCGGCATCTGTCCCTGAATTCGTAGAAGACTCTGTTGTCGAAGAACATCTGCGTGACGATATAGTCGGCTCCGGCATCCACCTTTTTCCTGAGGTTGGCGATGTCGGTCTCCATGTTCGGGGCTTCGAAATGCTTTTCAGGATATCCTCCTACTCCTATGCTGAAAATGCCGCTTCCTTTCTCGAAATCCCTTATGGCAGCCACCAGTTCGCTTGCGTATTTGTAGCCTCCTTCGGCCGGGGTGAACCTCTTTTCCCCTGCAGTGCAGTCCCCGCGGAGCGCCATGATGTTTTCGATGCCGAGGAACTTGAGGTCGCTCAGCTTGTTGTCTATGTCATCGGCGGTGTTGCCTCCGCATATCATGTGCGGTACGACATCTATCTTGTATGCGGCCATGACAGCGCTGCAGACGGCCACTTCGCTGACCTTGTTCCTTACAAGGTGTCTGGAGAATGTTCCGTTTTTCTCTTCCCTGTATTCGTATTCGTCCCTGTGGCATGTGACGTTTATGTAGCGGGGATTGAATTCCATGAAAGGCCTGACGGACTCTATGAGTTCTTTATTTGTAATGCCTTTCAGCGGCGGCACAATTTCCAGTGAGGGAAAAGGTTTGCGGCTTTCTTCAAGTATGTCCTTTATTTTCATTTTCTGGTCGGATATTGCCGGCGGAATATCCCTGCCGGCGGTTTATAGTCAATATTCTGATTATTTAACGTCAGTTCGACGAATTATTCTGTTCAATATCAGAG
>DVIP01000056.1 GCA_018711225.1 Candidatus Cryptobacteroides intestinipullorum | reverse complement strand
GTTAAGCAGGGCGCGGGCTATGGCTACCCTCTGCTGCTCTCCACCGGAAAGCTGGTGAGGCATCCTGTGGGCTTTGTGTGCCATGCCGACTGCTTCAAGCACTTCGGAAATCCTCTTGTCTATTTCCGCGCTGTTCTTCCATCCGGTAGCCTTGAGCACGAAATTCAGATTCTCTTCCACGCTTCTGTCCATGAGAAGCTGGAAGTCCTGGAATATCACGCCGAGATGCCGCCGCAGATAAGGGATATCCTTTTCCCGCATTTTCCTGAGATTGTAGCCGCATACTGTCCCTTCCCCTCTGGAAAGGGGATTTTCGGCTATCATTGTCCTTATGACTGAAGTCTTTCCCGTACCTACCTTGCCGACGATATACAGGAAATCTCCGGGGAATACGTCCATGCACACCCCGTAAAGGACAGTACTCTCACCTCCGCGGATATCGGCATCCCTGAAAGATATTAGCGGTTTTCTCTCTTCCATCTGATAAAATGATATTATTTCTGCTACAATTTACAAATATAATGAAAAAAGCCTATTTTTGTAAATATTTATGGGGCAGATTGAACCGGATTTGTACCTCTCACCGGCATGGTTCCGGCGGGGCAAGGTTCATCAGGTCCGGACCCGGTTGTTTTTGAAAATTTAATGAGAATCCGATGAAATTCAGATTGGCAGCCATATTGGCTCTGGTATTTTCCTCATTCGGTTCATATTCCCAGGTAATGCCGTACGGGAATATCCGTGACTATGCAGACCGTCCGTCCAGGGAGTACAGGGAGGCACTCCGGCTTTACAATAAAGGGATGTATGACAGATCCATGCTGTTGTTCAAGGAGATAGCCGGAACTACGGGAGAAGGGGATGCATACGGCTATTATGTGCTCAATGCAGCGTGTCTTGAGGCTCCGGGGTATGAAAGGCTTATAGAGGATTTCGTATCCAGGTACCAGTCATCGGGACTTATACCGCAGATCCGGTACAGGTATGCACTCAACCTTTTCGACGGGAAGGATTTCAATGGTGCCTCGGCGCAGTTCGAGCAGATTTCGCGGCATCAGCTTTACAGAAGCCAGGTTCCTGAATTTCAGTTCAAGAGAGCGTATTGCGATTTCGAACTGCGGTATCTCGACAGGGCATTGTTGAGGTTCAAGGATCTTACCATGAGAGCCCATTCGGACTATACGGCCCCTGCGCAATATGCCATCGGCTATATTTACTATGGAAGGGAGGACTTTTCAGAGGCTGTTCCGTGGCTTGAGGAAGCCGCACAAGACAGCCGTTTCACGGAAATTGCCTCTTTCTATCTGGTGGAATGCCGTTTCATGCTTAAGGATTACGATACTGTAGCAGAGACAGGGCCCGGTGTCATGGAGATGGTTTCGGAAGACAAGAAACCTTATCTGGCGAGGTTCATATCAGAGTCCTGCCTGGTTCTGGGAGACACAGGAAAAGCCAGGGAGTATTATGACCTGAGCAGGAAATCCCTGTCTCCTTCGTCACGCACGGACTACTTCTATGCAGGTTCCGTACTTTATGCCGTGAAGGATTACCAGGGAGCCATAGACAATTTCTCCATGATGCAGGACCGCACCGATTCCCTGGGGCAGATAGCGAATTACCATTTGGGCTACAGCTATATACGGACTGGCAACAAGGTGGCTGCAATGGGGGCGTTCAGGGATGCCTCGGAAGCCGGTTTCGATCAGGGAATAAAGGAAGATGCTTTCTTCAACTATGCCAAACTTGCCTTCGACCTGAATACTGACACGTCGGTTTTCTACGATTATCTCAGAGAATACAAGGATACCGGGAAAAGGGAACTGATATACAGCTATATAGCCATTGCCGCCCTGTACAACAGGGATTATGCGGGAGCCATCGCCGCATACGACGAAATCGACGAACTGGATCCGGACATGAAGTCGAACTATATGAAGGCCAATTACCTGCGGGCGAATCAGCTCATGCTGTCAGGCTCATACAGGGCCGCAGCGGAATGTCTCAGGGCGGCGGGGTATTATTCGGAAAGGAGGACTTATTTCAACCAGATGTCGAGGTACTGGCTGGGTGAGGCCTATTACAAGTCCGGACAGTATGAGAAGGCCATTGACGTGTTCATGGATCTCTACAACACTTCCGCATTGTATGGAAAGGAGGAATCGAAGCTCGTGCCGTTCAATATAGCCTATTGCTATCTGATGATGAACGACTACAATTATGCGGCGAACTGGTTTTCGACCTATCTTTCCGAACCTCCGGTGTCGTGGAGGAAAGAGGCCATGTTGCGCTACGGGGACTGCATGTTCATGCAGCAGAGATATAAGGACGCTGTCGAGGCCTATGACGGAGTGTTGAAAGACTATTTCGACGTGAACGACATATATCCTTACTATCAGTCCGCGGTGTCATACGGCCTTTCAGGGAACAATGCCAGGAAGGTAAGCCTGTTGTCCAATGTCAGGAAAGCCTCTCCGTCATCGTATTTTTATCCTGAGGCAATGTACGAGCTCGGACGCTCGCTCGTGGCGGTCGGAAAGCCTGACGAGGCGGCCGAGTGCTTCAATACCTTGGCGGCCAATGTGCGCGACAGCATCTATATCGCTCGTTCTTATATAGAACTGGGCATGATTTGCAGGAACAGGTCGGACAACGCCAAGGCATTGTCCTATTACAAGAAAGTGGTCGAGGACATGCCTTTGTCGGAATATGCCGATGCCGCACTGCTGGCGATAGAGTCCATATACAAGTCCCAGAATGCCCCCGAGGAATATCTGGCGTATATAGAGAGCATAGGGAAATCTTCGCTGAAGACCGAGGCCGAGAAAGAGATGATGATATACAATGCAGGAGAGCAGATTTTCCTGTCCGAGAATTATCCGAAGGCCATTGCTTCGCTCGGTTCATATCTGGAAAAATATCCGTCCGGCAAGATGGTGACCAATGCCGAATATTATCTGGGAGAGTGCTACAGGCTTACAGGACAGCCTGAGACCGCATGCGACCACTATGAGCGCGTAATGTCTGCTGGTACAGGTCCGTTCCTGGACCAGGCTTCGCTCAATTATGCCGACCTGTCGTATTCCATGCAGAAATATGCTGACGCATACACTGCGTACAGTGCCTTGAATGGCCGCACGGGGGACCGTGATGCCGCTTTCCGCTCTCTGGTCGGAATGATGCGTTCCGCTTTCAGGGGCAGGATGTATGACGAAGCCATAAGCAGTTCATGGCGTCTTGGAAAGGAACCCGGACTTGCGGGGGACCTTCTCAGGGAATCGGAATATGTCCGGGCCAAATCGCTGCTGGCTACTTCCCGCAGGGATGAAGCCTTCGTATTGCTGGCCAGACTTGCTGAAGCCCCTTCTACTCCGGAGGGAGCCGAGGCCGCTTATCTGATGATTCAGGACAATTATGACAGGGGAGAGTTCCAGAAAGTGGAGGAAATGGTATATGCTTTCTCGGATTCCGGAACGGGAGAGAACTACTGGCTGGCGAAGGCTTTCATAGTGCTGGGTGACGCTTTTGTGGAAATGGACAATCCGGAGCAGGCCAGGGCCACGTTCGAAAGCATCGCCGAGGGATATAGTCCGGAGGGTGGTGACGATGATGTCCTCCAGACAGTCAGGATGAGGCTTGAAAAGCTCGGCGAGCTGATGGCAGGCAGTGTCGAATAACGGTTCCAAAAACAGAAAAACGATGATGAGATTATCCAGAATATGTCTTTCGGCCGTTCTTCCGGCCATATTCCCGTTCGTGGCGGGGGCTCAGAATCTGAACCCTACCGTAGAGGTTTCCAGACAGTACAGGGGTTCGCTTATGGAACTGGACAAGCCGTCCGTGGAGATGGCTGTGCCGGACAGTGTCCTGCAGTTCAACCTGCAGTTCGATTATTCCGTATTCGACAGCCCGTTCAAGGGAGCGTATGAATTCAGGCCGTTCCTGATGGATATGGACATTGCACCCGGCTATGTCGATGCCAGGAAACTGTATCTGAGGACCGGAGCCGGATATACGCTGCATCCTGAACTGGATTTTGTGTGGTCTCCTGTCAGAAATGACAAATTCAGGCTCTCGCTGTATGCGCAGCACCGTTCGTATGTCGGCAAATACAGGGCACTGGGCCTGGAAACGGAAGGCGGAGTCACGGGGATTGTCCCTGACGGGTCGCGTTTTTCAGGACATGATCTGGTGACGGAGGCTGGGATAGACGGGTCGTTCGACTGGGAGACCGGAGTTCTGGATTTCAGGACCGGTTACTATGGTACGGCATTGAAAGATACTACGGTCAGCAGGGGGTACAACGCCTTCGACATGAATTTCGGCATAGCCTCCAAGCAGATGGCCGGCAATCATTTCGTCTATGACGCGGAGGCCGGTTACCGTTATGCTGAAGACATCTTCACTTATACCGGGCTGCAGAAGGACCGCATGTCGGAACATAACCTGAATCTGGACGTGTCTCTGGGCGGTGCGTTCGGTTCCGGCCATTCTTTCCTGCTGGGCATTGGCCTGGATTATGCGTCTTACGGGGGAGTTTTCGATTCCGATGCCGGGAACGTGACCCTGGGACCGCGTTATCTTTATTCCAGCGGAAGATGGAATCTGGATATTGGTGCGAAACTGGCCTTCCTTTTCAGGAGCAACGGCCCTGACAGTCCTTTCATGATGAACATGGCGAAAGGCCAGATCATTTATCCTGACCTCAATATCAGCTTCGCTGCCGTAAAGAAATATCTCGACATTTACTTCGCTGCCGGTGGAGGGCCTGACATAAACACTTATTCGTCGCTTCTTGCTTCCGGACGGCACATCACGCCTTTATATAATATTGTTTCGGGAGCGCCTCTTCTGGACAATACCGTGGAAAGGGTCTCGCTGTCCGTCGGCATCAAGGGCAATATCGCTTCCAGACTGCGCTATGACCTGAGCACCGGTTACAGGAATTTCGCCAATGCCCCTCTTGCGACTGTGGCCGCAGGACCGGACAGGCTTTATCCCGGCATCGCGTATGACGCATGGCAGATGTTTTTCGCGAAACTGGATTTCGCATGGGTGTCGCAGGACGTGAAGATTGACGGATGGCTGCAGTATCAGTCGACTGATGCAGCCCGGAGGAATGCGGCGCTCTTTGCCCCTCCTGCCCTGGCCGGAAAGGTGGATTTCCAGTACAACTGGAAGGAGCGTATTTTCTTCGGTGTCGGCTGCGGTTTCTCCACGGCCAGATACGGAAGCCTGTCCGGAATGGCTGTCCCCGAGGCCCGGAGCCTGAAGGTCCCTGCATTCGCCGACCTGGGGATAAGTCTGGAATATGCCTTCACGCGCAAGTTCTCGCTGTGGATAAAAGGCGGGAACATGCTTGACATGACGATACAGTACACGCCGCTCTATTCGGAAAGCGGAATCTATTTTACAGCCGGAATTTGCTTGAATTTGTAAGAAAATTGTTAAATTTGTCCGTTTAATATTTTTCTGTAAAAATGAGTGATAACGAAGTGAAGAATAACGTGGAATCCCAGTATTCCGCGAGCAGTATCCAGGTTCTTGAAGGTCTTGAAGCTGTAAGGAAAAGGCCTTCAATGTATATAGGGGACATAGGGGAGAGAGGTCTGCATCATCTTGTTTATGAAGTCGTCGACAACAGTATAGACGAGGCTCTGGCCGGGTTCTGTACAGATATTGAAGTCACTATCAATGAGGACAATTCCATTACGGTCAGGGACAATGGCCGCGGTATCCCTACAGGGATGCACGAGAAGGAGCACAAGTCTGCCCTGGAAGTCGTTCTGACAGTCCTTCATGCAGGAGGAAAGTTCAGCAAGGACAGCTACAAGGTTTCCGGAGGTCTCCATGGTGTGGGTGTCTCATGCGTGAACGCCCTTTCGGATTATCTGAAGGCCGAGATTCACAGGGAAGGGAAAATATTCGTCCAGGAATATTCCAAGGGCAAGCCGCTTTATGACGTGAAGGTGGTCGGAGAGGCTTCCGATACCGGAACCATCATATCTTTTCACCCGGATCCGGAAATCTTTACGGTGACGACCGTCTACAAGTACGACACGCTTGCCGCAAGACTCCGTGAACTTGCGTATCTGAACAAGGGCATCCGCCTGACACTGACGGACATGAGGGACCGCGTCCAGGATGAAAACGGGAATGACACGGACCAGTACCGGAGCGATGTGTTCTATTCCAAGGATGGTCTTAAGGAGTTCGTGAACTATCTGGACGGAGGCGCCGAGAAGCTTATCGAGCAGCCTATCTATCTGGAGACGGACAAGATCATCCCTATCGAGGTCGCCATGCAGTACAATACCGGCTTCTCGGAGAAAATCTATTCTTATGTAAACAATATTAACACAATAGAAGGAGGAACGCATCTTCAGGGATTCAAGATGGGTCTTACCAGGACATTGAAGAACTATGCCGAGAAGAACAACCTCCTGTCAAAGCTGAAATTCGACCTCGCTGCAGATGATTTCAGGGAAGGGCTTACCGCAGTCATTTCCGTGAAAGTGGCCGAGCCTCAGTTCGAAGGTCAGACCAAGACCAAGCTCGGGAACGGGGAAGTGGTTTCCGCAGTGTCGCAGGCTACTGCAGCCGCCCTTGAGTCTTATCTCGAAGAGAATCCGAAGGATGCGAGGGCGATAGTGGACAAGGTAATCCTGGCCGCTACGGCAAGACATGCCGCCAGAAAGGCCCGTGAAATGGTGCAGAGAAAGACCGTGATGTCCGGGGCCGGAATGCCGGGAAAACTGGCGGACTGTTCCATGAGGGATCCGGAGAAATGCGAGCTTTTCCTGGTCGAGGGAGACTCTGCAGGCGGTACCGCCAAGCAGGGCAGGGACAGGATGACACAGGCTATCCTTCCTCTCAGGGGAAAGATACTGAACGTGGAGAAGGCCATGGAACACAGAGTCTTCGAAAGCGAGGAAATCAGGAACATCTATACGGCGCTCGGCGTGACCGTGGGGACGGAAGACGACCACAAGGCGCTGAACCTTTCGAAACTGCGTTATCACAAGGTCATAATCATGACGGATGCCGATGTCGACGGCAGCCATATAGCCACTCTTATATTGACATTCTTCTTCAGGTACATGTTTGACCTGATAAGGAACGGTTATGTATATCTGGCGACGCCTCCGCTTTATCTGGTGAAGAAGGGCAAGGAGGAAATCTACTGCTGGACAGACGACGAGCGCCGTGCGGCTACCGAAAAGCTCGGGAAAGGAACGGACAAGGGTGTTACGGTGCAGCGTTACAAAGGTCTCGGAGAGATGAGTGACGTGCAGTTGTGGGAAACTACCATGGACCCGTCCAGGAGGCTGCTCCGCCAGGTGACCATAGAAAATGCGGCGGAGGCGGAACGCACATTCTCCATGCTGATGGGCGACGACGTGCCGCCAAGAAGGGAATTCATAGAGCAGAATGCGCATTATGCGAACGTGGATGCATAGCCGTGGCGGAACTGCAGAACAGTAAAACAGTACAAAATCTAAATTCACATATTTATGGATATTTTTGAAAGAATTGCCAGAGACTCGGGCGGTCCTCTCGGCCAGTACAGACAGAAAGCATTCGGATATTATATGTATCCCAAGCTTGAAGGGGAAATAGGTCCTCATATGAAATTCCGCGGGAAGGATGTGCTTTGCTGGAGTCTCAACAATTATCTGGGACTTGCAAACCATCCTGAAGTGAGGAAGACAGATGCCGAGGCTGCGGCCAAATGGGGGCTTGCCTATCCTATGGGAAGCCGCATGATGTCGGGACATACCTCCCTGCACGAGCAGTTCGAGAGAGAACTGGCCGATTTCGAGAAGAAAGAGGATGCATTCCTTTTCAATTTCGGATATCAGGGAATAGTCTCCACGATAGATGCCCTGATGGACAGGCATGACATCATCGTATATGATTCCGAGGCACATGCATGTCTTATAGACGGAGCACGTCTTCACATGGGCAAGAGGATGACATACCGTCACAATGACATAGAAAGCTGCGAGGCCACGCTTAAGAGGGCTTCCAAGCTCTGTGAAGAGACCGGTGGCGGCATCCTGCTCATCACGGAAGGTGTCTACGGAATGACCGGTGCTCTCGGAATCCTCGACCAGATCGTGGCTCTCAAGAAAAAATACAATTTCAGGATTCTGATCGACGATGCACACGGCTTCGGCGTGATGGGAGAGCACGGACGCGGTACTTCCGAGCATTTCGGCGTGATGGATGAGGTGGATCTCTATATCGGGGCGTATGCCAAGTCAATGGCCAGCATCGGAGGATTCGTGGCAGGTCCGAAGGTCATTATAGACTACCTGAGGTACAATCTCCGTTCGCAGATTTACGCCAAGTCACTTCCTATGGCCTTCGTGGAAGGCGGTCTGAAAAGACTTTCCATCATCCGCAGCGCGGAAGGCGACGAACTGAGGAAGAAGCTTTTCAAGGTTACCCGCGCCCTGCAGAACGGTTTCCGCGAACTCGGGTTCGATATCGGACCTGCTGAGGCTTGCGTGACTCCGGTGGCTATCAAGGGCGGTGTAGGCCAGGCTACGAAGATGGCTGTGGATCTCAGGGAGAATTACGGTATCTTCTGTTCCATCGTGATATATCCTGTCATACCTAAAGGCATGATCATATTCAGGGTCATACCTACCGCCGCACACTCCATGGAGGATGTGGAATACACGCTGAAGACTTTCGCCGAGATCAGGGCCAAGCTCGAGAGAGGCGATTATGACGGAGACGAGATTATAGACATGGCTATCCATTAGCAGCGATCCCGTGATGAACAGAAAATACTTCAAGGATAAAGTAATGATCATAACAGGAGCCAGCTCAGGAATTGGGTTGGCTTCTGCCAAATTATTCGCTTCCTGCGGAGCGAAACTTGCCCTTGCCGCAAGGTCTTCCGACAAGCTCGCGGAAATAGCGGAGGAACTGTCGTCCGAGACGGAAGTCCTTTATGTCAGGACCGACGTCTCTGTCGAAGCGGACTGCAAGAACCTTATAGACAAGACAGTGGAGCGGTTCGGCAGGATAGACATCCTGGTGAACAATGCCGGTCTTTCCATGAGGGCGATGTTCCGCGACCTGGACCTCTCCGTGATAAAGACTCTTATGGATGTGAATTTCTGGGGTACTGTCTACTGCACGAAACATGCTCTGCCGTGGCTTCTGAAGTCCAGGGGCTCGGTAGTGGGCGTGATTTCCATTGCAGGCTATTCCGGTCTTCCGGGCAGGACAGGCTATTCATCTTCCAAGTATGCGGTGCGCGGATTCCTCGACACGCTGAGGATAGAACATCTGTATGACGGCCTTCACGTGATGGTGTTCGCACCTGGCTTTACGGCATCGAATGTCAGGAATGCAGCCCTCACGGCCGACGGGTCCCCTCAGGGCAGGACTCCACGTGACGAGGGCAGGATGATGACGGCTGAAAAGGTGGCGGAATATCTGGCAAAAGGCCTGATACGCAGGAAATCGCACATGATTCTGACACCTATAGGGAAACTTACGGTCCTGATGCACAATCTTTGGCCGTCCCTCACAGACAGGCTTGAGTTCAGCTACATGGCCAAAGAACCTGACAGTCCGTTCCACAAATAAAAGACAGATCCATGAGCACCAATTCAGGATATCTTGACCCGGACCTTCTGGGAAGCACTTACCTTTATTCGGACTCGGATGAGGCCAATGCGACCTTCTGTTTCGTGGCCGCACTTACCATGGCTGTGGACAAATCCCTGCTGGAACGAGCCGTGAATGACATGATGCCGAGGTTTCCGCAGTTCAATCTGAGAGTAGAAGCGAGGGACGGGATTTTGTCTTTTTCGGAACGGGACACCCCTGTCAGGGTCATGCACATCAGGGACAGGGCCGGATATTCGGAATCCGGAGTCTTCGGACATGACTGTCTGTTTGCCGTATTCGTCCATCACAAGACGGTATATTTCGATTTCCACAGATCCCTTACGGATGAAAAGGGCGTGGTTCCTTTCGTCCGTGCCGTACTTTTCCATTATCTGGAACTTGCGGGGTACGGTGTGGAAAACGACGGCAGCATAATCACTGCGGACAGCAAGTACCATGACATTGAAGCGGATGATGCATTCAGCAGGCTGGGAGACATTCCTGCTTCCAGACCCGTCTGGTACATGGACGCCAGGGCGGCTGTATTTGGAAACGGCCGCGCACGGGGCGATTACAAGGTGACGCAGCTGCACCTTCCTTTCCAGAAATTGCGCGGGGAGGCGCGCCAGTATGCTTCCATGCCGTCCACGATAGTGTCTCCGTTCTTTTCCCAGGCCCTGCTGGACGAACATCCTGAACTGGACGTGGCGGGGGAGTATATCGTTTCCTATATACAGGTG
>DVIP01000055.1 GCA_018711225.1 Candidatus Cryptobacteroides intestinipullorum | reverse complement strand
CATATACCCCTTCCCTCACAAACCCGTTGGCCAAGGTCGTAATTACTCTTTCCACTCCCCCCAATGATGGAAAAAACTTGTATATGAACGCTATCCTCATGAAAGTCTTTTCTTCAAAATATAATTCCTGCATGTACTTGTTACAATGTCAAGTTCTTTCCACTTGAAAACAAAAGCGACAAGCAAATAAAATATTAAACCGATAGTTGTTCCGCACACCAATGACAACACATCGGACAATATCAACCTATCGATAACAAATACGATTCCGAACAGCAATATTGATGTTACAAGGTATGGTACCGCCGCTCGCATTTCATCCGCAAAAGAAACTCCGACCACTTTTTTGGTAAAAATGCTTGATATAAACAAATCTATCAGCGAATATGCCGCCATTCCTATACATATTATATTTAGTCCAAAAGGAAGCGAACCAATCAAGACCATTACGGATATCAGTTTCTTCAATGTTTCGCTTTTCAGGACATAGTCGCTCCTACCCGTAACACTCAGGGAATTGGCGTTAATTCTCATCAGAGGATCCCACATATATCCGAAACACATTATCTGCAGATACAATGTTGCAGGAAGCCATTTATCTGTCAGTACGATGGATATCACCGGCTGAGCCAAAGCAGCCAACAACATGGCAATCGGGAATGTCACGAAACATGCAAGTCTGACATACGAAAGGAATGCAGACTTAAGATGTTCCCTATCGTCTTGAAGACTGCATAGTACCGGGTACATAGACTGGGTAACAATCGTTGTCAGATTTGACGGGATCACATAGGCGAATGACTGCCCCCTATTGTAAAAGCCCAAATCCGTAGAAGAGTATTTTTTCCCGATTACAAGGGAATACATATTTGAATATATTGTATGTATCAGCCCTGCCAAAAGAATTTTCGAGCCGAAATTGAACAAGTATGAAAACGATGAGGCGGAAAACGACAACTTGGGCTGCCATTTGGTCCGTATCCAATACACTACAAGTGAAACAAGGCTGCCACTCATCGTTTGCGCGACCAAGGCCCATACTCCAAATCCTTTAATTGCCATATAGATACCGATAGCACCACCGATGACTGCTGCAGCTATGGCAATTTTTGCCATTGACTTGAAATCCATTTCAATCATCATCTTCGTCCTGTGGACAAGGAACAATGATGTCATGACAAAATTGAGACTGAGAATCCGTAATATCACTTTCAGTGACGGCTCGTTATAGAACTCTGCTATCAACGGACTGCATACATAGAATATTGCATAAAAGACAAAGGCTACCCCGATATTCGTATAGAATGCCGTACTGAAATCTTCCGCTGTCCTGTTCTGTTTTTGCATCAATGCATTCGAAAAGCCGCTGTCAATGAAACACTGGGCTATGGCCAGAAAAACCGTGACCATAGCTATCAGTCCGTAGTCAGAAGGCAACAGTATCCTGGCTATGATAAGTCCTATTACGAACTGTATTATCTGTACAGAGAATCTCTCTATGGCACTCCAGGCTACACCACTGATTGCTTTCGACTTTAATTCAGTCATATGCTTCATAAATACGACAGCTATTTTCCATCATTATAGCCATAGCCATAACCATATTCATACCGACCATACCCGTATCTGACAAGTTCGGATTCAGTACAGTTCAGTATCAGACTCAAACGAGGATAAATACCCCCTTCGACTATTTTGGACACGAGAGGAAGAGCCCTCTTGTCCAGAAGACCGGCCCTTGCTACAAATACCGTCATATCCGCGACTCCGGCTATGATAGCCGTGTCAGCCACAATATCCACAGGCGGGCAATCCAGGAAAACATAGTCATATTCCTCCCGCAAATCCGAGATGAGTTTCCGGAACCGTTCGGTCAGCAGAAGCTCAGACGGATTCGGAGGCAAAATGCCGGAAGGAATAACATACATGTTCTCACTCACCTTCACGGTGATGTCATGGATATCAGTGACATTACCGGAAAGATACATGGGCAGGCCTTCGTTGTGCAACTTCAGGTTCTTACCGATCATACCTTTTCTCAAGTCGAGATCAAGTATGAGCACCTTCGCCCCAGTCAACGCGTATGAAGCCGCTATATTCAATGTAATGAAAGTCTTGCCGCTTCCTGGATTGAACGAAGACATCTGGAAAACTTTTGTTTTTTCGTCCTTGGCCACCATAAAATTAAGATTCGTACGCAAGACGCGGAATGCCTCGTTAACGGCATCCCTGCTGCCATGCTGCACTACAATCGTAGACTTGCCATCCTCCTTTTGAGGCTTTCTGGCGTACGGCAGACGTTTCCAGTGGCGTCTGTCAGGCATTACTGGAATCTCTACCAGGAACGAGATACTAAGTCTTCCGAGATCGGCCCTTGTTCTCACAGTGTTGCCAAAGTTGCGTACGAGGAACAGAACGGCAAAAGGAATTACGGCACCAACTATCAATGCTATCAGCAATATGATAAGTGAATCCGGCGATGAAGGATGCGCCATGTCCACAATCAGAGAATTGCTTTCGCTACTGTTCGACACTATGAATAAATTCAACATAAATTATAAAACAAAAGGAATCATCGGAGTCAGCATTTATCCGGTTCTCCGATGACCTTCATAAGATATTGCCCGTACTGATTCTTCATCATCGGACAGGCCAGGTCACGTATTCGTGAAGCATCAATCCACCCCTTTCGGTAGGCGATTTCTTCCAGACAGGCGATTTTAAGTCCCTGCCTTTTCTCGATGACTTCCACATACATGCTGGCTTCAGCCAAGGAATCATGCGTGCCCGTGTCAAGCCATGCGAATCCTCTTTCCATAGTCCGGACCTTCAGCTGACGGTCTTCCAGAAATCGCTGGTTCACTGTCGTGATTTCCAGTTCGCCTCTTGCTGAAGGCTTGATGCTTTTGGCCACTTCCACGACCTTGTTCGGGTAGAAATACAGCCCGACCACGGCATAGTTTGACTTCGGTCTGGCCGGCTTTTCTTCTATGGACAGACAGTTTCCTTCTTCATCGAACTCTGCCACACCATACCTTTCCGGGTCATTCACCCAATAGCCGAATACAGTGGCCTTGTTCTCGACTTCTGCTGAATGTACCGCATCTGAAAGAAGACGGTCAAGGCCGTTTCCGTGAAAGATGTTATCGCCTAATACCAGACAGACTGAATCGCTTCCGATAAAATCCTCGCCTATTATGAAAGCCTGGGCAAGTCCGTCAGGAGACGGCTGCTCTGCATATTCGAAATGCACTCCGAAATCGCTGCCGTCTCCAAGCAGCCGCCTGAAGGCCGGAAGGTCAGCCGGAGTGGAAATGACCAGTATATCCCTGATACCAGCCGTCATAAGGACGGATATCGGATAATATACCATCGGTTTGTCGAATACCGGAAGCAGCTGTTTGCTGACACCTTTGGTTATGGGATAAAGCCTCGTCCCTGACCCTCCGGCCAATACGATTCCTTTCATGACATTAATGTTATTTGACTATCCAATTGTCAATATTCCGTGTCGTAGTGCTGAAATTCACACCGATTTTATAGATCTTGCGGCTGTCCTTTGCGAATGGCATGGCATACTGCTTGTCTTCAATCTGCCTTATCGCGTCTTCAGCCGAGCCGTCCAGTTTGAACTCCATGACATATACATAGTCCGAGGTCTGGAGAACAAGGTCGACACGTCCCTGCGAGGTATGGTATTCCACCTGAGTATAAAGACCGGCAAGACGAAATACTATAAACAGGACATTCTGATAATGAAGCTCAATGTCTTTTGCAATTTCATACGGGCATCCTGACAGAAAACTCCTGAGACGCTCCATGAAACCGTCTATATTTCCGGTTTTTACGTCCTCGACAAAACTCCAGATTGCAAAGCCGCTCTCCGTATCCTGCACCGGTGTATAATATGGAAGCAGGAAATCCATGAAGCCCTGCTCCACCTCTTTATTAGGGAATCCGAGTTCATATATCTGAGGTTCAGGAATATATCCCTTTATCGTCAGATATCCGCTCTGGTATATTACCGGTATGGGATTCGTGGAGGATGCGTCGATACTGTCCAGGATTTTGGATGTGACCTTTTCATTCGCCATCTTGTAAAGATTGTACTTGTGTGTTTTCAACAACTCGACAAGATAAGTAGGCGTACCCGTCTCAAACCAGTAGCTCCCGTAACGGTTCTTTGCGAATGTATTAAGCAGACTGAAAGGATTGTAGATACCCGGACTGTCCGGACAGAAATGATACCCGTCATAATTTTCCTTCAGTCTTGAACATGCTTCTTCATAACTCTGTCCGTTCGCTCCCGCCAATGCTCTGATGTCTTCATCGAACTCTCCGAGCAGTTCTTTCTCCGACATGCCGCATATATCCGTGTACCTTGCGTCCATTGATATGTCCATCAGATTGTTCAGGTCACTGAACACGCTCACCTTGCCGAACTTGGTCACTCCAGTCAGCATCGCGAAGCGTATATGCCGATCCTCTGACTTCAATGCGCCGTAAAACGCTTTCAGTGTACCTCTGTACGCTTCCTGAAGTGTATCTTTTCCTATTGACTGAAGCATCGGCTTGTCATATTCATCGACCAGAATCACTGCCCGCATACCTGTCTTCTCATGCGCCCTCCGTATCACTCCGGAAAAACGGCGTTCCAGCCCGATCTCCAGTTCATCCCTGCCGTACTCCTGTTCCCATCGCGAAACCGCTTCTTCAAGAAGAGTTGTCAGCGAGTCTTCATCTTCATACTTTCTCGTATTCAGGTCAAGATGAAAGACCGGATATTTCTTCCAGTCCTTCTCAAGCGTGGACAATGCAAGACCTTCAAACAGATCCTTCCTTCCCTCGAAATATGCTTCTAATGTACTTATCAGCAGACTTTTCCCGAAACGTCGCGGACGGCTGAGAAAATAATACTTCCCCGTGGTCACCAGACGGTAAACCAGTTCTGTCTTATCCAAATAATAATATCCATCATTGCGAAGACTTGCAAAATCCTGGATTCCTACAGGGTATTTCTTATTCTGATTCATACTGGAAAAGATTATTCCTGATACATACTGGCCGATGGAGCATTGCGGGCTTTCAGGATCTTGATCCGATGACTGAGCAGAATATGTATCACTGTCCACACCAAGACATCTCCGGCCAGAAGGATATTGATGTTTATATAACGGCAGATAAGGATATTAAGCAGGAAAAAAGCCAGAGACATTCCTATGATAGTATGCCTGGCCTGACCTATAGACATGCCGACAGCCATGAATTTGTGATGGATATGGCATCTGTCAGGATAGAACGGGCTGCGCTTGTGTATTATCCTGTGGAAGAAAAGTCTCATGACATCCAGGGCCGGGACCAGCAGTACGGAAAACGCATACACGAAATAGTATGGCTGGGAATCCTTAAGTACATCATCCTCGAAAAGCGCGATCTTGACAGTCAGTGCAGCTATCATATAGCCCATAGTCAGAGAACCCGCGTCACCCATGAATATCTTGGTCCTTTTGGCAGATGTCCCGTAAACATTATACAGATAGAAAGGCAGGAGCACCCCAAGTGCAGCCACGCATATTACAGCGAACCTGTCCTGTCCTTCCATTATGAACATCACGGAAAAAGCTATCATCGCGAATATGCACAGGCCGGATGCCAGGCCATCTATTCCATCGATCAGATTTATGGCATTGATGACCAGCACTATCACACACACCGTAAACGGCACTCCTATAATGGCCGGAATCTGATGTATGCCGAGGATTCCGTAAAAATTGTCTATCCACAGTCCGGAAGCACACAGCATAAAAGCGGAAATGATCTGAATCGGGAACTTCACCCGGTATGACAGTCCGATAAGGTCATCGGTAATTCCCGTCATGTACAGAAACATGGCGCCTGCAGCCCCGAACATGATTTCCATCTGGATATCCGCAGGGTATGCAAAGGCGGACATAAGTCCGAAAGATATCAGAACCGAAATCATTATGCCCGGCAAGAAGGTCACTCCGCCAAGCCGTGGAACCTGCCCCTTGTGCACCTTTCTGTAGTCAGGGACGTCGAAAAGCTGTTTCTCGAATGCAATCCTGATAATCTCAGGAATAGCTATCACCGTAAGAATCACGCAAATGGCAAAACTAAGCGGCAAGATAGTCCATAATAAATCCAAACTCATGTCTTCCACAATCGTCAGCTAATAATAAAACAACACACTATTCACAGCAAAACCCGAGGGACACCCGGAATATCCGATACCGGGGGCACTATCATCCGTATATGCACATCCCGCGAAGGGCGTCATTTCTGCGCTATCCAGCAGCATAATCAGACCTGGCATAACAATATCTCGGCTTGAAGTTTCAGATTTTTTCCAAATCGCATTCAGGAATATAGCTTGTGGCTACGGCCAGCATGTCAGGAAGTTCGACCATAACTCTTCGGGATCGCCTGACCCTCACTACGACACCTTCCACGCCTGCAAACGGGCCGTCTTTCACCCTTACTTTCTGCCCTGCCCTCAGCCTGGACGAGACCTCATAAAGATATATCACATCCTCCATTCTCGCCTCGGACACCTTTATGAAATCCGCCATAGCCTTATCCGGGACAACTACAGGGTTCCTGGTGCACCGGTCCCAAATATAGCTCACGTATGACCTCATGCCTCCCGACACCAGAATGTCATCAAGCTCTTTCCTGAATGATCTGACGAAGCACAGATTGCTCACGGCAGGCACGTCTTTCCTGTATTCCATACCATTCCTGACACTCACCCTGACTGTCATCGGGACATAGCATTCAAGACCCGCACAAATCAGTATATCCCTGACTTTCAATTCCCTGGAGTATGTCACTCTCAGAGGGAACCAGCACTGCTGCCGTGTCTTTTCTGCAGCGACATCCGAAATCATCCTTTTCCTTCAAATTTCCGCCAAAGTTACGCTTTTCCGAGCACAATACAAACTCTTTCCGGTAATATTTTCCCCAGACTGTTTTCATTTGTACCCCCCCCCGTCAGGATTTTTCAAAATTGCAATAATATGTTTATAGACAATAATTTACATCAGAATATCCATAATCTCATCCAAAATCGTAAACTGGCTGGCTGACGGCCGGCAGGGCATCCGTATTATCTATCGTACAGAAAAAGCGGCGCCGTATTCGCGGTAACGAAAATGATTGTAACTTTGTACGGTCAGTTGAAAAACAAATACTCTGGATTATGGGAAAATACAAGATAAGCGATACCGCAAAAAAACAGTTTCTCACCCTTCTTCGGGCAGGACTGTGGGGGAAGGAGGCAGACATGGGATGTTTCCCGGAAGGCAGTACTCCTGACTGGAACGGGATATTGTACCTCGGACGGACACAGGCCGTGCTTCCTCTTGTCTACGACGGCATGCTCACTCTTCCGTCTGACCGTCAGCTTAAGGGTCCTGCCCTGATGAAACTGCTGGCATACGTGGACAAGATAGAAAAACTGAATATGGAGCTGAATGATGCAGTGACGGAAATATCGTCCCGGCTTTCTGCAGAAGGCATCAGATCCGTCCTGCTGAAAGGGCAGGGACTTGCCGCGCTGTACAGGAATCCGCTGCACAGACAGTGCGGAGACATCGACCTGTATGTCGGTGAAGAGAATTACAGGAAAGCGGCCGATATCATCCGGCAGTGGCCTGAGATTCACAGAGAACTGCCGGAAAATATCAAGCATATAACATTTTCATATAAAAATGTTGAAATTGAATTACACAGGAACGCTTTCCAGATGCCAGGCTCAAGACTGGACAGAAAATACAGGATTCTCGAGCGGCAGGAACTTGAGAACGGTATTGATTCAGTCTATGCCGATATACCCGTCTCAGACGCATCTGCAAAAGGGAAAACCGTTGTTCCACCGGTTCTTTTCAACGTATTCTATACATTCTGCCATGCCTTTTCTCATTTTATGATAAGCGGACTGGGATTGAGGCAGATGTGTGACGTAGCAGTCCTTCTGGAGCGATACGGGGCATCTTTGGATTTGACATTGCTGCATTCTTGGCTTAAAGACTACAAACTGGATAAGGAATGGAAAATGTTCATATGCCTCTTGGTAGACTTTTTGGGATTACCGCCATCAAAAGCCCCGTTATATGACAATTCCCTGAATTCCGTATCAGCAAAACTTCTCGATACGATATTCAATGACGGGAATTTCGGCCAATATAAGTCACTCCCCGATTATTCTCGAGCTCCCTTGCTAATAAGGAAAACCGGCAGTCTCATAAATCATCATATACTGTTTATAAAACGTATACGATTCTCTTTCAGACAAACATGCATGCATTATTTTCACCTGTGGCATATCGGACTGTTCAATGCTTTTAAAGAGATGAATTAGGGATTTTCCCGCTCAGACATATCATCACCATGTCCATCGGCGGAACTGCCACTTCCACAGGAGTGTCCGGATTGACCTCCGGTGTCGGTGCAAGTTCCAGCCACTCGAATGCATGAGGCGGGATGCGCAGTTTCATGCGGGCCTCGCGGTCGGAAAAATTGGCTACGAAAAGAAGCGTCTCATCCTCATGATCGCGCAGGAAAGCGAAATGGCGGTCGATATCGAAGCCGTCTGAATTTATATTGCAATAGCACAGATCGTATGTCATGCCTTTCCTGACGGCGTCATCGGATGCAGCGAACCTTATCATTGAAGTGAATTTGCCGAAAAAGCCCCGGTACGGCTCCAGGTCTTCGGGCCACGGCTCTTCCGAACGGTATATCCCTGATGAAATTATCTTCCTCAACGCCCTGACCGAAGCGATACTCCACCAGTCGAATATGGATGTACGTCCGTCTCTGCCGCTGAATCCTTCCTTGTCCATGCCTCTTTCCCCCATCTCTTCTCCGAAATAAATCATGAACGGGGCCCTGTTCAAATACAGGGAAATGCACAGCGGGGCAATGGAGGCAGGAGCATTCTTTCCGAAGAAATCGGAGGCGAATCTCTGCTCATCGTGGTTTTCCAGGAAATTAAGCATATACGGCTGCAGGTCACCGAGATATTGCCAGTTTCTGGTAATACCCCTGGCGGACTGCCACAGCTCGATTGGCATTCCATAACTGCTGACATTGGCTTCCACTACCGTTCTCAGAGTATCATACAGTCCGGACTTGTCGTAAAGATAGTCGAATCCCACTTCCCTCACGTATTTTCTGTAGAGGTCTTTCTTGTAGACTTCCGCGATGAAAATCACTTCCGGATGGCGGGATTTGACCTGCTGTATCAGCCACTGCATGAACTGCGAAGGCACGAGTTCCACCATATCGCAGCGGAAACCGTCCACTCCCTTCCCTATCCAGAATTCCAGAACAGACAGCATCTTGCCCCAGGTATCGGAATAAGAATCGCAATAATTTATCTTCACAGTCTCATACCAATCGTTCACTCCCGGTGACGGGGTATAGGAATTTCCTGTAGCCTTGGCCGGATTCTCCGCGAAAGGTGTCATGAGCGGTTTGAAGCCTGCCAGGAAGTCACGGTACTCTTTTTCCGTGACACTGCCGAATCTGCTTTCGGCTTCCTTTACCAGCCACGCAGGAAGTATGGAATAAGTGCGGCTGAAATCGCCGTTTTCCAGAGATTCGCATTCAGACCTGAAGTCAGCCGTGTCCGGCAGGGAAAGGGTCTGGCCGGGGTAATAGAAAAAATCATTCTCCTGTTTCCAGTGCACACTTCTGTCATCGGTGTTCCCCAATGTTGTTTTTCCGGATCCCTGAAACATGCCGTAATCCCTGGACACATGATTGGGAACGAAATCCAGAATCACTTTCAGGCCTGCGTCATGAGTACGTTTCACCAGGGCCTCGAATTCGTCCATCCTGTGCTCCGGATTATCTGCGAGATAGGGGTTCACATCATAGTAATCCTCTATGGCATAAGGCGATCCGGCCTCGCCTTTCACGAACTGCGGATTCGACGGCTCGCATCCCATGGAAGCGGACTTGGTGGAATGCCTTATGATTCCGGTGTACCAGATATGAGTACAGCCCAGCCATTTGAAATACTCCAAGGCCGGGCCGTCAATGTCTGAAAGTTTTCCTGTTCCATTGTCTTCAAGCGAGCCTCCGCACAGCGGATGCCCGCAGTCATTGCCCCAGAGTCTGGGGAGCAGCTGGTATATTATCGGCTTGTCCATCGTTCCGTCAAAATATTATGCAAATATACTTCATTGCATTTTCCGAGCCAAACTTATGTGAAGAAAGAAACATGAGTCCGGGTATGGCAGAAGTCCGGATTTGTGTTTTAAAAAATCTGACTATCTTTGCGCCCTAATTATTCTGACAAAATGGTATCTGACTTTCTCGAACTCGGACTTTCTACTGAAATATTGAACGCTGTGGCTGAACTCGGTTTCGAAAAACCGACTCCGGTCCAGGCCACTGTCATACCGAAACTCCTTGTAGAAGACAGGGATATAGTATGCCTGGCACAGACAGGTACAGGAAAGACGGCCGCATTCGGACTCCCCGCACTCGAATACCTGGATCTGGAAAATCCGGCCACCCAGGTCCTGGTACTCTGCCCTACCAGGGAACTGTGCCGCCAGATATCACAGGATCTGGGCAACTACTCGAAATACAGGAATGGTATCAGGATAGTGTCAGTATACGGCGGTGCCGGTATTCAGGGCCAGATAAAGGAACTGAAAAACGGGGCGCACATCATAGTAGCGACACCAGGACGTCTTCTGGATCTGCTGAAACGTGAAGCGGCGGACATTTCCGGCATCAGCACACTGATACTGGACGAGGCGGACGAGATGCTGAACATGGGGTTCAAGGATGAACTCGATGCGATACTGGAACAGGCCCCGGAAGGACGGCGGTCCCTGCTGTTTTCCGCGACGCTTCCGAAAGAGGTGGAAAGAATCGCGAGAAGCTATATGAAAGATCCGGAAATCGTGACTGTCGGACAGCGTAATGCCGGGTCCGAGAATGTCGAACATTTCTATTATCTGATCCGCGAAGAGGACAGATATGCCGCACTGAAGAGGATAGCCGACTACAATCCCGACATTTATGCCATCGTCTTCTGCAAGACCAGGGAAGAAACCCAGAAGATAGCGGATGCGCTGCAAAGGGACGGATACGATGCTGACGCACTCCACGGGGACCTTTCGCAGGCCCAGAGAGACCATGTAATGGGCAGATTCAAGCGCAAGGCCCTGCACATGCTGGTGGCGACTGATGTTGCGGCCAGAGGGATAGATGTCAGCAACCTCTCACACGTTATAAACTATAATCTTCCCCAGGAAATAGAACTGTACACACACAGGAGCGGAAGGACCGGAAGAGCTGACAAGAACGGAGTGTCCATAGCCATCATCAACCAGAGGGAGAAGGGCAAAATCCGACGCATAGAGGACGTAATAAAGAAAAAATTCACCAGGCTGCCTGTACCCGGAGCCCGTGAAATATGCGAGAGACAGCTGTCGCACCTGATAACCGAGATCAATAATGCCGAAGTCCGGAACGACATCTATGCTTTCATGCCTACAATCAACGAGATGTGGGGCAGCCTGCCGAAGGAAGAACTTGTGAAGAAGATGCTGTCATACGAGTTCAACAGATTCTTCGACTATTACAGAAAGGCCAAAGACCTGAATATTCCGGAAAAAGAAAAGAAAGAGAAAAGCAAGACTGAGGCAGCCGGCGGTGCGGACAGGAAGGGACAGCAGCCATCTTCAGGGAAAAAGGACAGGAACACCAGGGACGGAAATCCCGGAGAATGCGAGAAAGGCTTCGTTTGGCTCCGGTTGAACCTCGGCTATAAGAACAAGGTAATACCGCGCGACATCATTTCCATAATGAAAGCCTGCGGAATAGGAAAGAAGTCTGTCGGGAAAATAGAGATTTTCAACGAATTCCTTTATGTAGCCATGAAAGACAGTGTAGCCGACTATGCCCGGTCTCAGCTCAACGGAGCGACATTCGACAGGCGCAGGCTCAGTGCTTCCCTGCTGGAAAAATGACAGAAGGAATCACCGCTGACCGTCGTTGTCTTCCGGTTGTGGCATAGGGTCCAGCCGGTCATAGTCCCGTGCATCCTTGATGACTGTCACGATATATATCAGTACGAGAAGGGCCAGAATCAGCATCGCCACTATATCGAGGGCCGATAATACGAATTCATGACCGCATAACGTCATTGCGGCAGAGAAATCCCGTATAGGAGACACGTAAATTAGCACAGTATTGACTATTATCATGATAATCCGGAACTCTGTAGGTCCCATCTTGATATACGTGAGACAGAATTCCTTCTTCAGATGAGCGTTCACACTGACATTTATAGTCAGCAGAAGATATACCACCAGGATAGCCATCGCGATTTCGAAATGGACCAGTCCGGACAGTCCCGCCCCCACGAACATTATGACCTCGTTTATGGCATCAACGGTATGGTCCAGATAATATCCGTAAATCGGCCTCTGCCTCTTCCTGACCCTCGCAAGAGTTCCGTCAAGGGAGTCCCCGTACCAATTGATTACAAAGCCCAGTGAGCTGAACCACAGCCAGTCGATATCCCTCGTCCCAGCCAATATAAAGCCTGCGGCAATGATGACAGCCCCCACAGTGCCTATACATGTCAATATATCCGATGTCATCCAGCGGGGCTGGCGGACAGCCAGCCATACCAGAACCTTCTTTTCTATCCCGTTCAATACGGATGTCTGTATCCGTACGGAATCTTCTCTCTTCCCCATAAAGCCGAATTCACAAAATTTTTTCTAAAATACTAATTAATCTTCAAATTGTAAACGCTCTCCCTCAAGAATTGCCTGAAAGTATCGTCATCACGGATTTCCGACTGCATTTCCGGAGATATGATATCTCCGCAGACGAGCCGGACAGGCTTTCCCCTCTTGTTGAATACTTCCGAAGGCAGGCGCAGGAGCCTTACTCTCCAGTCTATAAGGCCCAGGCTGTAATAGAAGTCCGAATTTCTGTCGATAAATCGGACAGGGATGACCGGGACATTGAGTTTCCTGACAAGCTGCACTATAGGCATCTGCCACTCACGGTCCCTTATGCACCTGTCCTTAAGGCTGAGGTCCGAGACTGCCCCGGCAGGGAAAATGCCCAGGGGATGCCCACCGCGCACATGGCGGATAGCCTCCTTGATTCCCGCTATGCTGTCTTTTGTGGGAAGGGAATGTCCGTTCCCGGCAGGGGTCACGCTGATGAAACACGGTCCGAGCGCACTTATTCTGGAGAGCATTCTGTTCACAATCATCTTGTAATCATCCCTGATATGGCCGAACAGATCCGCAAGTATGATTCCGTCTATGCTTCCGTACGGGTGGTTGCTTATGGTAATGAAAGGGCCTTCGGGAAGATGCTCCAGCACCTCTTTCCTGAAAACAGTGTATCTTACACCTATATCATCCAATATTGCCCCGGCAAAAGCCGGCCCTGAAAAATGGCAGTTCCTGTCATAAAGGCCGTTTATCCGGTCCACCGCCAGGAATTTCATAAGAGTCCTGGCAATTCCGTTCCCGAACCGTCCCCTGAATACCGGAACGGCCTCTTCTATTTCTGACAATGTCAATAATGGCATGGCGTTTTTTATTACAAATATAGATTTTTTCTTTTTTAAAGGATTTTCTTTTTCTGTCATACGGTTTTTCTTTTTCTGTAAGCCGTCTATACGGATTACATCTACTTTTGCACCGGCGTCAGGTACGCTGCTCATGTCTGACTTAATTTTTTATTTATGAAGTTTACGGTTTTCAAGCGGACGGCCACTGCACTGATATATGGGGCAGCCGTCATTTCTTTCATATCTGTATCGGCTGCAGGATGTACGGCGGAAGAGTATACTGACGAAAGATATCTTGAAGATGGAGAGGGTATGCA
>DVIP01000054.1 GCA_018711225.1 Candidatus Cryptobacteroides intestinipullorum | reverse complement strand
GGCAATGACCTGATTTAACCTAATTCGCGTTATTTTAATGTAAATTCGATGAAATGAAAGGGGAGAATTTCAGAGGGAACACCAAAACCTCGTAACCGGATTCCAAATCCGGTTGAACGATAACGGAAAGTGATTTCGAAGAAATCGTAACGTCAGTTCGAAGGAATCTCTGATACAAAGTAAAATAATTCGTCGAACTGACGTTATTTTATTATTTTTGCCGTCTGTTTTTAACAGAGACGGAAAATGACAAGACTCAGTGTAAACATTAACAAAATCGCCACCTTGAGAAATTCGAGAGGGGGCAATATGCCTGATGTGGAAAAGGCTGCCGCCGACTGCGAAAGATTCGGCGCGGAAGGAATCACAGTGCATCCGAGACCGGATGAAAGGCATATCAGGTATTCGGATGTCCGGGCCATCAGGCCGATACTCCATACGGAACTCAATATAGAGGGGAACCCCATACCGTCATTCACGAACCTGGTACTGGAGACAAGACCGGCTCAGGTCACACTCGTCCCTGACGCCGCAGACGCCATAACATCCAATGCCGGATGGGATACTGTCGGAAACAGGGAGTTCCTGACCGGAATATGCACACTGTTCAGGGAACACGGCATCAGGACCTCCATATTCGTGGACCCCGTACCGGAAATGGTCGAAGGTGCTGCGGCATGCGGATGCGACAGGGTGGAGCTGTATACGGAAGGCTATGCCAGGAACTATGCATCGGACAGGGAAAAGGCCGTCGCCCCGTACGTCAGGGCTGCCGAGAAGGCCAGGGAATGCAATCTCGGCCTGAATGCGGGACATGACCTGAATCTGGAAAATCTGGAATATTATATAAGGTGCATCCCGTGGACAGACGAAGTGTCCATCGGACACGCCATAATCTGCGACGCCCTTTACATGGGACTTGAGAAAACCATTAAGGCATATCTTTCCAAAATCAAAATTTTCTGATTATCTTTGTCGGATATGACGCATCTTTTGATGCACGGACTACATAATTGGAAATAAAAACTCTTTTATTAAATGAAAAACGTACCTCTTATTCTCAGCATCGTTGCTGTAGTAATCGCTCTTGCAGGCGGAATCTGGACTATCGTGCAGGTTCCAGGTTCAGGAAAAGCCGCACAGTCAGCCGTTTCCGATTCCACTTCCGTAACCATGGCCACATCGGGGATTGTATATGTGAACCTTGACAGGATCGTGCAGGAATACGATATGGCAAGCGACCTGGGCGCCGTAGTGGAGACAAAGGTCAAGAATATCCAGGACGAGGTAAACAGGAGAGGCAAGCAGCTTGAGAATGAACTGGTGGATTTCCAGAACAAAATCAACAAAGGCCTCATAACCCGTTCCGTGGCCGAAGTACAGGGACAGGATCTTCAGCAAAAGCAGGCCCAGTTCAACGAGTATGCAAACCAGAAGAACAATGAAGTCATCGAGGAACAGACCGTGATGATGAACCAGATAGCTGACGCCATCCAGACTTTCATGGCCAAATACAACCAGGAAAAGAAATACACCATGATCCTCACGAACCAGAGCGGTGTGCCCGTCATCACGGCAGACCCTTCACTTGACATCACCGACGATGTGATAGCCAGGCTGAACGAGGAATACATAAAGGAGAAGAACAAAAACAACAAGTAATTGAGAATAGCAATACTGTCTTGCTTCTATCCCTACAGGGGTGGGATTTCCCAGTTCAATGCCTGTCTGTACGAAGAGCTGGGGAAGGAAAATATTGTCAGGGCATTCAATTTCAAGCGACAATATCCGCAGATACTGTTTCCGGGCAAGACACAGTATGTTACAGATGATGACGAGGCCGTGAAGATTGACAGCGAAAGGCTGCTCGACACGGCCTGTCCTTTTTCATATATAACCACCCTGAAAAAGATTCGCGAATGGGAGCCGGACCTGCTGCTGGTCAGGTACTGGATGTCCTGGTTCGCGCCTTCGCTGGGATATGTGACCCGCGGCATGAAAGGACGCTGCAAGGTCATTTCCATCCTGGACAATGTAGTGCCGCATGAACCGAGATTCTTCGACAAGCCTTTCACAAAGTATTTCCTGAAAGGAAGCGACGGGTATGTGACTCTGTGTGAAGCCGTGGCGGAAGACCTGCTCGGATTCAGGCCAGACGCGGCATACCGGGTGCTTCCACACCCGCTCTATTCGCATTTCGGATCCGTGAAAGACCGGCATGAGGCAGAAGAGGCACTGGGACTGGAACACGGGAAAAAGAATATCCTGTTTTTCGGGCTGGTCAGGGAATACAAGGGACTGGACATCCTCATAGAAGCATTTTCCGGACTGGATGACAGCTACCAGCTGATTATAGCCGGCGAGCCTTACGGCCCGTTCGACAAATATGCCGCACTGATTGAAAAGTCAGGGAAAGACAGAATACACACTTACCTTCATTATATAAAGGACTCCGAGGTGTCGCAATTCTTTTCCGTGGCTGATGTGTCCGTCCTCCCGTACAGAAGCGCCACGCAGAGCGGGATAAGTTCGGTATCATATCATTTCGAAGTCCCCATGATCGTAACCGATGTCGGCGGACTTAAAGAGACCATCGGCGACAGGGGGACAGGGATTGTGGTGCCGGAGATTTCTCCAGCATCCGTAAGGGACGGCATTGTCAGATATTTCGGTGATCCCGGCATACGGGAGAACTGCATAAGGAACATCCGTAAAGTGAAAGAGGAATTGTCCTGGAAGACTTTCTGCAAGGGACTGCTCGATTTCTGCAAAACTTTATAGAAAATGAAACAGCTGCTTTACATATCATTGGCCCTGGCAATGGCTCTGGGCACATGCGGTGAACTGTACGGACAGGGGTACCCTCCCGTACCCGTGACGATTTCATCCGAAAAGGTGAAAGTGAACGGCAATCTCTACTATTCCCATATCGTCCAGGAACGCCAGACACTGTATTCCATAAGCAAGGCTTACAATGTCACCATCGACCAGATCTATGAGGCCAATCCGTCCGTCAAGACAGAAGGACTGAAGAAGAATGCCATACTCCTCATACCGTGTACGGAGCAGAAACGGGCCGTAATCAGGGAAAGCCAGCCGGCAAGGAAAGCGGACAGGAAAGCCGAAAGCCAGGAATACATAATACATACTGCCAAATGGTACGAGGATCTCGATACGATAGCGGAAAAATACGGAGTGACAGTCGAGTCCATACAGCAGGCAAACGGGCTGACAGGCAGGAAACTGACCAGAAGGCAGAAACTTAAAATACCCGTAGGCGTGACCGTACAGGCCGCCGATACGGCGGAGACCGCAGAAGAAACGACAGCAAAAGCCGATACCGTCATTGCCGTGCCGGAAACGTCAGCCGTGCCGGAGAAGATACGTGCCGTCCTGATGATGCCTTTCGCATCGCAGAGCGAAACACCGAAGACCGGAAGCATCGATTTCTATTGCGGGGCACTCATGGCGGCAAGGCAGGCAGGTGAAAATGGAACGGACATCGACATCAGCGTATATGATACGGACGGCGGGGTTCTTCCTATCACCAGGGAAAAACTGTACGAAAGCGACATTGTCATAGGTCCGGTATCACCGGCGGAACTGACCGGCGTATTGGAGAAATGCCCGGAAAAGACGAAAATAATCTCGCCGCTGGACCATAAGGCAGAGTATCTGGCATCTTCCCACATGAACTTCATCCAGGCTCCTACGTCGAACCTTATCCTGTACGAGGACCTGGCAAAGTGGATAAAGGAAGAGACAAAGGACACTGCGGAAAGGGTGATAGTCATATATGAAAAAGGCTCGCGCGACATACAGGAGCTTTCCGTCATGAACACAATCCTGCAGAAGGACGGTATCAGGTTCAGTTCATTCTCATACAGCATACTTGAAGGCAGGGACATACAGGAGCCGCTGATGTCCATGATGAACATAGAGGCAGCAAACAGGGTTCTGGTAATGTCCGAAAGCGAAGCCTTCGTCAATGACGTAGTGCGCAACCTCAACCTTCTGATTCATTCCGAATACGAAGTCATTCTCTACGGCCCGTCGAAAATCAGGAGTTTCGATACGATAGAAGTGGACAATCTCCACAACACCAGACTGCATACGTCCCTGGCCTATTATGTCGATTATGAAAACGAAGAAGTAAAGGATTTCATCAGGAAATACAGGGCACTGTATAATACAGAGCCTACACCTTACGCATTCCAGGGCTATGACATAGCCGCATATTTCATAAAGCTGTATTCAGAACACGGAGCCTCATGGGAGAAGTATCTCGAAAGCGAAAACTGCAAGATGCTTCAGGCGGACTTCGACTTCATGAAGGCAAGGGAAAACGGAGGATTCGTAAATTCCGGCGTACGGAGAATAGTGTACGGCCCGGATTATTCCATCTCTCTGATGGAAGACTGATTTTCAGCCAGCAGTGATTCGGCATTGGCTACAGCGGCATCCGTGAGGACGGAACCGCTCAGCATGCGTGCGATTTCCATGACTCTCTCTTTGTCGGAGAGTCTTTTTATTTCAGATACTGTCCTGCCGTCCGTAGTGGTCTTGGATACAAGGTAGTGTGCCGAACCTTTTGCAGCTACCTGCGGCAGATGTGTGATGGCGAAAACCTGCATGTATTTCCCCATATCGCAGATCACCGAACCCATCTTGTCCGCCACACTCCCAGACACACCCGTATCTATCTCATCGAAAATCATCGCGGGCATATTCGCGTATCGGGCCATAATGGATTTCAGGGCAAGCATGATTCTGGACATTTCTCCTCCGGATGCGCATTTGGAGACATCCTTCAGATTCCGTCCTGTAGACGAGAATGAATAAGATACGGAGTCCGCACCGTCAGATGTCTTTTCCGAAGGCTCAAGTCCGATACTGAATTCGGCATCCGGAAGCTCCATCGACCGGACAAGATCACGGATAGCAGATGACAATCTTCCCGCAGCCTCTTTTCTGGCCTCGGAAAGCCGCTTTGCCGCGTTTTCGAGACTGGCCGATTCTACCTGCATCTCCTTCCCTATTTCGCTCCGTCTTTCGTCAGACACAGCCATGCCTGAAATGGACTCCGACAGGGAATCCCTCACCGCAACAAGCCCTGCGACAGAATCGCATGAAAATGCCCTCATCAGCGAATACAGCAGAGACAGCCGTTCCTCTACCTCCTGAAGACGGCCTTCAGATACCTCCGTATCCGAATTCACTGATGAAAGTTCAGAAATAATGTCATCCAGTTCCAGACGGCAGCTTTCGAGACGAGAAGAAAGCGATTCCGCAGCCGGGACGAATCCCGAAATCCTGTCCAGATGCCTGGAAGCTTCCCTCAGAAGTGACGGGACGGAAGTCTCACCGTCACCTGACTGCACCGAACCCAAAAGATTCTCTGCCGTGCAGAGACATTCCTTGATTTCTTCCGCATTTGCAAGTTGCTTCTGCTCGGCCTCCAGTTCTTCCAGATCATTGTCACGCAGATTCGCGGCCGTCAGTCTGTCCAGTCTGGCCTTGTCATATTCATACTCCGCACGGGACTTTTCCAGGGCCTTCCCTATCCTGTCGTATTCCCTGCAAAGGTCATTGTATTTCCGGTAATGCTGTCTGTACCCGTCAAGCAATTCCCTGTCTCCGGCGAAATGGTCCAGAAGGGACATCTGGAAATGCCTGTCCGTCAGCAGAAGGGTCTGATGCTGGGAATGTATATCTATAAGCCTCGGAGCCAGAACGGAAAGAAACTGCAGCTGGACAGGGGAATCATTCACGAAGGCCCTGGAGCGACCGGTAGGATTGACCACCCTCCGGACAGTCAGAATCCCGTCATCCCAGTCCATGTCGTTGTCCTCCAGAAGACCTTTGAGGACATCGTCTTCTTCAGGGACAGAAAATTCCCCTTCGACCACGCAATTGTCCGCGGAACTTCCTATCATGGAAGCATCAGCCTTGGAGCCGAGCAGCAGGGACAAAGCGCCCAACAGGATGGATTTTCCCGCTCCCGTCTGTCCTGTAATGATGACAAGACCCTCCGGAAAATCTATATCCAGAGAGTCAATCAGAACATAATTCCTGACGCTCAGTCTCTTCAGCATCCTGTCCTATTCTTCCTCTTCCTTCTTGGCCATGCGGTAATAAATCTCCCCGTTCTCGAACTCGGAGATAGCCACAAGTGCAGGTTTCGGCTGCTTCTCGTAGAACTTGGAGATTTCTATCTGCTCCCTGTTTTCAAACACCTCTTCCATGGTATCCCTGTCATTCTTGAAATCTTCAAGCTTCTTGGTCAGCTCCTTTTTCTCGGCGATTGCTATCTGGTTCGCCCTTTTGGAAAGGATTACGACAGATTCATAAATGTTTCCTGTAGGTGCTGCGATATCGCAGAGATTCCTTGTAATAGTGTTGGTAGGTATTTTCTTTGTCATAGCAATATTATTTCTCTATTTAATTATACAGCAGGATTCTGTCCGGGTTTCAAAAAATTTCCGTACCGGGTGCAGATTTTTCTTTTTTTATAAGTCAGATGCCGTTTTTTCCTTTTTTCCGGAATCTTTTTCCGATTTTTTAATCTCCTTATCCAATTTCCTGGTTACTTTGGCTGTTTCCTCCCCTTCGTACCTGCCGAGAGCCCTCTGCGCCCTGCGGTACAGGAGATCCAGCTCCCTGCAGTATGCAGACTCCGGATATTCTCCCTTGAAATTCAGGTAGTCATCCACAAAGACCATATACCGTTCCTTCTGTTTCTGATGGACACTCAGCTGGGCGTACTTGTAGGATGACATGGCTATATAATAAAGGATGTCTTCCCTGTAGATATTTTCAGCATCATCCTTGAGCACATTTCTGAAAGCCACCCTGGAGGCTATATAGTCTTCCATCTTGTAGTACAGCCGTGCGGCTTCGTATGCTTTCGTGTCCAGCCGTTCCTCCAGATCTTCAAGCATCAGTGTGCAGGCATCCATGTGCACGGAATTCGGGTACTCCTGTATGTATTCCGAAATAGCATTCATGGCCTTGTATGTAGGATTCTGGTCCAGCTCGTAACGAAGTGTGGAACGGTAGAGGCAGTCCAGTCGCAGGAACCGGGCTTCCGGAGCGAACGGACTTCTCGGGAAATACTCCAGGAAATGGTCGAAATTCGTCTCGGCAGTATAATAGTCCCGGAACCTGTAATTGCTGAGACCCCAGTAATACTGGACCGTATCATCCCTCTCCGTACCTGTCGTAAGCACGGACAGAGATTCGAACATTGCCGCCGCCTTGGAATATTTCCTGTTGTTGTAATACTCGAACGCCGCCTCATATTTGAGATCGGCATCATTGCTGTTCAGCAAGATCTCATACTGGGATTTGCATGACATCAGGCCCAGCACCGCCACTGTCAGGACAAGCACTTTTTTCATCTGCATCTTTTCGTCTTTATTGGAGATTGTTAAGGAACTTCTCGGCATCCAGGGCGGCCTTGCATCCTGATGCCGCAGCCGTTATCGCCTGTCTGTAAATGGTATCCTGCACATCACCGGCAGCGAAGACCCCCTCCACATTCGTATGCGATGTCTTCCCGTCAGTGACGATATAGCCGTTTTCATCTGTTTTCACCCATTTGGAAAAGACCTCGGAATTCGGATGATGGCCTATGGCCAGGAAAAATCCGTCCACTGCGATATCGAACACTTCCCCGTCCTTCCTCAGAATACGCGCCCCCGTCACTCCGGAAAGGTCGCCCAGAATCTCCTGTGTATTGCAGTTCCACAGTATCTCGATATTTGGCGTGTTCATCACCTTGTCCTGCATCGCCTGTGATGCCCTCAACACATCACGGCGCACTATCATGTAGACTTTCGAACAGATATTGGCAAGATATGAGGCTTCCTCGCAGGCGGTATCTCCGCCGCCCACTACGGCAACATTCCTGTTGCGGTAAAAGAATCCGTCACAAGTGGCACAGGCAGACACGCCCATTCCCCTGAATCGGGTTTCAGACTCCAGCCCCAGATATTTGGCCGTGGCTCCGGTGGCTATTATGAGGGATTCCGCACTTATTTCGCCGCCATTGTCGACAGTTATCCGGAAAGGTCTGGAAGACAGGTCGGCAGAAGTGACTGTCCCGCGTCTTATATCTGCGCCGAGGTTCGCTGCCTGCGTCTTCATCGCGTCCATGAGGGCCTGGCCGCCCACCCCTTTCTCGAAGCCGGGATAATTCTCTATATCCGTGGTAGTGGTAAGCTGTCCGCCCGGCTGCAGGCCTTCATAAAGGACAGGAGAAAGGTTGGCCCTGGAAGCGTAAATGGCGGCAGTGTACCCTGCCGGACCTCCCCCTATTATCAAACATCTGATCTTTTCCATCTGTAGAATTTTAATTTGAACGGCAAATATAGTGAATTTTCACAGATTACGGACATGCTTCCGTATCAGGCCGTAGGCAGGTCCCACTATCCAGTCGGGCAGGATTACCACTATAGGACGGAATATATGATTCAGGAGTCCAGGCATCAGACCTTTCCTGCCCTTGAACATGGCCCTGAGAGCCTTTTCGGCAGCCTTGCGCGGCGGAATCATGACATATATCTTCACAGCCAGACGCCTGAGCGACGGTTTCAACGGATACAGCGGAGTATCTACTGCCCCGAAATATGCCGTAGTCACGCTGACTCCCGAACCGCGGCACTCGAGTCTGAGCGAGCGTGAAAATCCCTTTATGAATCTTTTCGTATTCGAGTACATCCCCAGTGCCGGCCACGGAAGCCACGCGGCCAGAGACGATATGTTCAGTACATACCCGTGACCTCTGGCCTTCATTCCGGGAACAAACTCACGGCACAGCATCAGGGGGGTGTAATTGTGGACCATCATTATCGATGAAAGCTGCTTTCTGTCCGCATTCGCGATTTCCTTTACGAAAAACAGTCCGGCATTGTTTATCAGGATTTCGGCCACCATTCCAGAAGCAGCGGCAGCCTCTGCTATCTTCTCTGCGGCATCCATGGCCGAAAGATCCTGAGCCAGAGACAGAACCCGAAAATTTTCCTTTCCCTCCACCCCGTTCTCCGCCACCACCTGACTCACCTCGGCAGCCGTCTGTTCCAGGCGTTCACGCGAAATGTCCACAAGCACAAGACTGTACCCGTGCTCCGCCAATATCCCGGCATAAATCTTTCCCATCCCTCCTGCAGCACCGGTTATAATCGCAGCCGTTTTATAATTGCCCGTCGGTATCCCTTTAATTTTCATAAGGTGACAAGTTAAATAATTTTGAATATTTCAATTTTATTTTGTGACGACACCAAATTTTTATAATTTTGCGCCATTATTATAGCAATATGACTAATCAGACTCCGAAAAACAATATGGATCAGTTCAAGAATGTGCTCAAGGCGCATTCCCTGAAAGCCACACCACAGAGGCTGGCGGTACATGAAGCCATGCTCAAGCTTGGTCATGCCTCAGCCGATATGGTGACTGAAGAAATTCTGAAAAGCAGCAGCACGAAAGTCACGGTCGCATCAGTATACAATATCCTTACCAATATGGCATTGCTCGGAATATATCATCACCGGCTCAGTTCCAACAACAAGATGTATTTCGATGTCAACACCTTCAGGCACCTGCATATCTACGACTGCGAGAACCATCAGTACAAGGATGTGGTGGACAACGAACTGATGGAACTCGTGGAAAACCATTTCGTAAAGAGAAGATTCCGCGGCTACAGTATCGAACACATCGACATCCAGCTCATAGGCAGGCCCACTAAAAAGAAGCGGGCCTGAGCGAGACGTACGCCATCATTGGCCTACCTTGACATCCTTTTATCAGATACGATACAGAACAGCAGGGCCGCAAGTGCGACGGTGATGCCTGCAGCATAACCTATTGCCGGGTCCAGATACAGTCCTCCGGACTTGTACGGAGCTATCAGGAAGTAGCTGACGCAGACGAATGTGAGGAAAGTGGCCGGCAGGGACGCTATCCAGTGCGGTTTCCCCGACTTCATCAGATATGCAGTCACGGTCCAAAGCACCAGAGCGGCAAGAAGCTGGTTACAGATTCCCACATAGTTCCATATCGTAGAGAAATCCGCCATGCAGCAGAAATAGGCCACCAGGAACACCGGGACGGAAATCACAAGCCTGTTCACAATCTTCTTCTGGTCATATCTGAACAGGTCGGCAAGCGTAAGCCGCATGCTCCGGAACGCCGTGTCGCCGGACGTGATCGGGCAGACCACAACGCCCACTACCGCAATGATGGCCCCGACTTTTCCGAGCCAGCTGCGGCAGATGGTATCTACAGCAATCGCCGGAGTCACCTTTGTCAGAACCCCGTTGATCATTATCCCTTCGGAGGCAGCCTTGTTCAGACCTTCAGGACCGCCGAAATAGGCCATGGCGGCACTGGCCCAGATCATGGCCACGATACCTTCCGCTATCATCGCCCCATAAAAGACCGGCCGTCCGTATTTCTCGTTTTTCAGACACCTGGACATCAGTGGCGACTGTGTGGAGTGGAATCCGGAAATGGCACCGCACGATATTACGATGAATAGCATCGGTATGAGAATATTGTTCTGCGGATCGGCATGGTAGTTCCTCAATGTGTCAGGCGTAAGTTCCGGCATGGAAACGGTGCCTGCAATATCTCCCCACAGCATGGCGCCTCCCACACCGAGGGCCATGAAAAGCAGGGCGGCACCCATGAACGGGTATATGGAGCCTATTATCTTGTCTATCGGCAGAAGGGTAGCCAGTATATAGTATATGAAAATGATGTACAGCCACCATGTCTTGTCCCAGCCTGTAAGGGACTGCATCAGATCCGCCGGCCCCGTCACGAACGAAACACCGATGGCAAGAAGCAGGAAAGGGACCACGACTGACATCACTGTCTTTCCGATACGGCCGAGATATACGCCGGCCACATCGGGCATGTTCACACCTCCGTTCCGGAGAGAAAGCATTCCGGAAAAATAGTCATGGACAGCGCCCATGAAAATACAGCCGAGAACTATCCACAGATAGGCGGCAGGTCCGTATGCAGCACCCATTATGGCTCCGAAAATCGGCCCCAGTCCGGCTATGTTCAGGAACTGGATAACGAAGACCTTCCATGTAGGCATGGCCTTGAAATCCACGGAATCAGCCTTGGTTACGGCAGGCGTAGGCCTGTCCGGATCAGCTCCGAAAAACCTGTCAACGAATTTTCCATAAATGACATAGCCGATTATCAGTGCAGCTATGGCAAGACAAAATGTTATCATCGGTCCAGTGTTATTAAAGCGCACAAATTTAAGATTATTATTTCAAATGACTAAAAAAAATTTGCAGAATAATAATTGTTGACTATCTTTGCAATCCCGAAACGAAAACGGGAGTTCTTCAAAGCAATGGGAGCATAGCTCAGTTGGTTCAGAGCGTCTGCCTTACAAGCAGAGGGTCGGGGGTTCGACTCCCTCTGCTCCCACAAACAGAAAAGAGCATCCTTAGGGTGCTCTTTTCTGTTTGCGGTATTTCAAGAAATACCTATGTTGTCCAGCCC
>DVIP01000053.1 GCA_018711225.1 Candidatus Cryptobacteroides intestinipullorum | reverse complement strand
AGACAGTTTCGAGTTTGTGTCACAGCATTTCGACGTGTCCGGACAGGATTACAATACAGGGGAATACGAGTGCGCTGATTCCAGAGGCAAGATGTTCTACATCAAGGGACGGACCGAGTCGATGGAGGGCAATCTGTATACCTTCCTGAACGGATGGTCATGCCTGAAATTCAACAATGTGCCGCACAACACCACTTCCGCCGAATGGGCCGGAGTTTCCACCACCAAGGCATACAGCGACATAGACTATCCGCTTATCCGTCTGGGAGAAATCTACCTTATCTATGCCGAGGCCTGCCTTGAACTGGGCGAATTGTCCGAAGGACTCCCGTACATGCAGAAACTGGCGGCAAGGGCCGGTATCGAAGAGCCTACCGGATATACGGAAAGCACTCTTCTGACCGAGCGTGGAAGGGAGCTTTACTGGGAGGGCCACCGCAGGACCGACCTTATCCGTTTCGACCGTTTCCACACAAATTCGTATCTCTGGCCGTACAAGGGCGGGGAGTCTTTCGGAGGACAGGCATTCGATGCATACAAGGATCTTTTCGCCATCCCTCCTACAGACCTGTCTGCGAACGTGGAGATAGACCAGAATCCGGGCTATGCCGATACATTCTGAAAAGAAACTAATCAGGACTATATATGAAACCGTTTGGATATATGACTTTGCTGGCGGCTGTCGCAGGAATTTCTGCCGGTTGCCAACGGATGGAAGAAATGAGGACATACGAACCGGGGGACGTGGTGCCTCCGGTCCTGAATCCTCTCGATATTGACGCGATAACCGTCACGGATGAGAATCTGGACGAGACGGTAACTTTCGTGTGGGATGCCGCAGACTTCGGCGTAAGGGCCCAGATAAACTATTCGCTTGAAGCGGAGTATGAAGACAGTGAGGCGGGAGAGACCAGAAGGACTGTCATACAGTCCGGTATTTCAGCCACGTCGCTGGAGATGACATACGAGAACCTGAACTATACTGTAGGCCTTTCGGCTGACCTGGGCGGACTCGGAGTCCCTCTCGATACGCCTGAACAGGTCAGATTCTACGTGGGAGCCTCAGTCGGCAACAGTGACGACATTTACTGGTCCGAGCCTCAGGAACTGACAATGACTGTGATATATGCCGAGCCGAGATATCCGAATGTTTGGGTTATCGGAAAATATTCCAACTGGGATCATGCGCGCTCGCAGTTCCTCTTCAGTTTCGGGAACAATGCCGAATATGAAGGTATAGTGGATTTCGGAGAGAATGCTGCTGAGAACAACGGCGGTACGGCTGACGATGTGGGATTCAAACTCACCGGAGCGGCGAACTGGAACAATGCCACAGGAAACTGGGGCGTAGGGGCCGACCGTCCTGAAGCCGAAGCTGAGGAAATCACTCTTGTCAACAACGGCGGCAACATCGCCAATGTATTCTCCAAACGCTACTACAGCCTGGCCTACAACACTACGAGTCTCGTGCTTGTAAGACAATATGCTTTCGACAGGCTTGTGGTATACGGTACGGCTGTCGGTGAAGACGAGCAGACCATGCTTTTCAACACATCCGACCAGAAATTCTGGCTGGATGCCACCCTGACCGAAGGCACTCTGAATTTCGCACTTGCCGACGGTACGGAAAGGACTGTCCTCGGATCCGCGACAGAAGGAATCCTCGATTCGGAGAATCCGATTGCGGCTCCTGCCGGCAATTACAGGATTTATGTCAATCTCAACAATTCCGACGAGAGGACATATGAATTCAATGCTGATGACTACGGAAAGGAAATCGATGAAGAGGAAGAGATAACAGATCCTACGGGCCATACCTGGGGAATCGCCGGAACCATGAACAACTGGGGCAATGAAGATTCCGAAGGGGAGACGGAACCGGATCTGGCCATGGTCCTGGACGGAGACTATTATGTCCGCCGGAATGTGGCTCTGACCGTTTCGGATGAATTCAAGATAAGGTTCGACAACGAATGGGAGGATGAAGACAACGTCCAGACCAATTACGGCGCTTCCGATGCTGAAAACGGCCTGACACTCAGACCGGCCGAAGGCTCCGCATATATGGGAGCGGCACTGGTCCTGGGCGGAGGCGGAAACATTTCCGTAAATGCTGACGGGACATACGACATTTATTTCAATGCCGACCAGGGCTATATTCATGTACGCCCGGCAGGCTCTGATGCTCCGGGAGACATTACCTGGGGACTTGTCGGTTCGTTTACGGGCTGGGCTCCCGGTGAAGACTGGCTCATGACTGCCGCAGAAGGCGAAGGTCAGGAATATTACATTTATGAAGGACTTGAACTTACGGAACCGGCACAGCTCAAGTTCAGGTACGGCAACATGTTCAAGGACGGTGGTGACAACGTATATGGCCTTCCTTCCGGAACGGCCGGGGAAGTGGCTCTTGACGAGCCTGTGAATCTGGATGCTGACGGCAGTGCCGCAAATCTGGAAATCCCTGCAGGCACCTATGATCTCGTGCTTTATCCGGATCAGAGAGTGGTCTATATCATTTCCGGAGCCGATGTCAATGTTCCCGACAGGATTACATGGGGCATTTGCGGTTCCATGACCGGATGGGCCGACAATATGGACAAGCTGATGACGGAGTCCGACGGATATTATGTATTGGAAAACCAGTCTCTGACGGCAGGCGCCGAGTTCAAATTCCGTTACGGGAACAACTGGAACGGTGATTCCTACGGCTACGATTCCGGAGTCCGGCTTTCGGCTTCCGATGATGTTGTGGCTCTCGTTTACGGCGGAGGTGACGATAACAATATAGTAGTGGCCGAAGACGGAAATTATGACCTCTACCTGGCTCCTTCCTATGGCTTTGCGTACATAAAGGAACACGGGGCAGATGCACCTGGTGCCGTAAGTTTCGGCATACAGGCAGGAATCACCGATGGCCTGACTGACCTGACCATGTCCCAGAGCGGAAGCGATTTCGTATGTACGAATGTCAGATTTCCTGATTCGGACAGTTTCAGGATCAGGGTGAGCAACAATGACGGTCTCGTATTCGGCGGCACTTCGTCCGGTACCAATACCGTCATAACGGCAGAGGTGGACGGTTCTGCCATTTCTGTCCTTCCTGGAATCTACAATATCTATTTCAATTATGACAGGAGGGAAATCCGGATAGAAGGCAATGTCGATGAACCGCGCTGGGGCATCGTAGGTACATTCAACGGATGGACCAATGACAGGCTGATGACCGAAGAGGACGGCTTCTTCGTCTACCGTGGCCTTTCGTTCGAAACCGACAATGTAGCGGATGCGAACGGAGGAAACAGCAATGCCTTCAAACTGCGCAAAGGCTGGAGCTGGGATTCAGGCAATGTCGGCGTTCCGGGGAACGGTCCGGTGGAAATATCCGTCAATACAGGAATATCCGTCATAAATGACGGAGGCTCGAAAGACCTTATCGTGCCTGAAGCCGGGACATACGATATATGGTTTGACGAGGGTTCCATGAAGCTCTATGTCATGGAAGAGGGCAAGACTCCTGCGGATGCGGAAAACCCTGACACTCCGGAACCCGGACAGACATATTTCATCAGAGGCGAGGCTTTCGGCTGGGATGCCGGGCGGGAGATGACTGATGCCGGCACACATGCCATATTGACCGGTATTGATGCGGCAGACCTCAAGCAGTCATTCAAACTCTATAACAGCGCAGCCGATCTTTGGTACGGACGCGGAGGCGGCGGTACTTATATTCATCCGATTCTTGTAGGTGAAGCCGTGGAACTGTACAATAACAACAATAATTCGGAAGGACAGAGCAATGTCCGGCTCGATGAAAATGCTGAAGCCGGGACTTATGATGTATGGTTTTTCTATCCTTCCGGTACCGGAGAGGGTGATACCGGGACCATTTATATTGTAAAAACCGGGGAAACCCCTGCCATTTAATGAAATAGGATTGTTATGAAAAGATATCTGATACTTGTTTTCCTTTCTGCCTGTGCAGCAGTGATGCCGGCTTGTACGGAAATGGCTGAGGATATGCCGGGAGCCACGCTTTCGGTTTCATCCACCTCACTCTGGTTCGATGCCGCCGGCGGAAAGCAGATGATAGAACTGCGCACTTATGCAGGTTCATGGACCGTGAGCCTGAGCAGCGGCTCCGAATGGTGCATTCCGGACAAGACTTCCGGCAGCACATCGTCATCATTCTATGTGGAAACCCTGCCGAACGGCGGACAGCAGCGTGAGGCCGTACTTACCATATCCGCACCGGGATGCAAGGACGTGGAAGTGACAGTCACCCAGAACGGGGAAGCTGACGAACAGCTTGCCTGGACTCCGGAGCAGCCGAATGCTGACAGTCCTCTTGTGATTACGTACAAGCCTGTCCCTGATTCGGACTTGTATGACTACAACGGCGACCTGTATGCCTATATCGGAGTGGTGGACGGAGATTTCTGGCGTTTCACTCCGGCAGACTATAATACCAATGCCGAAAAAGCCCGGCTGAATCACGTGGGTGACAACACCTGGACACTCGAACTTACTCCTACGGTGCGCGAATGGTTCGAAGCGGGAAATTCGGAGGTCAGCAGAATCGGTCTGATCATACGCAGCGATGACATGAGCCGGGAAGCATTCGAAGAAGATGTATTCATCACGGTGACGGACGGGCTGCATACCCTCGTGCATCAGGAACCTGTGGCCGAGTCTGTGCCTGACAATCTTCCTTACGGTATCAATTACAGTGAGGACGGCACATCTGTCACCTTCGTCTTCGCCGCTGCCGACAATTCCGGAAACAGGCATTATGACTTCTGCTATCTGATAGGTGATTTCAATGACTGGACGCCGGACCTCCATTATGCCATGAAATGGGACGCTTCGAGAGGTGCATGGTGGTACACCCTGGATCTGAACGACCCGGACGGCGATCCGGCTACCGATGATTCGCTCGATCCTGAGGGAGAATACATGTTCCAGTATTATATCGGAATGAAGGATGACGAAACCGGGACCATGAGGGTGAGCGATCCGTTTACGGAGATAGTCTACAGTACCGACGACCAGTATATCCCGGCTTCCACATACCCGGGACTGCCGGAATATCCGGTTCTGGAAACTACCGGCCTGATATCGGCTTTCTGTGCCAGACCGGCCGAATACGTATGGCAGAACGACGGCTTCAGGATAGAGGACAAGAATGATCTTGTCATCTACGAGCTTCTTTTCCGTGACTTTTCCGAAACAGGGGACATCGACGGTGCCATGGAACATCTTGACTATCTTTCAGAACTGGGTATCAATGCCATAGAGCTGATGCCGATCCAGGAATTCGACGGGAATGACAGCTGGGGTTACAATCCCAACTCCTACTTCGCCCTCGACAAGGCTTACGGTACCAGGGAAAAGTACAAGAAATTCATAGACGAGTGCCATGCCCGCGGCATTGCGGTCATCGTGGATGTCGTATACAACCACATGACAGGAGCGAGTACACTTGCGAAACTCTACTGGGATCAGAAGGAAAACCTGACCTCTGCAGACAATCCATGGTTCAATATCAATGCTCCGCATCCGTTCAGCGTATATCATGACCTCAGGCACGATGTGCAGTTCGTCAGGGACTACGTGAAAAGGAGCCTGACTTATCTGCTGGAAGAATACCATGTGGACGGCTTCCGTTTCGACCTGACGAAAGGATTCACCCAGAACGACCAGGGAGACGCGAGCAGGTACAATTCCGAAAGAATCGGCTATCTGACCGAATACTACGACCATATACATTCCGTGAACCCTTATGCCGTGATGATTCTGGAGCATTTCTGCAATGGTGATGAAGAACGTGAACTGGCTTCCCGGGGAATGCAGCTCTGGAGTAACCAGAACAATGCATACTGCCAGAGTGCCATGGGTTACAGGGACGGCAGCGAGTTCTGGGGCATGTACACCGGGACCAACAGCAACGGCGTGCAGTTCGGAGGTTATGTCGGTTTCATGGAGAGCCATGATGAGGAAAGGATGCAGTTCAAGATTACCGAATATGGCCCGGCCTCGCTTAAGGATGATCTGGAGGCCCGGATGAAGCGGGGAGCTGTCAATGCAGCCTTCGCCCTTACTGTTCCTGGGCCGAAGATGATATGGCAGTTCGGCGAGCTCGGCTACGACTATTCCCTGGAGTACAACGACCGTACAGGGCGCAAGCCTGTCCGCTGGGATTATCTTGAAGATCCTGACAGGAAAGGCCTTTATGACGAGTATGCGGGACTTCTGCAGTTCAGGAAAGAGAATCCGCGTTTCTTCGACAGCGATGTGGATTTTTCATGGCAGGTAGGCTATGACAACTGGACTACGGGAAGGACCATTACCTCCACTGTAGACGGCAAGTCATTCGTAGTGGTCGGGAACTTCGACACAGAGGCCAGACGTGATTATGCTGAAGTGCCGGCCGGAGAATGGAAGGATTATTTCACCGGAGAAACGTATGAAAGAGACGCAAACGGTCTGGTAGAAGTAGAACTTGGCGCAGGGGAATACAGACTCCTTGTGAATTTCTGATGAGCTATGAGAATAATTGATTTCAAATCCATATTGACGGCAGCCGTTTTTGCGGCTACCGTCATTGCCTGTAGTTTCATTCCGGGTTTTGCCGCCGGAGCCTCAGAATCTTCCGGTCATCCTGAATGGAGCTATAATTCCGTTGTTTACGAAATGAATGTGCGCCAGTACACTCCTGAAGGTACATTCGAGGCCGCGGCAGAAGAACTGCCGAGACTGAAAAAACTGGGAGTGGACGTTATCTGGCTCATGCCCGTCTATCCTATCGGCGTGGAGGAAAGAAAGGGAACGCTCGGCTCGTATTATGCCATTTCCGATTATTGCGCCATAAATCCGGAATTCGGGACAATGCAGGATTTCGAGGATTTCCTTGACAGGGCGCACGGATACGGGTTCAAGGTAATATTGGACTGGGTGGCAAATCATACGTCGCCTGATGCCGTGTGGGAATCCGGCAGACCTGCAGACTGGTATGTCAGGGATTCGCTCGGAAATACTGTCACCCAGTACGACTGGACGGATATCGCCGAACTGAATTATGACAATCACGACATGCGCCGGGAAATGCGCAGTTCGATGCGTTTCTGGCTGGACAAGGGTGTGGACGGATTCCGCTGCGATATGGCTTGCGAGGTTCCGCTGGATTTCTGGAAAGAGACATTGCCGGAATTGAGAAAAGAATATCCGGGGACTTATTTCCTGGCTGAAGGCGAGGTGCCGGAATTGCATCAGAATGCCTTCGATGCGTCATACGCGTGGGAGCTGCATCATCTTCTCAATGCTATTGCCCAGGGGAAAAAGACAGTTTCTGACCTTAAATCATATATGGCAAAGGATGCGTCGTCTTATCCGAAGGATGCGTTCAGGCTCATGTTCACCTCCAATCATGACGAAAATTCCTGGGCGGGGACCGAGTTCGAGCGTATGGGTGATGCCGCGGAAGCGATGGCTCTCCTGACATTCGTGCTGCCATCCGGGCAGCCTCTGGTCTATACCGGGCAGGAAATGGGATTAGACCACAGGTTCGAGTTTTTCGAAAAAGATCCTGTCAGCGGATGGGAATGGAACGGACAATCCGATTTCTACCGCAGTCTTATTGCCCTGCGCCACGCACATCCTGCACTTGCTGCAGGTGAAAAGGGCGGATGTCTGGAATATATCCCCGTACAGCCGGAAGGGGCAGACAGTACGGTACTTCTGTTTTCGAGGGCCGTGACAGCGGATGAAAGTCTTTCCGGGAAAGCTGATACAGTGATTGTGGCAGTGAATCTGGGCGGTGAGCCTCGCAGTTTCGTTCTTCCATTCGATGGAGAAAAACAGGAGTATTTCACCGGCAGGATTTTCAAGGGCGGGGAGACCGTCACGCTGGATGCCTGGCAATGGCTTGTCTTCGCGTCCTCTCCTGCAGAGGTACTGAGCCTTTCCTCACCGGACGGAAACCAGATTCTGGAATTTTCCGTCACGGAACTCGGGGAGCCGTGGTACAGGCTTGACTACAAGGGAGGCAAGGCCGTGTTGCCGAGCCGCCTCGGACTTGAACTCAGAGGCGAACAGCCTCAGCTGACATTCGGTGCTGAAATCACGCACACGGCACCGGGAGAGCCTGTGTCGCTTTATGACGGTTTCAGAATAGCCGGGACCGAAAGAAATTCCTTCGACGAAACATGGACACCTGTCTGGGGCGAGGAATCTTCCATCAGGAACCGTTACAATGAAATGTCGGTGACATTGGAACAGACTGCGACAGGACGGGAGATGGTCATCCGTTTCAGGCTTTATGACGAGGGTGTGGGCTTCAGGTATGAATTTCCGCAGCAGGAAAACCTGAACTATTTCGTCATCAGGGAGGAACTTACGCATTTTGCCATGACAGGCGACCACACGGCATGGTGGATTCCGGGGGACTATGATACGCAGGAATATGATTATGTGGAGTCCCGCCTCTCGGAAATCCGTTCCCTGATGCCTTCCGCAATCACGCCTAATTCTTCGCAGACTCCTTTTTCCCCGACAGGAGTGCAGACATCCCTGCAGATGAAGACCGACGACGGCTTGTATATCAATATCCATGAGGCCGCCCTGGTGGACTATTCATGCATGCACCTGGAGCTCGATGACAGGGATTTCGTTTTCATGTCACACCTCACTCCGGATGCTCAGGGCTGGAAAGGCTATATGCAGGCTCCGTGCAAGACCCCGTGGCGTACCGTGATGGTGACTGACGATGCACGTGAAATACTGGCTTCCAGACTGATACTGAATCTGAACGAGCCTTGCGCATACGAGGATGTTTCCTGGATCCGGCCTGTCAAGTACATGGGAGTATGGTGGGAGATGATTACCGGAAAGAGCACCTGGGCCTATACCGACCTGACTTCGGTCAAGCTTGATGACATAGATTATGAAAAATGCACTCCGAACGGGAGACACGGTGCCAATAACGAGAATGTCCGCAGATATATCGACTTCGCTTCCGAAAACGGGTTCGACCAGCTGCTGGTTGAGGGATGGAACATAGGATGGGAAGACTGGTTCGGCCAGAGCAAGGACTATGTTTTCGATTTCGTGACTCCTTATCCGGATTTCGACATAAAGGCCCTGAACGATTATGCACATTCGAAGGGCATGCGCCTGATGATGCATCACGAGACTTCGTCTTCCGTCCGCAATTATGAAAGGCATCTCGACACTGCCTATACCCTTATGAACAGTTACGGGTACAATGCAGTCAAGAGCGGCTATGTCGGTGACATCATACCGCGCGGGGAGCACCATTATGGACAATGGATGAACAACCATTATCTCTATGCCGTAAAAAAGGCTGCGGAACATCATATAATGGTGAATGCCCATGAGGCTGTACGCCCGACCGGACTGTGCCGGACTTATCCGAATCTCGTCGGAAACGAGTCTTCAAGGGGCACTGAGTACCAGTCTTTCGGAGGCTCGAAGCCGCATCATGTCACGGTCCTGCCGTTCACCCGCCTTCAGGGAGGGCCGATGGACTACACGCCGGGCATATTCGTCATGGATGTATCCAAACTGAATCCAGGAAACAATTCGCATGTAAATTCCACGCTTGCGAATCAGCTGGCCCTGTATGTGACACTTTATTCGCCGCTCCAGATGGCTGCCGACCTGCCGGAACACTATCAGGCGCACATGGATGCCTTCCAGTTCATAAAGGATGTGGCCGTGGACTGGTCTGAGAGCCGTTATCTTCTGGCTGAACCCGGGGAATATGTGGTGATTGCACGTAAGGCCAAGTATGATTCCGATGAGGATTCGGCCTCCAGACCGCAGTGGTTTGTCGGCGGAGTGACAGACGAGAAGGCATGTACGGTGGAATTTGCCCTGGATTTTCTTGAGCCGGGAAAGAAATACGAAGCCACGATATATGCCGATGCGAAGGACGCCGATTACAGGACCAATGCCGAGGCTTACGACATTTCCGTGAAGAAGGTGACATCGAAGACGGAACTGAAAATGTATATGGCACCGGGCGGAGGGTTTGCCGTTTCAATACGGGAGCTGTAATGTCCGTGCCTCATGAATGATGAAAATAATTTAACGTTTTGTTTAACTTAATTTTGCGCAAATGAAAACAAAAGAATTGATTGTAAAGGATTATGCCGCTCCGGAGATTTCCGTTGAGGTCGTAGCGGCAGAGGCCGGCTTTGCGGCCAGCACACAGGATCTTACCACGGATGAGTATTCTATCCAGTGGGAGTAGAAGTCTAATTTTGAAAATTTTATGACAATGAAAAAGATTTTGTTTTTATCAATCCTGGCACTTGCTGCGGCTTTTACAGTAAGTTGCAACAAAGAAAATATCGAGGGTGAAGGAATTCCGACTGACGGTGAAGCAGTTCTTTTCGCCGCACCTTCTGTAATCAATGCCTCATCGGCATCGACCAAGACTACATTGGACGGTACATCAATCCTCTGGGCCGAGGGTGATGCCATAACCCTTTTCGGTGAAAACGGTGCACCTGTAGAATATACTCTTGTCAGTGGTGCGGGTACGAAGTCTGGCCAGTTCGAAAATCAGGCTGTGGCAGGACAGGTGACTGCATACGCTGTATATCCTGCCACGGAGAATACTCTGGCAGACAGCAAGGTCGCTGTAACTGTGGCTGCCGCCCAGAATTATGTGGCTGACGGTTTCCCTACTGACTATCCTATGGCTGCCGTCACGGAAAACGGTACCGATTTCACTTTCGAGAACCTCGCCACAGTATTGAGGCTCCAGCTGAAAGGTGATGCTACAGTGGCTTCTGTGACTGTCAGGACTCTCGGCGAGAATGAATATATCGCAGGTGCTGCCGCAATAGATTTCACATCAGGTACTCCGGTCCTCGCTGCCTCTGCTGAAGGTGCAGCCTCTGCCGTTACTCTGGATTGCGGTGATGGTGTCGCCCTTTCTGCCGAAAATGAAACTGTTTTCAATTTAATCCTTATCCCTGGAGAATATTCAGGATTTGAAGTTACTGTCACAGATGCCAACGGGGCAGAAACTGTCAGGACTACCGGTGCTCTTGAGCTTCTTGCCGGAACAGTAAAAGGGTTTGAAGCAGCCCTTGATATCTATTCTACACCACAGGGCTGGAATTTGACAGGTTCTTTCAATGATATGAACTGGGGTAATGATTGGATTGACTTGAAACAGTCGGATGTATTCTTTATATTCAAGGGATTAGAGATTCCTGAAGGTGGTGAATTCAAAATCAGGTATGGTAGTGGCGAATGGTATGGTTGCAGCTCCGAAAGTGCAAATAAGAATACTGCCGTTCGTCTTGATGGTGGTTCAAATATTTCCGTTGTTGCAGGTACATATGACCTGTATTTCGATCAGATGCCTCATTGCGTTTTCATAATGGATGAAGGTGAGACACCGTCTTTCGGTATTGTCGGTGATTTTAATAACTGGGGTGCCGATGGCGATGATGTGAAACTGACTATGGATGATGAAGGTATATTCGTGGCCAAAAATGTAACGTTTGTAGCAGGCGCTTTTAAAATAAGGGCTTATAATGATTCTGATTGGGCATATAGCATCGGTTCTGCATCTACTGTTGAAATAGATAGTGCTATTTCAGTATTAAATGACAGAAGTTCTTCAAACATTACAGCGATTGCCGGTACGTATGATGTGTACTTTGATCTTTCTCAGATGAAAGTTTGGGTAATGACTCCTGGACAGGTTCCCGCAGAATAATTCCATCCGATATTTTGTATATCATATAACTGTTGCGCCGGATTTGCAATCCGGTGCAACTTTTTTATTGGCTTGACAAGAAAAAGAAAAAAGCGTCAAAAAAAGAAAAAGTCCTGACAGATTCGTAAAAAACGTTGCTCAGGGTATTTGAAATGGCCGCAGCAGTTTCTTCCTTTGCACATGGCTTCCGATATGGCACCGAATGCCGGAAGCATAAATGGCAGCCGTGCCTGCCGGAATGCGGAGAGCCTTGTCATTTTATGTTTAATTTAACGTGAATTCGATGAAATGAAAGGAGTGAATTTAAGAGGGGTGACACGTAGATAAAAAGGGATTTCGAAGAAATCGTAACGTCAGTTCGACGGAATCTCTGATATTGAACAGAATAATTTGTCGAACTGACGCTAATTTATTAAAATTGCAGAAGATATGGGAGAAGAGCGGGAGAATGCCGGTGTACTGATATGCGGCAAGAGAGTGAGGTATATTGACCCGATGACGGACTGGGGCTTCAAGAAACTGTTTGGAAGCGATGAGAACAGGGAAATATTGTTGGGGTTTCTGCAGGACCTGTTCCCTGAACAGGAGATAGCGGACATCCGTTATGTCAATCCGGAGCGGTTGGGTTTGACCGAAGATGACCGGAAATCGGTCTTTGATGTGGTTTGCGAAAGCATTGGCGGAGAGCGTTTCATCATTGAAATGCAGAAGCGGGACCAGATGAATATCCGGAAACGGGGTTTGTATTATTCCAGTTATCTGATTCAGGAGCAGGGGAGACGCGGGGACTGGGACTATTCCCTGGAGAAGGTTTACATGGTAGGGATTCTGGACTTTGCGATGAAGCATAACTATTCGGATGAAGAATTGGAGAAGTATGCAGACAAACGCATCCACTGGTATGAACTTCAGAACCTGCAGACGGGAGAGCCGATGACAGACTGTCTGGCGTATGTGTTTCTGGAGGCAGGAGCATTCACAAAGAAGGTGGATGAGTTGAAGACTGAAATGGACGAGTGGATGTATGTGTTGAAGAATCTGCCGAAACTTGACGGACGTCCTGAAGTGCTTGGCAGGGCTGTATTCCGGAAGTTGTTCACGGCAGCGGAAATAGCGGCGCTGGGACATGAAGAGCGAAAACAATACGAACGCGATATGATGACAGAGAACGACTACAGGAACACGATTGAGTACGCACGCTATGAAGGGATGCAACAGGGTGAACAGTCTGGCCTGGCGAAAGCCGCGACTGAAATGAAACGGATGGGGCTCGGAACGGATATAATCCGTAAGGCTACCGGAATGTCTGAAGCTGAGATCGCCGCGCTGGAAGTATAGTATCAAACCACGTCATGGCGATTTGCTTCATCCTTATCTGGAACCGAGCCAGATGAATATCATACCTGTGAGAATCAATACCAGGTCCAGAGCCTTTGCCTTGAGATTTTTCTCGTGGAAAATCAGTACACCGCAGATAAACGACACTATTACAGAGCCTCTGCGTATCAGTGATATTACCGAAATCATGGAATCTGGCTGGTTCAATGCCGTGAGATATGCGAAATCCGCAGCTGAAATGAAAATGGAAATAAGGGGTATCGCCCAGCTCCAGTGGAACGGGGTGGTGTTCTTCCTGTGAGGGTACCATAGAATGGCTATGATGACTGCCATGAGGATCATCTGATAGAAATTGTACCATCCCTGGACGAACATGGGACTGAGTTCCGTCATGATAAATTTGTCGTACAGCCCGCTGACCGCTCCTATGACTGCAGCCAGGGCGACGAAAAATATCCATTTGTTGTGCGTGAAATCTACTGATTCCTTCTTGCTGGATCTGCTCAGCAGGAAAAGAGATATTACGGCCATGACAACACCTGTCCACTGGCACCAGTTCAGTCTTTCCCCGAAAAACAGCATTGCGCCCACAAGCACCATTACAGGTCTGGTGGCATTTATGGGGCCGACTATGGTTATCGGCAGATGTTTCAGTCCGAAATATCCGAAAATCCATGAAGACAGGACTATCAGCGACTTGATGATGACCAGGATATGCGCATGGAGCAGTGACCCTTCATTGTGCCCGGCGTACGGTGAGGGATCAAATGCCGATTCGGAAAACCATCCATGTCCGATGACGGTGTCGAGAATGAACGGTGAAAAAATCAGTGTGGAGAAAACGGTATTCAAAAGCAGCACCGGAAGAACTGCATTGTCTTTCAGTGCTGCTTTTTTAGAGGCATCATAGACTCCCAGCAATGCCGCCGAGATGAACGCCAGCAGAAGCCACATCTGTATTACTCCTTATGACTGCCGTGGCAGCATCCGTCTCCGTGCCCGTGACCTTCACCGCTGTGGCAGCATCCGTCTCCATTGCCGTGACCCTCGCCGCCGTGGCAGCATCCGTCTCCGTGGCCTTCTCCGTCGTGATGGCATCCGCCGTTATGTCCGCAGCAGTCACCGTGAGAGTCTCCGCCGCAATTGCATTGATGGACATATTCTCCGTGCAGGCCGTCTTTCAGTTCCTTTTCCGTCGCCTCTCGTACGGAAACGATTTCTCCTGTAAAATTCAGGGTCTTTCCTGCCATAGGAGAGTTGAGATCCATTTTTACGGTCTTTTCATTTACTTCCAGAACCTTTCCCGGAACAATACCGCCCATGCCGTTTACCAGAGGAATGGTTGCACCCGGAACGAGAAGGTCTTCCATGATCTGTCCGTTTACCTCGAAAGCTTCTTTCGGAAGGTCGATTATGCGGTCCGGATCCACTTCTCCATATCCTTCGGCAGGTGTAAGGGTGAAACTGAATTTTCCTCCCGGTTCAAGACCTTCTATATTCTGTTCGAATTTTTTCAGAAGAGAACCTGTCCCATGTATGTAGTCGAGCGGTTTTTCCTTAGTCGTCCTGTCGACGATCTGTCCGTCGACTTCGAGTTCGTAGCAGAGTTCCACTACCTTGTTTTTTCCTATATTCATTTTCTCAAATTTTTATGTTTCCGGTCAATCGGCTGCAAACTTACATATAAATTCCCGATTTCAGCACCGGTCGGATGAAATTCGGAACTGTTTTATGGAGGAAATACGTCCAAGCCACGAGAAGCAGGACGGAGCCGTCAGCCGCTGAAATCCACTTCATCGAAACAGATAGTGGGAATCTGCCATCTCGTGCAATCCCTCGCATCACTGCCGGCATATCTCAGCCGGTTCCACAAATGTATCATATTCCCCGTAATGACCATTTCCCTGACTGGATGCAGTATTTTCCCGCCGTCGAAAAAGAATCCCTCTATACCATAGGAGAAATTGCCCGTAGTAGGATTGCAGTTCCCTCCATTGAAACCTGTCACATATATCCCGGAGCCGCATTCTTTTATCATTTCTGGAGCATCGGCGGGAATCTTGCCGCCGTCTTTTGCAAATGGCATGAGTACCGGTCTGGACACGCCTTCGACAGTAGGGGATATACCCATTTTCAGGGCCATGTATGTATTCACGAACCATGTTTTGACAGTTCCGTCACGTATGATGTCCATCTCTGAAGTCGCCACGCCTTCCGTGTCGAACAGACGCGCTCCCGGCTTTCCTACGGTCCTGGCCATGTCTGTAAGGGTCAACCCTTCGCTGAAAACCTTTTGTCCGAGCGAATCTTTCAGGAAAGAGCTTTCCTGCTGGATGGATGCGGCATTCAATGCCGATATGATCGGAGATATGAGTCTCGAACTTACGGTCCGGTCAGCCACCATTGTCATTTTACCTCCGGAATGCCTTACCGGTCCGGCCTGGCTTACAGCCTTTTCCAGGGCAATGGCGGAACATTTTCCCCTGGACAGGTCTTTCAGATAAGGGGACGAATCCCACCAGTACCCGGAATATTTTCTTCCGCTGCTATCTTCGACTGTGACTTCGGAGCACAATGCGAACGATGTCTCGGTATGCCGGCCCCTGAATCCCCGGGAATCCGCCGTGAAATTGTCGTCAACGGAGTCCGAATACTCGCATTCTTCGGAAACGAGTCTGAACCGGCCTTCGTATTTCCCGAAAATACATTCATCAAGGGCGATTCCGAGCCTTTCTTCATCGCTTATGTATTCGTAGGATTCGTCATAAAGTCCAAGTTCGCGTCCTGTAGCTGCCCCCTTCTCCGTCCTTTCCGGATCCGGAAGCCTTCTGCATGTGTCCTCCGCCAGCATCTTTACTGAATCCACGGCCTGGACTGCGAATTTCTCGAGTTCCTCCCTGTCCAGCATGTTGGTCGAGAAAGTCCCGTACCTGTTGTCCGCGAAAACGTATATGAAGACAGATCTGTCGGCGGAATGGGCCACCTTGTCCAGATTCCCGTTCAGCATGCTGTATGTGTCAAGCACGCTTTTGCTCAGGGACACCCTTGCCTGGCCTGCGCCATGCCTCAGTGCCGCCTCCATACAGAAAAGTGCAAGCGCCTCTTCTTCCTCTGAAATGAGTCCGGTAATATTTCTTTCCTTTTCCATCTTTTCCAAAATTCAGTTCCCTCCTACGGTCAGTTCCCTTACCAGAACTGTCGGAATACCGCAGGAAACAGGCACGCTCTGGTCTTTCCCGCAAGTCCAGGTTCCGTTGTCAATCAGAAGGTCGTTGCCCACTCCGGTGATGTCAGCGAGTGCCTGAGGTCCGTTTCCGATGATATTGATGTCCTTTACCGGAGATGTCAGACGGCCGTTTTCTATCAGGAATCCGCTTTTTACATAAAAAGTGAAATCACCTTCACCTATCTTGACCTGTCCGTTCGAAAACTCGTCCACGAAAATGCCTTTTTTCACAGATGCTATCAGGTCGTCCTTGGAGGCATTCCCGTTTTCCATATATGTGGCACGCATCCTCGGTATCGGATTGAAACGGAAAGATTCCCTCCGTCCGTTGCCGGTGGATTCCAGCCCGTACCAGCGTGCGCTGATCCTGTCATGCAGGTAGGAATTCAGCACTCCGTCCTTCACCATGTATGTCTTCTGTCCCGGAACGCCTTCGTCATCGAAATTGCATGCGCCTCTGTTTGCATACAAAGTCCCGTCGTCCACAATGCTGATGGATTCATCGCATATCCGTTTCCCGGTCATTCCTGCGAATACCGACTGCCCCTTGCGGTTGAAATCCGCTTCGAATGAATGCCCCATGGCTTCGTGCAGGAGGATTCCTGAAGCTCCTGCACCCATGACAACGGGCATTTTACCGCCTTTCGGCCTTCTGGCTTCGAATCTGGCGTCTATCCCCGACACCACTTCGGCGATGATTTCATCCGTCAGTCTGTCGGAAATCATCTCCGCCCCCATCCTGAAACTTCTGGAGGATGTCTTGTTCTCGTTTTTCCCTTTTTCCGAAAAGACAGCAGATACGACGATACTGCCCATAGGCCTGAAATCGCAGGTCAGTTCCCCGAAAGAATTGAACATCATGATTTCGCTTTCCGACCAGGACAGTCTGGCGATGACTTTCACTGTGCGGCTCTCTCTGGACAATATGCCGGCTTCAATCTTTTTAAGCACGCGGATGAATCCTTCAGTACCGCTGTCGCTCCAGTTCCTGTCTGATTTGTAGAATCCGGATACGGGAATACCGCATCCCGATGCAAGATACCTCTTTCCGTCAGGCTCTGTCCTGGCAGTCGCGATCTGTGCGGCTGCCCTGGCTGCATGCAGCATGTCGGGCATTTCCGTCTTCTCGGAATAGGCATACCCGGTCTTGTCGCCTTTAAGCACACGTATTCCCACACCGCTGTCGATGTGGAAGCCTCCGGAAGAGACTTCGCCGTCCTTGAGCAGCAGGTCCTTGTATACGGTGTGTTCGAAATACAGGTCCGAATAGTCCCCTCCCCGGGAAAGGGCGGCAGCTGTCAGCTGTTCCATCTGCGGGACCGTGACCCTGAATCTGTCTGTAAAATATTTGTTGTCCATCAATTGTCGCTGTCGTTATAGGCCGATTCCCTGATTCTGCCGTAGGTCTCGTGGTCCTTTATGACTGTCACGTCATCCTTGTACCCTTCGGCAATGACCCTGAACGGAACCTTGGAATTGTCGGCCAGAATCCATCTGTCGCATACGGGCGAGTAATCCCTGAAGAAATATTTCAGCCCGACCTTGTACCTGCGTCTTACCGTTTCTTCCGGAATATTGTGTCCGCCTGCCGCCACACGCGCCCTTACCCTTTCCACTGCAAGATCCGGCGAGTTCAGCCAGAAGTACAGCAGTGTGACGGTATAACCCTGGGCCTGGGCGTCCGATACCATTTTCAGGAGGCTCCTTGTAGCCAGTGTGGTTTCTATGCAGAAATCTTCTTTCCTTCTCAGAAGATACCTGATTCTCAGAAGCATGAGCCTGCTGGCCTGCACTGCTACAGAGCCCGGGTCGAAAGGGGACAGCCCCTTGGCAAATTCGTCCGAATTGACATACTGGCTGCATTCGAGCATTTCCGGCAGCAGTGTATATGAAGCCGTGGTCTTCCCGGCTCCGTTGCATCCTGATATTATGAACAATCTTGGCATAGGGCAGTCGTTTTTTCCGGTTACATATCCTCTTCCTGCTGTCTGGAAATGCCGTACCCGAACAGGGCGAAATCCCCGAGGCACGGATCGTCAGGGAAAATATCCCTGAAAGAATCCGTTATTTCCCGGACAGTAGTTATGTCTTTCTGCTTCCTGGAAGTGAGTCCCAGGCTTGTGGCCATTTCATATACGTGTACGTCGAGAGGTATCAGGAGGTTTTTCCTGTCGCTTTTCTTCCACACCCCCAAATCCACTTTCCCGTCGTCTCTGACCATCCACCTGCGCATCATGTTGATTTTCTTGTCCGGAGCCTTCGGGTCTTCCTTCCTTCCGTATATCATGGTCCTGATTTGTCCGTTGTCCAGACTTTCGATACTTTCCGTTCGGGAATATATGGATTTGAGCCTTCTGCATATACCGGCAAATTCACTCCATTTTACAGTGCGGTGCAGGCTCGCGTCCTCATCCCTGTATTCGCCGTTCATTATATAATCGTAAGGCCTCCAGTCCATTTCGTCCAATGCCCTTCGGCAGTCCCTGACAATCATTGATCTCCGTCCCCATGCCAGATGGGCGGCAATCAACGCCGCTATTTCGACGTCGGCCAGACAATAGCCTTTCTCTCCGCCACTGTTTCCGAGCCTTTCGGCGAAATATTTCGGGAATATTATCGGATCTTCCTGGAAATAAACCGGATCATTGTATTTGAATGCCCATCCGACAAGCCTGTTTTTGATATTCTCGTCCATAAAATAATGTCAGTCCGCCCCTGAAATTCTACAAAGTTAGCAGTTATTTTCTGAAGTCCTTTTACAAAAAGGAAAAATCACTAATTTTATGGCAGGTTAAGTAATGGTCGTATGGCAGTGGAAAAGGAATGGATAACAGCCGGGGATGTCAGGGCGCTCTTTCCCGGAAGAGATGAAAATGCGCACAAGGGTGATTTCGGTCATGCCCTTCTGATAGCGGGCAGCCGCGGAATGATGGGCGCTGCATTGCTGGCGACAGGCGCGGCCCTGCGCTCCGGATGCGGTCTGGTTACGGTACATGTGCCTGCGGGGGAGAGAATGGCGGTACATATTGCCCATCCTTCAGCCATTGTCAGCCTTGACAGCAGCGATTCATGCTTTTCCGTCCTGCCGGAGCCGGCATCCCGGTATTCGGCAGTCGGCGCCGGACCCGGACTGGGACAGTCGGAAGAGACTGCAGCGGCATTGGGAAGCCTTCTGGAGAGGGGCGGCCGGATGGTGATTGACGCGGATGCATTGAACATTATTGCCTTCCATCCCCATTATCTGAAAATGATACCTCACGATTCTGTATTGACCCCTCATATCGGAGAACTGCGCAGGCTGTTGGGGGCGGCGATATCCGCATCTTTCATAAAAGGTTTCCGTATTCATGGCGACGCTGTCTGGAGGTCGGAAGAAGAGCGGACAGATATGGTCAGGGCACTGGCTGCGGCTGCGGGTTCCGTGATAACAGTCAAAGGTTTCCATACCATGGTGTGTTTTCCTTCAGGCAGGCTGAGGTACAATCCTACAGGGAATCCTGGCATGGCGAAAGGCGGGAGCGGGGATGTGCTTACGGGATTTCTGACCGGCCTGATGGCCAGAGGCTTTACCTCGGAAGATGCCGCTTGTGCCGGAGTGTATCTGCATGGACTTGCCGGGGATAGTGCAGCGGAAACTGCTGGTCAGGAATCTATGAACGCTTCGGATATCCTGCACTGCCTGCATATATGAAAATACCACGACTTGGTCTTGGCGGCTTGAGTTAGTCTCAGCTGATCTGGCTGTAGTCTCTAACCTTGTACTTGTCCTGGCTGACTTCTTCGGCGAGCAGCCTGTTCTCCGGCTTGCCGAGGACCGGGTCATCATCCAGCACGGCCTGCGCGCATTGTCTGGCGTCATTCAGTATTATTCCGTCCCTGGCAAGTGAGGCTATGTTGAGCGCAATGGGAAGTCCGCTCTGCTGTGTGCCTTCAAGGTTTCCGGGACCGCGCATCTTCATGTCTTCTTCGGCCAGCTCGAATCCGTTTTCAGTGGCGCACATGAGTTCTATCCTGTGTCTGGATTCCTTGCTGAGTCTGCTGCCTGTCATCAGTATGCAGTATGATTTTTCGGAGCCGCGTCCTACGCGTCCGCGCAACTGGTGCAGCTGGCTCAGTCCGAATCTTTCCGCGCTTTCTATCACCATGACGGATGCGTTGGGGACGTCCACTCCGACTTCTATTACGGAAGTGGCGACAAGGATGTCGGCACGGCCTGCGGCGAAGGCGTCCATATTGAACTTCTTTTCTTCATTGCTCTGCTGTCCGTGGACTATGGCTGTCTTGTACGGGGGAAATGGGAACGCGGTCACCACCTGTTCGTAACCTTTCTCCAGATTCTTGTAGTCCAGTTTCTCGCTTTCGAATATCAGGGGATAGACGATGAATACCTGTCTGCCGAGCTTTATCTGCTCTTTCAGAAAATTGAACATGGCTGTACGCCTGCTTTCGGTGGCGGCAATGGTCTGGACCGGTTTCCTTCCTGGAGGCAGTTCGTCTATGACCGATGCATCCAGGTCTCCGTACAATGTCATGGCGAGAGTGCGGGGAATGGGAGTGGCCGTCATTACAAGTATGTGCGGAGCCAGTCCGCAGGAGGATTTTCCCCACAGTCTGGCTCTCTGTTCCACTCCGAAACGGTGCTGTTCGTCGATTATGGCCAGACCGAGATTCCTGAACACCACATTGTCTTCAAGCAGGGCGTGGGTCCCCACAATTATTCCGATGCTGCCGTCTTCCAGTCCCTGGTGGATTTCTCTCCTTTCCGCTGTCCTGGAGCTTCCTGTCAGAAGTGCCGTCCTTACTCCTGTGCCTTGCAGATATTTGGATATGTTCTTGAAGTGCTGTTGCGCGAGAACCTCTGTCGGGGCCATGATGCAGGTCTGGTATCCGTTCCCGACGGCTATCAGGGCTGACAATACGGCTACCATGGTCTTTCCGCTTCCCACATCTCCCTGAAGCAGCCTGTTCATCTGGTGCCCGCTTTTCATGTCGTCCCTGATTTCCGTGATGACACGTTTCTGTGCTCCGGTAAGGTTGAACGGCATGGATGAGTAGCAGATGTTGAAGGCTTCACCTACTTTCGGCATCCTTATGCCGTTTTCATTGCGGCTTCTGACATATTTCTGTTTCAGGAGAGACAGCTGAAGGTAGAAAAGTTCTTCGAACTTGAGTCTGTATCTGGCTTTTTCCAGGGCTGTCATGTCTTTGGGGAAGTGGATGTTCCTGAGCGCGAAATGTATTGGAACCAGGCCTTTCTGCAGCAGCAGTTTCTGAGGCAGGCTTTCTTCGATGGCCGGGAGCGCTGTTTTCAGTGCGTTCTCCATCAGCCTGTTCATCAGTTTGCCCGTGATTCCTCCGTTCCTGAGTTTTTCCGTACTTGGATAGACTCCGGTCATGGTGTTGTTCATCATGCCGGAGTCCGCATCCGCGTCTTTCCGTATATTGTCCACTTCCGGATGCACCATGTTCAGATGTCCGTTGAAGACAGAAGGCTTGCCGAAAAAAATGTATTCTTCACCCTTGACAAGTTTGGAGTGCATCCATTTTATCCCCTTGAAGAATACCAGTTCCATAAATCCGGTCCCGTCCGACACTTTTACGCTCATCCTTTTTACCAGGTTGAACTTCACGTCTTCGGGAGAAATGCCTCCCTTGCTTCCGAACAGGTTTATTTCCACGACTCTGGCCCGGATCTGTATATATGCCATGTCCGGGGTGGCGGAACTTATAGGGACTATGCTGCTCCTGTCTATGTACCTGAAAGGGTAAATCCTGATGAAATCCCCGACTGTTTCCACATTCAGTTCCTTCTTGAGCAGGGCAGCCCTTTTCGGCCCGACGCCGGGCAGAAACTGTATATCGGTCTGAAGTGCGTTTTTCTCCATTTCAGGGGATATTGGAATTTCCTGCCGTGAGGCAGACTGTCTTATGAGTTCCCGTTTTCAAGCGTACAGGTATAGCCGGTATCTTCGGGCAGTTTTTTCCCTGCAGCGACAGCGCCTGCTCCTGCAGCGACAGCCAGGGCATCGCATCTTTCGTTTTCCGGATGTCCCGCATGCCCCTTTATCCACTGGAATCTGACCCGGTGCTGCCTGTATATTTTAAGGAAGCGTATCCACAGGTCCGGATTCCTGGCTTTTGAAAAGCCTTTTTTCTCCCAGTTGAATACCCAACCCTTGTTTACTGCATTCACCACGTATGATGAGTCGCTGACTACCGTAATGTCCGCATTCTGCCATTTCACGGTTTCCAGTCCGACAATGACGGCCATCAGTTCCATCCTGTTGTTCGTAGTCAATGCGTATCCTCCGGACATTTCCCTGGAATATCCTCCGCACTTCAGTACGACACCATACCCTCCGGGACCCGGATTGCCGCTGGATGCTCCGTCAGTGAAGAGGTAGATAGGCGGTCTGGACGAGTCCATTATTCGATGATTTTACCGCCTTTCGGCTTTATGGAATTGTCAGGCATGCTGATATTCATCTTGTTTTCCTGCAGTTCGTCGAAGGCGCGGCGGTTATTGTAAACATCTATTGCCGTATATATTGCCGATATCATGGAATGAGGGTCAGCTACATCCTTGCCTGCCTTCTCGTATGCCGTACCGTGGTCTGGAGAGGTCCTGACAGCCGGCAGTCCTGCAGTGAAATTTACACCGGTCTCGAAGGCCAGTGCCTTGAACGGGGCAAGTCCCTGGTCGTGATACATGGCCAGGACTGCATCGAACCTGCTGTAGTTCCCCAGCCCGAAGAAACCGTCGGCAGAATAAGGTCCGAATGCCAGGATGCCTTCATCGCTTGCCGCATTTATTGCCGGGAGTATGATGGACTGTTCTTCGTCTCCGAGAAGTCCTCCGTCACCGCAATGCGGGTTCAGGCCCAGGACTGCTATTTTAGGTGAACTTATACCGAAATCCCTTTCCATGGAATTTTTCAGCGCCCTCAGTTTCTTTAATATTTTTTCCTGGGACAGTGATCCTGGAACATCCTTGAGCGGAATGTGGCTTGTAACAATACCTACTTTCAGCCTTTCCGACACCATGATCATCGTGACATCATCGGCGTCGAAACATTTTTTCAGATACTCGGTATGTCCGGTAAATCCGAAGCCTTCATTGTCCATTGCCCTTTTGTTAATAGGGGCGGTCACCAGCGCATCTATTTCCCCGTTTTTCAGGTCTTCGACACCTTTCTGAAGCGAGATTATGGCAGCTTTTGCCGCATCAGGCGTCGACAGTCCCGGTTCTGCCGAAATGTTTTCGGAAAGACAGTTGAGGATATTCACTCTTTTCGGATGCGCTTCTCTGGCATTTGAAATGAGATTCGTGTTGATCTGTCCTATGTTGTGAAGCTGTTTCTTGTAGAAACCGAATATTTTCGAGGAACCGTATATTACGGGGGTGCAGAGTTCCAGAATCCTTTCGTCTGAAAGCGCCTTGATTATCACCTCGTAGCCAATACCGTTGCTGTCGCCTTGCGTTATGCCCAATATAAGTTTTCTAGCCATTTTTACCGTCATTTTATTTATGCAAATATACGCAGAAGCCGAGAGCAATACAAACGAGTTTGTTTGATTTGTATTGCCGAGGCGCTACAGTATAAATGCCGTCAGGCAAATATACGCAGAAGCCGAGAGCAGAACAAATTTTTGTTCTTCCGAGACGGTGGTGTGGGGCGGAGCATACGCGACTAACTGCATTTTCGGGGATTATTGCGGTTAGTCGAACATCTTTTTGCGCGACTAACAGCATTTTCGGCGGTTTTTGCGGTTAGTCGAACATTATTTATTCGCGCCTGATGACTTTTGCGGTTGGGTATGTGGGTATTTTGGATTATCTTTGCGGAAACGGCCTGCGGCATTGAGGCACAGCCGGGAAAATGTCATATTCGATGAAAGTAACAGAAACATCTCTGCCTGGCGTATACGTCATAGAACCAAGCCTTTTCGGGGATGACAGGGGATATTTTTTCGAGTCGTTCTCACAGCGGGATTTCTCTGCAAAGGTAAAGGACACCGTGTTTGTCCAGGACAACGAGAGCCTGTCGGCGTACGGGGTAGTGAGAGGACTTCATTACCAGAAGCCGCCATACAGCCAGTCCAAACTGCTTCGCGTGATCTCGGGCCGTGTCCTGGATATTGCATTGGATATCCGTAGAGGATCGCCGACCTTCGGAAAACATGTCGCAGTGGAACTGAGCGGTGAAAACCATCTCCAGCTTTTCATTCCGAGAGGATTTGCCCACGGCTTCAGCGTGTTGAGCGGCGAAGCGGTATTCCAGTACAAGTGCGACAATTATTATTGTCCGGCAAGCGAAGGAGGCATAGCCTGGGATGATCCGGTATTGGGGATTGACTGGAAGATTCCGCCTGATAAAGTCATCCTTTCCGAGAAGGACAGACATCATCCGAAGCTGAAGGACGCAGAATGGCTGTTTGACTATGGGGAAGAGCTTTACTGACGACGGACCGCCCGGAAACACTTCATTCGTGACGATTGATAAAGGAATACAGGAATGGACATACTTGTGACAGGATCGAACGGTCAGCTCGGCATGGAGATGCGCAGAGTATCGGCAGGGAGCGCAGACCGTTATATTTTTACGGATGTGAACACGGCAGACGGTTATGCGACTGAATATCTTGACATAACTGATCCTGATGCGACAGACAGGATAATGAAGTCCGGCAACATCGGTGCAATAGTGAACTGTGCCGGCTATACGGATGTGGAAAAGGCGGAAGGAGACCGGGAACTGGCAATGCGGCTGAACGCGGAGGCAGTAAAAAACCTGGCGGAATCCGCAGCGAGGCATGGCAGCCTTCTGATACACATTTCGACAGACTATGTTTTCGGGAAGGAACCGTACAACACGCCGTGCAGGGAAGACCAGCCAGGGACTCCGACCGGGGTCTACGGCGAGACGAAACTGGCAGGGGAGAAAGCGGTCATCACGTCCGGGTGTGATTATGTAATTATCCGTACTTCATGGCTTTACAGCGAATACGGGAAGAACTTTGCCAAGACGATGCTGAGGCTGACGGCGGAGAAACCGGAACTGAAAGTCGTTTTCGACCAGACCGGGACACCGACTTATGCCGGAGATTTGGCCGGAGCCATAAGCTCGGTGATGGAAGACTGGGGAAAAAGGTCAGGTACAGGGCCGTATTGCGGAAGCGGGATCTATCATTACAGCAACGAAGGCGTATGCAGCTGGTATGATTTCGCGAAGGCGGTAGCGGAATACTCCGGACACACCGGATGCAGAATAATCCCGTGCCACAGCGAAGAATTTCCGAGCAAGGTCAGACGTCCGTCCTATTCGGTTCTGGACAAGACGAAGATAAAGGAGCGATTCGGACTTGAAATCCCGTATTGGCGTGACTCTCTGAAAAAATGCCTATGTCACATGATTGAATCCGGAAATATTCAGGACAATATTCATGAATAGTCAGAACAATAATCAGGATAATATCTGTGTCCAAGACAATATCCTGACAATAATATAAAGGACAATAATATAAAGGACAATAATATAAAGGATAATAATAAAGCCTCCGGCCAATGATTGTTTCCACGTATCCCGCTGACAGACAATGACCACAGCGGGTAAATTCGAGTCAAATGCCGGAAAAAATCGACAGGAATGAGTAAAAGGACAATAATGATAACCGGCGGCTCGGGATTTATCGGGAGCCATGTCGTCCGTCTGTTCGTGAAAAAATACCCGGAATACCGGATTCTCAACGTAGACAAGCTGACGTATGCGGGGAATCTGGCGAATCTGAAAGATATCGGAAACAGCCCGAACTACATGTTCGTCAGGGCCGATATCTGCGACTACGAAAGGATAAAGGGAATCATGGAAGGCAACTGTGTGGACGGAATCATCCATCTGGCTGCGGAAAGCCATGTAGACCGGAGCATCCTGGACCCGTTCACGTTCGCGAGGACGAATGTGATGGGGACGCTGAGCCTGCTCCAGTCGGCGAAGGAAGTATGGGGAAGCCGACCGGAAGGATTTGAAGGGAAAATGTTCTACCACATCTCGACAGACGAGGTTTACGGAGCCCTTGCGATGACCAGGCCGGAAGGAGTGGAACCGCCGTTCAGGACGAAAGCCTCATCAGGGACACATCATCTTGCCTATGGGGAAGATTTCTTCAGGGAGAGTACCAGGTACAGTCCGCACAGTCCGTATTCGGCATCGAAGGCATCAAGCGACCATTTCGTGAGGTCGTTCCATGACACCTACGGGCTTCCTGCAATAGTGACGAACTGCTCGAACAACTACGGGCCATACCAGTTTCCGGAGAAGCTGATACCACTGTTCATCAACAACATCCGTCACCGCAAGCCCCTTCCGGTGTACGGGAAGGGAGAAAACGTGAGGGACTGGCTCTATGTGGAAGACCATGCGAAAGCCATAGACCTTATCTTCCACAATGGCAGGCCAGGCGATACCTATAATATAGGAGGGTTCAACGAGTGGAAGAACATAGACATCGTGCGGACATTGATACGGACGGTAGACAGGCAGCTGGGCAGACGGGAAGGTGAGGACGATGGCCTGATAACGTATGTCAAGGACAGGGCTGGTCATGACCTGAGATACGCGATAGACTCGACGAAGCTGCAGAAAGAGCTGGGCTGGGAACCGGCACTGCAGTTCGAGGAAGGTATAGACAGGACAGTGCGCTGGTATCTTGAGAATCAGGAGTGGCTGGACAGCGTGACGAGCGGGGATTATATGAAATATTACGACGAAATGTACGGAAACAGGTAATACAAGTGCTGCCAGACGGGGCGAATCAATTTTTTGTCCTGAAAATTACGTTGCTTCTGAATTAATCCATATATTTGCGGTGCGTCCGCGAAATGCTTAACTATGATTTGGACGTAAACTTTTCGAGGGGCGGGGCTGTCCTTCTTTCCGGATACTGTCCCGCCCTGATTTTTCGGAAGTCTTCCCGGATTGCCTCGGAAAGTCCGCAGGGCATTCGAAAGCGTGCAGTACATGAGACAGGCCGGACCGACATTGTAAGACATTATAATTATGAGATTACCTGCAGAGTGGGAACATCAGAGCGGCATACAGCTGACCTGGCCGCACAAGGATACGGAATGGTATATGCTCGAAAGCGTGATCGAGTGTTATGTCAGGGTTGCGGACGCGATTCTCAGGTTCGAGCCGCTGATGATAGTATGTAGAGACCGGATGGAGGCGGAAGCTGATATCAGGAGGGCGGAGGCCGCTCTCGGCATTTCTCTGGACATGGACAGGATAATGTTCATCGAGTCTCCTCTGAATGATACCTGGGCCAGAGACCACGGCGGTATTTCCGTATATGGAGACGGGGGTGAAAAATATCTTTATGATTTCGTGTTCAACGGATGGGGACTCAAGTTCGCGTCCAATCTGGACAACCAGATTACCCGGAATATCTTCACTCAGGGAGCTTTCAACGATGATGTCATCGGAGTGGACATGAGACCGTATGTCCTTGAGGGCGGAAGCATAGATTCCGACGGCTGCGGCACGCTTCTGACTACTTCAGAATGCCTGTGTTCCCTGAACAGAAACGAATATCTGACGAAGGAAGAGATTGAACAGGAACTGAAAGGTGCCTTCGGACTGGACAGGATATTGTGGCTTGACCACGGTTCTGTCACGGGAGATGATACTGACAGCCATGTCGATATCCTGGCGAGGTTCTGTTCTCCTGATACGATAGCGTACTCACAGTGCACTGACCCGGACAGTCCGGATTATGATTCGCTGGCGGCTATGGAAAAACAGCTCAGGGGATTCAGGACTAAGGACGGGAAACCTTACCGTCTGGTGCCGCTCCCGCTTCCGGAACCCATGTTCCTGGACGGTTACAGACTTCCGGCGTCGTATGCCAATTTCCTTATCGTGAACGGAGGCGTAATAGTCCCAGGAGCCATGCAGGAAAGCGACGAGACCGCCAGAACGAGACTGCAGGAGGTTTTCCCGGACAGGGAGGTCGTGGTAGTGGACTGCAGACCGCTGCTGTCAGGGCACGGGTCCCTTCACTGTATTACGATGCAGTTTCCTGAGGGATATCTCAGGACATCCAGATGATTTTTTCCGGTTTCTCATGCAATGAAACCGGATATGCGGATTTAATAAGACAGGCAATTATAATTGAAGATATGAATTTATTGAAAGTAGGAATGGTGCAGCAGAGCTGCTCGACTGATATTCAGGCCAATATAGAAAAACTGAAGAAGAGTGTCCGCGGATGTGCGGAACTCGGGGCGCAACTGGTGGTGCTTCAGGAACTTCACAATTCCGTTTATTTCTGCCAGACGGAGGATGCCTCCCTTTGTGACCTGGCCGAAACCATACCGGGGCCTTCGACGGAAACTTTCGGCGCACTGGCCAGGGAGCTCGGTATTGTGCTGGTGCTTTCACTGTTCGAACGCAGGGCTCCAGGCATATATCACAATACCGCGGTAGTCATCGAAAAGGACGGAAGCATAGCCGGAAAGTACCGGAAGATGCACATTCCTGATGATCCAGGCTATTATGAGAAGTTCTATTTCACTCCGGGAGACCTGGGCTTCAATCCTGTGGAGACCTCTGTCGGAAAACTCGGTGTCCTCGTATGCTGGGACCAGTGGTATCCGGAAGCTGCCAGGCTCATGGCGCTGAACGGTGCGCAGATGCTGATTTATCCGACAGCCATAGGCGGTGTGGCCAATGATTCCCCGTTCGAGCAGGAACTGCAGTTCCAGGCGTGGCAGCTGGTGCAGCGCGGCCATGCGGTGGCAAACGGGCTTCCTGTAATCACGGTGAACAGGACAGGGAAGGAAAAAGACCCGTCAGGAAATACCCGGGGACTTGATTTCTGGGGCAATTCCTTTGCTGCAGGACCTCAGGGCGAGATACTCGCACAGTTCGGCACGGATGAGGAAGGTGCCAAGGTCGTGGATGTTGACCTCGACAGGACGGAGTATGTCCGCAGGGGCTGGCCTTTCTTCAGGGACAGGCGGATTGACGCTTATCAGGACATTTTGAAAAGATACGGGAAATAGTCCGGAACGGAAAGATGCCTTATTGCATCTATTCTTACGGCGGCAAAAAATATATGATATGGCAAACATAGGTACTACTTTTACCAAATTCGGGAAAAAGGCGCTTCTGTGCGGTTCAGGAGAACTCGGCAAGGAAGTCGCCATCGAACTCCAGAGATACGGTGTGCAGGTCGTGGCTGTGGACAGATACGAAAACGCCCCGGCCATGCAGGTGGCAAATTCGTTTCATGTGATACCCATGCTGGACGGCAGGGCTCTCAGGGAGATAATCGAGCAGGAAAATCCTGATTTCATCATTCCGGAAGTCGAGGCCATAGCTACAGATGTTCTGGTAGAACTGGAAAAGGAAGGCTATAATGTCATACCTACGGCCAAGGCCGCCTTTCTCACCATGAACAGGGAGGGAATCAGGCGTCTTGCTGCCGAAACACTCGGGCTGCCGACATCCAGGTATATGTTTGCTTCCGACAGGGCAGAGTTCGATGCGGCCGTGAGAGAAATCGGGATGCCGTGCGTGGTAAAGCCGGTCATGAGTTCGTCCGGCCACGGACAGAGTGTCATCCGTACGGAGTCGGATATTGATACGGCATGGCACATATCCCAGGAAGGCGGCCGCGCAGGCAGCGGGAAGGTCATCGTGGAGGGATTCGTGGACTTTGATTACGAAATCACCCTGCTGACGGTGCGGCATTGCGGAGGCACGACATTCCTCAAGCCTATAGGCCATCATCAGGTGGACGGTGACTACAGGGAATCCTGGCAGCCGCAGCCAATGCCGGAGGCTGCCGTGCTCAAGGCGCAGGAAATTGCCGGGAAAATCACCGGCGCCCTGGGCGGTTACGGCATCTTCGGAGTCGAGCTTTTCGTAAAGGGGGATGATGTCATATTCAGCGAGGTTTCCCCGCGTCCTCATGATACCGGCATGGTGACCATGATATCCCAGGATTTGTCCGAGTTCGCCCTTCATGCCAGGGCAATTCTGGGGCTTCCTGTCCCTGAGGTGCGTTTTCTTGGCCCGTCGGTCTCAAAAGCTGTCGTGGTGGAGGGAAATACGCGCGAATATGAATTCAGGAATCTGGAAAATGTCCTGTCAGAACCGGGAGTGCAGCTGAGGATATTCGGGAAGCCGGAGATTTCCGGACACAGAAGGCTCGGAGTGATTCTGGCTACGGCCGATACTGTGGCCGATGCACTTGCCAAGGCTAACAGGGCATATTCGAAACTGAAAGTCAAGGTTTACTGACATCCGGAGCCGCGCGAGCGGCGGACGTCTGTCTGGACGTCGGGGCGATATAATTGCTGATTATTTCTTTATTCGGTTAATTTTGACTATTTTTGCAGTCTCCCCGGCTTATTGTTGTGGAATTTTAAAGTATGATATCGTGAATTGCAATTTGATTAAACTGTCGATGGCTTGCATGTGTGTGTGCGCGATTGCCGCCAGCTGTACTACAACCAAGCAGATTCTTTATTTCCAGGATATAGATACGGCAGAAATAGACAGGATAGTGACCAATTATGAGCCGGTGATCAAGAGGGATGATATTCTGAAGATCGTGGTTTCAGGTCCGGACAAGCTTGTCGTACAGCCTTACAATCTGACTCTTGGCGAAGTCTCCACTTATTCTTCGACTTCTCCGGAAGATGCGACGCTCCAATATCATGTGGACAAGGACGGCTATATAGATTTTCCTGTCCTGGGGCGGATAAAGGTCCTGGGCATGACGAGGCAGGACCTTGTAAAATATCTTACAAAAGAACTCAGAAACGAGGTGAAAGACCCCGTCGTGTATGTCTCGTTCGCCAATTTCAAGGTTACGGTGCTGGGAGAGGTCAAGAATCCGGGTACATACAATGTCACTTCGGAGCGTATAACCATTCTCCAGGCCCTGGGTATGGCCGGTGACCTGAACCTGACCGCACGCAGGGACGGAATCATACTTATCAGGGATGAAAACGGGCTGAATACCCATATAAAGATAGATCTCAAGACGAGTGACATCCTGAGTTCCCCTTATTTCTATCTGCAGCAGAATGATGTCATATATGTCCCGGCCAGCCCTACGAGAGTGGCTACTGCGACGACGACGCCTCTGTGGAGCACCATATTGTCCGGAGTCACCACATTCATGTCAGTGGTCTCCGTAATATTGAGCGTGGTTACTCTTGCCGGCAGGTAAAAACCTGCGGGATTACATGAAATATAATACTTTATAAGATTATTTCCCGATATGGAAAAAGACATAAAAACAGACTACAACAGGAGCAGGGAGAGAGAGGACGATTCGATAGACCTGAGGTATATCGTGGATGTGATTTGGGATCTTAAATATTGGATAGTCGCATCTGTCGTTGCCTTCCTGGCAGCCGGTTATATCTATTTGAAGATTGCAACGCCTGAATACACGAGGTCGGCCACTCTGCTGATTGCGAATGACCGCATGACAGGCGGTATGGGTTCCGAGCTGCAGATACTGTCAGATATTACGGGCATGAAAGCCAACGGTCTGGTGCAGAACGAAATCTATATTCTGAAATCCAGGCCTCTCATGCAGAGCGTTGTCGAGGATCTTTCACTGAACGTCAGATATTTCCGGAAACACGGCCTGATGCGCAGCGAAGAGATATACAAGGTCTCGCCTCTGGAATTTTCCCTCCTGTCCGGCAGCACGAAGAACAAGTATCCTTCCATAGTCATGGACATTGAGGTCAGCAAGGATACCCTGTCCTATACCATAAGGAAGCTTTCTTTCGTGTCGGACAAGGAAGACGCCAAGAATCCGGTACTCAAGGAATTCAAAGGCCGGAAATACAATTTCGGTGATGCCGTAAACCTTCCGGACAACAATGTCGTTGTCCTTTCCGGATCGGATGCGTATGCCGGACTGCTCGAGCCGGGGAAATACAAGGTCGTGTTCATATCACCCAAGAAAATGGCCAAGTATTATTCGACCAATCTCTCGGCAGGAACCACTGACTACAGGGAGCGTTCGAGTGTCATAACCCTGACGATAAAGGACAATATCCCGTTCAGGGCCGACGACATACTGAACCATCTTATTGCCCGGTACAATGAGGACACGAAGGCGTACATGTCGCTTTCCACTTCCAATACGCTTGAATTTATCGACGAACGTCTTGCCGGCCTGGAGTCCCAGCTCGGGGATATCGAGTCCGAGGCCAAGTCATACAAGGCAGGCAATGCCCTGGTGGATTTTGCCCTGCAGTCTGAAGCGATAATCAAGAAGGGGACAGAGACCGATGCCAGATTAACCCAGATCGGCATACAGCTCCAGTTCATGGATATGATAAAGGAGTATATCTCAAAGGAAAACAATGAATTCAGCCTTCTGCCATCGAATATCGGCATCGAAGATACCGGTCTGACAAACCTGATAAACGAGTACAATGAAGTGGTTATAGAACGCCGCAGGCTGATGCTGGGTGCGTCCGAGACCAACCCGAGGGTAGCTGCGCTCACAAACCAGGTTCTCGACATGAGAAAGGCAGTGCTCCTGTCCATAGACCAGCTCAGGGATTCATACCAGTACCAGTACGATGTCGTGCTGAAGGAGTCCGAGGATGACAAGGCGAAGATGTCTGAAATTCCTAACCAGCAGTTCGATATAGCCAAGATAGAAAGGCAGCAGATGATAGTGGAGCCTCTTTATGTCCTTTTGAGACAGAAGAAGGAGGAAGCGCTCATTTCTCTGTATGCCCAGACCGATAATGCAAGGATAGTGGAGCCGGCCGACGGCCCTGACAAACCGTCGTCACCCCAGTCCCTGCTGATATACGCATTCTGTTTCATAGCGGGACTTGTCATGCCTCCGGGAGTGTTTTTCCTCAGGAACATGCTCAAGAGGAAGGTTTCAGACATAAAGGATGTCCAGGACAGGACTTCGCTCCCTATAGTCGGCTACATTCCGGGCAGCGAGACATCCCTGGTAGTACAGGGCAGCAGAGACTTGCTTACCGAAACATTCCGTGCCGTGAGGGCCAATCTCGGTTTCATGCCGGGCAAGGTGTTCCAGGTCACCTCTTCCGTATCAGGTGAAGGTAAGTCCACGGTGGCTACGAACATGGCTCTGACACTGGCTTTTGCCGGCAAGAAGGTGCTTTTCATAGAGACAGACTTGAGGAACGGATTCGACTACAAGAAGTTCAATGTGCAGAAAAGCAGCAAGGGACTGGCTACGTATCTGAGCGGAAACTACACTCTGGAAGAGGTGCTCAGGCCGGGGCTGCTCAATCCTAATCTGGATGTCATACTGAGAGGAACGATGCCGCCGAATCCGAACGAACTTCTTTCGGGCAAGAGGATGGAGGAACTCATATCCTCCATGAGGGACAAATATGATTATATAATCTGCGACAGCGCTCCTTATATCATCATATCCGATCCGCTGGTAGTAAACAATTATGTGGATGCCAACCTGTATGTGGTAAGGTGCGGGACTTCCGACCTGAGGTTCATTGACGAAATCAATTTCGCTTCCGAAAGCGGAAGACTCAAGAATATCTCGATTATAATCAACGGAATCAATCCTAAAACCAAGTTGTACGGCAAATACGGCGGTTATGGCTATGGTTATGGATATGGTTACGGTACGGACAATAAAAAATAGACTGTACTCATGTGGCCTTTCAAATCATATTCAAAGTTTCTGGAGATGGATTTCAGGACCGACATCCACTGCCATCTTCTGCCCGGGGTGGATGACGGTTTCAAGTCTGAAGACAAGTCCGTCAAGGCACTGGAACTCCTTCATGCGACAGGCCTTGAGCACAGTTTCCTGACTCCGCATATTTTCCCCGAACTTTACCCGGAAAATACTCCGGAAAATATAAGGGCCGCATATTCTGAGATATCAGACAAGTTTTCGGCTGCCGGTGTGGAGACATATCCGGCAGGCGAACACATGATTTACCAGGGCATAGAGAAACTGTTCGGGAGGGACAGTATAGGCACTTGCCTTACTCTTCCCGGAGACCGGATTCTGGTCGAAATGTCATATGCATACGAATCCCAGAATATCAGGGATTTTGTATTCCACCTGAATGCAGTCGGACTTCATCCTGTTCTGGCGCATCCTGAAAGATACAGCTATTATTCACGGAGCCTGGTGGAAATCAGGTCCATCGTGGACATAGATACTTCTCTTCAGCTGAATATCCTGTCTCTCGGCGGTTTCTACGGCAATACTGCCAAGGTCAAGGCCGAAGCCATACTTGAAGCAGGACTCTACACTTATCTGGGTACGGACCTGCATTCGCTCGCTCAGATTGAACAGCTGCAGTCTCTCAGGATAGAGAAAAAGCATGTCGCTGCCATAGAGAAACTTCTGGAGAACAACGACATGTTGTGGAAGGCCGGGGCTGGAGCCTGAAACCCTATTTCGTTTCAGCCAGTTTCGCGAGTTCGTATTCCGCCTTGATCTTGTCGATGATTGCACATACGACCTTGTACATTTTGCTCTCCTTCTCATAATTCGCCGGGCAGATGAAATTCACCCTCTGCTGCCGGAGAAGTTTTCTGGCTATATGTTTTTTCCTTTCCGCCTTGGGATCGTAGACGGCGATGGAGTTTCCTCCGAACATCTTGACGATTTTCATGCAGGGCACATCGGTTTCCCCGTCACCGAAATATATCATTGACGGGAAAGGGATCCTCTTGTTTTCCTCAAGCTGGCTTTCGTTCACCCTTTTGTTGTCCCGTATGCTCAGAATGCCTTTGTTGATCTTGAACAGGAACTGGGTCTTGGCCGTATAGTCGACTGCGACACCGGGCCATTCTGCCTCACCGTCCGCGTTATAGAGGAAGGAGCAGGCGAAAATCCGCTTGAATTCTTTTGCTATTGCCGAGCCTTCTATCATTTCTGCAAGTCCGGATGAATTTATATAGTGCTCGATCCTGACACCGTGCTCTTTTCCGTAGGCGTTTATCAGACGGAACCATTGGAGGACTCCGGGGAAAAGTTCTATTTTTTCCCCGAATTTCCTGAAATCCTCGCGTCTGAGCGTAATGTCCGCTTTCCTTGCTTCATCGAACATGAGTTTCATATAGGCCAGAATGTTGCTTGCGTCCTGTCCTTTCGCTATTTCGTCACTCATTTTCCAGAACTCTTCGGGTGTCTTGCCGATGGCCTGGATGAATCCGAATTCCTGCATGTTCCCCGGCGAAAGTGTCCCGTCGAAATCATAGACAAGCGCTACTATCAGTTGCTTTCTCATAAGCCTGCATTTAAATTGCACATCTTTCCAAAGATACTGAAAATCTGCGGGATTACAGCAGGAAATATGCAGAATCGCATATACTCGGCCTATTCCAGGAGGAAGGCGTCAGGATACTTCACCACGCCGTGGATGCAGTCCAGTCCGCCTTCAGTCAATTCGGCAGCCATGCAGCACTCGTCCGGAGCATCAAAAGGAAAGGATATTCCGTATGCGGATGCTCTTCTGTATCCGAATCTCGGGTAATAGTCCTTGTGTCCGAGCAGTACCGAGCCCGTATAGCCGGCTTTTGAAGCCCTGGCATGCGCCTCCCGCACAAGCATTCCGCCGATTCCTTGTCTCTGATATCCGGGAAGCACGGAAAGCGGCGCTACAGACAGCAGGGTCCTGGAGCCGTCTCCGGAGATGACCTTGACTTCTGAGAGCATGATATGTCCGACAATCTTTCCGTTACTGTCTTCCGCCACAAGCGACAAGTCAGGCACGTATGCTTCTGACTGACGGAGGCGGGTGACAAGCAGGTGTTCCGTATGGTCACTTTCTGGCATGTCGCGGAATGCAAGCCTTACCACTTCCGAGATTTCCCCGAAGTCATTTCCGGTCTCTGGCCGGATAGTGATGATGTCCCCGTTCATTTGCATTGCTGTTATTTCATTGATTTTACGTCAAGCAAGATATGCAAAGATAGTGAATAGCCGGCAAGTGCACAGAAGTGTTCCGTGTCTGCAGTTGCTGCAGTTCTGTAGTTCCTGCAGTTCCTGTGTACGATTTGGTCTTTTTGTCTAAAAGAGGTATCTTTGGTGGACAGGCGGATGATTCCTGGCATGCTGCCGGTCATCTGCGCAAATTCATTTCATTATGAAACATTATCTGTCACGTCTGGAAAATATTGTCAAGTCTCATTGGGACGGGAAGGCATTGAGTAATTTCAAAGGGGAGTCGTTCACTTTCGGTGAGACAGCCGCCTATATTGAGAAGTTCCATATTTTTTTCAGGGAGGCCGGGATACAGAAAGGCGACAAGATTGCCGTATGTGCCAGGAATTCCGCGAGATGGGCGGTATGCTTCCTTGCCGCCAACACATACGGTGCGGTGACTGTGCCGATTCTCGCCGACTTCCATCCGGAAAGTATCAACGCCCTTGTGGACCATTCCGAGAGCAAGCTCCTATTTACCGACACTGATTTGTGGAAGAAGCTTGATGCCGCTAAGATGCCGCTTCTCCAGGCAGCAGTATCCGTGGGCGATTTCAGCATGCTCTACTGCCGGGACGGGAAGGTAAGTGAAGCGTTCGGAAAGGCGTCTTCCATCTTCTCTTCCATGTATCCCGACGGATTTTCAGTCGCCGATGTATCCTATCCGTCTGACAATGGCGGCGATATCGCCCTGATAAACTATACGTCCGGGACCACGAGTGCTCCGAAGGGCGTGATGATCAGATATGACGCACTGAGCTCGAATATCGAGTTCGGACTTGAGAATATGCCGTGCAGCCCCGGGGAGAATATCGTATCCATGCTTCCCATGGCGCATATGTACGGTATGGTGTTCGAATTCCTTTACCCTCTGTGCGGCGGTGTCACAGTCAATTTCCTGGGCAAGACCCCTACTCCGGCCCTCCTGCTTGGCGCGATGGCGGAACTGAAGCCGTATCTCGTCATCACGGTACCTCTGGTCATGGAGAAGATATTCAAGAGTTCCGTACAGCCTGTGCTCAGGAAGCCGCTGATGAAGGTACTGGTGCATGTGCCTGTAGTAAACAGTATCATATTCAGGAAAATAAGGGAGAAACTGATGTCTGCGTTCGGCGGACAAGTGCGTTCTCTCATAATGGGCGGAGCCGCACTCAATCCGGAGGTGGAGTCGTGGTTCATGAAGTTCCGCCTGCCGTTCACCGTCGGCTACGGCATGACGGAGGGTGCGCCGCTTTTCGGCTATGCTCCGTGGCAGAAGTTCGTGCCGCGTTCATGCGGACGGAAGGTAGACAGGATAGATGTGCGTATAGATTCTGCATCCCCGTCTGATATTGTGGGAGAAATACAGGTGAAGGGTGTCAATGTCATGGCCGGATATTACAAGAATCCGGAAGCGAGTGCTGCCGCCTTTACTGCGGACGGCTGGCTGAGGACAGGCGATCTCGGCGTGATCGACAAGGCCGGGAATATCTTCATACGTGGACGGAGCAAGAACATGATATTGTCTTCCAACGGACAGAACATATATCCGGAAGAAATCGAGGCCTTGCTGAACAACCAGCCTTATGTGGTCGAATCCGTGGTGGTGGACAGGGCTTCCAGGCTTGTCGGACTGGTATATATGGACAGTGACAGGATGGCGGCGGACGGCCTTGACGAGGCTGCCGCGGACAGCTGCCTCAGGTCAATTCTTGCTGATGTCAACAAGGATCTGCCGGCCTACAGCAGGCTGTCGAAGCTTGAGCCTCAGGAACAACCTTTCGAGAAGACTCCGAAGATGAGTATCAGACGCTTCCTGTATCAGTGACATCCTGCAACGATACAATACGATTTCGCATCTTTAAGTCCGAAGTTTTTCAGTTATGGGAAGATTCGGACTTGTTTTGTATGTTTTGATGCTTCTGCCGCTTGCCGTGAATGCCGCCGATGTTGCCGGCAGACAGGAATTCGTGCTGAAACATCATGAATTCCAGGTGTCTACGGGAATTGTTCCCGGCAGATATTCATTCGGCTATGACCATAAATCTCCGTTTGACCACTTTTCTTTCCCGGGTATATATGAAAGTTCCCGGTATTATGAGCGTGAATATGTTTCCGGCATATGGTCGCTGGGGTATACCTATAACTTCACGAAGGTCCTCGCAATCCAGACGAATGTCTTCTACGAGTCCGGATGGATAGACCGTTTCAGCAGGGAAGGCGACGTGAAAGTGGCGGAAAGCCTTGATTCTTATCTTTCTGCAATGGCATCTTTCAAGGTCAGCTGGTACAACAGACCTGCTGTAAGACTGTATTCATATCTCGGCCTCGGACTCTCTTACAAATACGGCTACAACGATCCTGTAAACGGTCTCGGACAAGGGACAAGGATCCATGACATTGTGACCGCCTTCCAGTTCACGCCTCTCGGTGTGCAGTTCGGAAGACGCCTTTTCGGATTTGCCGAGATAGGTATCGGGCATTATTTCAGCGGAGCAGCGGCAGGAATAGGGTACAGGTTCTGACCGGAATGCAGCCGGGCGTATGGAATATTAATATGATTCGGATTATGAGGAAGACTTACAGATATATGGTAATGGCGGCGGCATCCCTGTGCCTTATGTCATGCAAGATATATGATGACAAGGAATATGTCCAGGAGCCGGGATATATTGTGGCCCAGGATACATACCGGGCCTATGTCAATGAGCTGTTCATGGTGGCCGAACTTGCCGATTTTTTCAGCGGATACCAGGAGTTGCGTGAAGACAGGGAGGCGGCCGAAGCTTTTGCAGAGTCCTACTTCGGGATCAGTCTGGACTGGGACAGCTGCCTGTTCTATGAGTATGCCGACATCCCGGGCCATGGCAGCATATCCCTGGAGGATGACGGCACCTTTTCTGTGGATATGTACAGACATTCGTACTATTTGGATGGAGGTGTCCGGAACGGGATTTATTCCGTGACTGATGACGGCAGGGCCTTCCGGATCACGTTGAGGTATGAGGACGGTGAAGGTTCCGTGCCGACGGATACGGATGTCCTGACTGCCGGGGCGACAGTAAGGTGCGAAGATGGATGGATCGTGATGGATGAATGCAGCATAGCCTGTCCTTTCCAGGCTTATTCATGCAGTATATCTTCCGTTTCAGGCAAACCTGCCAGAAGACGTTCCGTATCTGTTTCGGACACTGCATACCAGGCTTCGGAAGGCTGTCTGCATTATGTGTATTCCGAACCTGACGGTTTTACCGACGAGTTCGACGTGGAGTTCTCCGATGACAGTGTATCCATTGTCAGAGGCGTGACCACGGTGAGATGCCTTCCTTTTGACAGGATTTATGACAGATCGGTCGATTATATTATAGGATAAGTTATGTCAAGACGTTTTGTAGTATTTGCTGCTTTGTTCCTGCTCTTCTTTTCGGTGGCCGGATTCCTGCCGGGTGCGGAAAGCTGTGCCAGGACTCCGGACGGCAAGGACAAGGGTGCCGGAATCTATGATTATGAGATAAGAATCGGCTGGGGAGGTTATCCGCTAGCGGACGGCCTGTTCTTTTTCGACAGTTTCCCGCTTTTCATGAAATATAATGACATGAATTATTATATCCCGTCTTCCATGGAGGACATATACAGGGATTACCGTGGTCCGGCGTACATGACCGGACTGATATCCGCGGAGTTCGACATCAATTTCAAACGATGGTTTGCGCTGACTGTAGGTCTCGGGTTCAACGGTATTTTCCAGAATGTCTATGATCCCATGACCGGGCGCAGGGCAGGGCAGAACAGCGGTATCTCTGTCTCCATTGTCCCGGAGGCAAGATTCAACTGGCTGAACAGGGATATGGTACGCATGTATTCTGCAATAGGCCTCGGACTGACGCTCGGCAGCATGACGGAGAGGGATTTCGGATATACGGACCTTATGCTGTATCCTGTGGTGCAGGTGACCCCTGTGGGAATATCCGTCGGGCGCAGGGTCTATGGTTTTGCCGAGGCAGGCATCGGTACGCAATTCCTTGGCGGAATGGCAGGTGTCGGCGTGCGTTTCTGAGTGAAATTCCGCCTGCCGGCAGGAAGACAGTGTTTTATTTGTAATTCTTTGGGAGTGTTGTCATGAACAGATTTTTACGTATTCCGGCATTGATGCTGCTGCTTGTTCCGGCCGTCTCGTGTATGGTCGATACCGGGAGCGGCAGCTACCGTGACAAGTACAGTATAATTCATTATTCGGAGGATATCGTCGAGGTGGAATATGTCATGCGTCCGGCGTCGGCCGTAATTATCGCACGCGAGGCGGAGGCATATCTTTCCCTTGATGATTCTGAAAGGGAGGATTTTGACATAAATTCAGTCTTTCCTGGAGGTATCAGGCATATTGACCGCAATTCGATCAACCTTCCGGATTGTGCCAACGTCTATTCCTATGGACAGAGATTCGGCGAGACCGGTTCGGAGTGGACAGTGTCGCTGACGTCCCAATATTTCGCGGACCCATACTATTTCCGAGGCCAGGAGGATTATCGCATAAGGTGCATAGGCAGCGATACGTGGATGATCGTGTCCAGGGTATGTGACGGGATATCCGTAGAGTATGACGACGAGCAGATTGTGGTGAAATATACAGGTGACGGGGACGGATATTCTGGCTACAGGGTCACTGCTTCCGGCCGTACGACGGAGGATGGCGGCTATGAATCCGTGTGCGGCACTTCGGAGGACGGGCTTGAACTCCGCCATCACAAGGATATGGGCGTGTCGGACAATTACAGCGCCTTCTTCGGGTATGCCATGAGGCTGACAGAAGGCAGCTTCGGCGTTACAATCTACAGGGATGGCAACATGCTGGACTATTGCAGCATAACATATACTCCGGACAATGTCCTTTATGATGTGAGCCTGGAGTGACGGGCGGACTGACTTTTTGTCAGTATATTCCCGGGGGAACGGATTTTGACTTGAAAGGGCTCGAGCATGAAAAAGGAAAGAGATTTCGAAGAAATCGTAAAATATATTCGATTATGGCAAATACAAATAAAGGTACTATTGGAGTAACTACCGAGAATATTTTCCCGGTAATCAAGAAATTTCTGTACTCTGATCACGAGATTTTCCTCAGGGAGCTGATCGCCAACGCAGTGGATGCCACGCAGAAGATGAAGGCACTGGCCTCTTCTGGCGATTTCAAGGGAGAACTCGGAGATCTTTCCGTCAGGGTCGAACTTGACGCCGATGCCAGGACACTGAAGATCATCGACCGGGGCATAGGAATGACAGAGGAGGAAGTAGACAAGTATATCAACCAGATAGCATTTTCAAGTGCAGGTGAATTTCTCGAAAAATACAAGGACCAGATAAGCAGCATCATAGGACATTTCGGTCTGGGATTCTATTCGGCCTTCATGGTGGCCGACAAGGTGACTATTGATACATTGTCCTGGAAAGACGGTGCCAAGGCTGTCAGATGGTCTTGTGACGGAAGTCCTGAATACGAGATTTCGGAGAGCGACAAGACGGACAGGGGTTCTGTCATCACCCTTTACATCGGCGAAGAGGAAAAAGAGTTCGCGGAAAAGGGAAAGATACAGTATCTTCTCGACAAATACTGCAAGTTCATGCCTGTCCCTATCGTTTTCGGCAAGGAGCAGGAATGGAAGGACGGCAAATATGTCGATACTGACAAGGACAATATAGTCAATAAAACGGAACCTCTCTGGACCAGAAAACCTTCCGATCTGAAAGAGAAGGACTATATGGATTTCTACAAGGCGCTTTATCCGATGCAGGAGGAACCGTTGTTCTATATCCATCTTAACGTGGACTATCCGTTCCATCTGACGGGTATTCTGTACTTCCCGAAGATCAAGGACAGGATGGAGCTGACACGAAACAAGATACAGCTTTACTGCAACCAGATGTTCGTGACGGATTCCGTAGAGAACATCGTTCCTGACTTCCTGACACTCCTGCATGGTGTCATAGACTCTCCGGACATTCCTCTGAATGTTTCCAGAAGTTATCTTCAGAGCGATGCCAATGTGAAGAAGATTTCCGGCTATATCACTAGGAAGGTGGCCGACAGGCTTGAAGAGATATTCAAGAACGAGAGGGAGGCGCTTGAAAGCAAATGGGACAATCTGAAACTGTTCATCGAGTACGGCATGCTGTCTGACGAAAAGTTCTGCGAAAGGGCCATGAAGTTCTGCCTGCTCAAGAATACTGACAACAAGTATTTCAGTATAGACGATTACAGGAAGGCTATCGAAAGCGAACAGACGGACAAGGATAAGAAAGTCGTCTTCCTTTACGCTACGGATGCCGTGGCTCAGTACCCGTATGTCGAGGCTGCGAAGAAGAAGGGTTACGATGTGCTCCTGATGGACTGCCAGCTGGATGCGCATTTCGTGAATCTGCTGGAGACCAAGGTGGAAAACAGCCGTTTCGCCAGAGTGGATTCTGACAATATTGACAATCTTATACCGAAGGAGGAGCGCATCCGTCCGGAAATGAGCGAACAGGACAAATCCGATCTGGATGCCATATTCAGAAGCCTTCTTCCGGCAGAAAACAATTATTATGTCACGGAAGAGAATCTGGGAGAGAATGCCGCTCCTATTCTGATAACACAGTCTGAGTTCATGAGACGTTACCGGGACATGTCATCATTGGGCGGCGGAATGAATTTCTACAGCGAGATGCCGGAATCCTACAATATTACGGTGAATATGCAGAATCCTCTGATTCTGAAAGTGATGGCGGCAAAGGCGGAAGCTTTCGCAGGAAAAGAGACCGTGGATCCGGTAGCAGAATTGCCGAAGGACGCTACCGAAGACCAGAAGAAAGAGGCGCAGGCCAGGAAAGACGAGGCTGTGAATGCTCGCAATGCCGAACTGAAAGAGTTTGCTGCAGGAAACGAGATACTGAAGCAGGTTACCGATCTTGCCCTTCTTTCCAACGGAATGCTGAAAGGAAAGGAACTGTACGATTTCATTTCACGCAGTGAGCAGGTTATAGCGGATGCTTACCTGAAATAGCCTCCGGTCTGATATAATGCCGGGTATCGGATAAGGTTTGCTGTTACAGCATTTTATGCTATATTATGTAGCATAATGTGTGAAAAACGGCAAACTTTATTTTTTTATATTCTATGAAAAAAACATTTCTGTTAATGGCTGCAGCCGTATTTATGGCGGTTGCATGCGATGATTCCATGATGGGGGGCATAGATCGTCGCACCGTCAAGCATGACGAGGGTCTGGCCGGGGTCGCTACCTCTGATGTATATTCCGGAATCGAGTTCTCCCGATGTCTGTACTCCCGGTATCAGCTGGAGTGTTTTGAGTATGTCGTTTGTGCCCAGAAATTTCGGAAGTCCGGAGAAGTTTTCGGCATTCAGCCTGAGATTTCCGGACATCACACCTTCGATTTGTCTTGTGTCCCTGCTTGACGAAATGACGGATTCTTCTATGATTCCGGTCCGTTCCTGAACTGCGAGACTGTCCTGTTTTTCCGGAGCGGCATTGCCTGATACCGGAAGTCCTGCCGGGACTGCGGTTATTGCGGTGAAAACAAGGATTTTTCGAAGGTTCATAGGTGTTGCCGGTGTTCGTGTCAGCCTTTTATGAGGTTCAGAAATTCGTTTCTCGTCCTTTCGTCTTTCAGGAATACTCCAGAGAATGCGGATGTGGTGGTTATGGCGTTCGCTTTCTGAACTCCGCGTATCTGCATGCACGTATGCGCCGCTTCTATGACTACGGCCACTCCCAGAGGATGCAGGGTCTGCTGTATGCAGTCTCTGATCTGGACGGTAAGGCGTTCCTGCACCTGCAGTCTCCGGGCGTATGTTTCCACGACCCTGGCTATCTTGCTGAGTCCCGTGATATAGCCGTCAGGGATATAGGCCACGTGGGCTTTGCCGATAAACGGCATGATGTGGTGCTCGCATGTGGAGTAGAGTTCGATGTCTTTTACCAATACCATCTGCTTGTATTCTTCCTTGAATATCGCGCTGCTGATTATTTCCGAACCGTCCTGTCCGTAGCCCTGGGTAAGGAACTGCAGGGCTTTCGCCACTCTTTCCGGAGTCTTGAGCAGGCCTTCCCGGTCAGGATCTTCTCCAATAAGTTTCAATATTTCCCTGTAGTGCGAGGCTATGAGTTCCGTGGTGTTTCCGGTGTATCTTTCTTCTTTCGAATATGCCATTTCACAATTCTTTATTGTCTGGTATGCAAATTGTTTCACTCCAATCCGGATGCAAAATTAGCAAAAAGAATCCATGTTATATTTTTTTTGTATATATTTGCGTCCTGTTTGTGGAAAAGAGAATTTTTAATATTCGCAAATACCTGAAAATAAACGATATAAAAACAGATTTAACTATGTATTGGACACTTGAACTTGCGTATAGGCTTGAAGATGCTCCTTGGCCTGCTACTAAAGAGGAACTAATCGACTATGCCACACGTTCCGGAGCGCCTCTCGAGGTAGTTGAGAATCTTGAAGAACTTGAAGACGACGGAGAAATATATGAAAGCATAGAGGATATCTGGCCAGACTATCCCACCAAGGATGATTTCTTTTTTAACGAGGAAGAATACTGATGTATAACCAACTGATTGTTAGTTAATTACAAGCCCCACTTAAAGTAAAACTTTAGGTGGGGCTTGTTGTATAAAAACCGCATTCTATCGCATTCAGTCGCATCTTATAGTTTTACAAGTTACCTTACAAGTTACCTAATTTCACCG